>DATGYJ010000469.1:0-4425 GCA_035298105.1 Anaerolineales bacterium | reverse complement strand
CTTGCCCCGGGCGCAAGTGCCGGGGACGACATGTGTGCGGCGGAAATTATTATTTCAGAATTCATTAGCTGGCATAAAACTCGCTCAAGACAGGGCTAATGACCTCTGCCTTGACATCGTGGCTTTGGCCGGACAGCAGCTTATACGTCCCGTGCGGGACCATGCTGGCAATCGCCTTGGCCGCCTTCGCCATGAACGAAGTGTCAACGCCTGGCAGCATATCGACGTCGCCTGAGAGCGCCAACACCGGCATCGTGATCTTCTCCAGCAGCTCTTTCTGTGGGGTAAAGTCCCGGCCGAACATAATGGTGGCATCATTCACCAGCGAAGGCGCGACGGCTTCCATCATGGGCCAGAAAGGTGCCTGCTTCATCCCTGCGAGCATCTGCTCTGGCAGCCCGGCTACTTTGCCCATGTACTCAGCAAAGGCCTCGCCGTTCTTCCCTTCACGCACCAGCTGCCTGGTATTGGTGAATATTTCTCGGGCCGGAACTCTAGCCGGATCTACGCCCAGGTACGGTACTTCGTACACGGCCAGTTTCTTGACCTTATCCCCAAGCACGGCCGCGGCTTCCAGCGCCAGTGCGCCTCCGGAAGAAATACCATATAAGTTGGCCGTTCCACCGGCCTGGTCGATCAGCGCTTCGATGTCTTCGATCTCACGCGCCACCGCGTAAGGTTGTGTATCACTGCTTTCGCCGCGGGTCCGCCTGTCGAAGACGTACGTGGTGAAGCCTGCTTTGGCGAGACGTTGGGCAAGCTCTGTGGAACCGCCGAAGGCCCGAGTGGCAGTCGCGCCATCGACCAGGACAATTGCCGGTCCAGCGCCATACACATCGTAAGCGATCCGGGTGCCGTCTTTAGATATGACTGTTTTCACACTGCTCTCCTTTACCTTTTTATCAAACGCCAGGGCTTTCTCAAATTAATGTCGGACAAGGATTTGAACCGCTAAGCCCGCGAAGCACACAAAGAAAATCAGTAGGTCTTCGCGTTCTTCGCGCTCTTTGCGGTTCGTTGGACCCAAGTCCAGAGGCCCCGACCAGACTTTGAGAAAGCTATACATCAAACGTCGACCTGCCTAGCTTACTACGAGAAAAGGGTGCAGTCTTGGAAAAAAACGCAATGCCTCCGGCTGAAGCGCCTGGGAAATCTGGGCGGGGGTTTGCCCCATGTAGCGCCTGAGTGAGTTGGTGAGGTGCGATTGGTCGAAATAGCCGAGCTGGTAGGCGGTCTCGAGGATCGGGTAACCCTGCTCTAACAATGCGGTTGCCTGCCAGGCGCGCTGGATTTGCTGCACAGCTTTGCGCCTCAGCCCGGTCGCCCGCTGGAAACGATACTGGAGGGCACGCGGTGAGAGGTCCAGCGGGGCGTCCCGCAGCACATCCTCCACCAGCGAGTCACGCACGAGCAGTTCGGCGCGCACCAGGCGGTCGACGAAGGTGTCGACATTTTCGTAGGTCGGGAATTCCCAGGTCGAGCCGCACAGCCAGAAGGTTCTCCCTGTCCCTTCAGGCAGGTTTACATCCTGTCGATCCAGCAGCCCGCCCGGGAGGAAATCAGGCATGAAGCTACCCAGTTTAAACATAATGCCCAACCACTCCGCCTCATCCGGAAGATCGGCAGGTGTCGCTTTCGTCTCCGGTCCGCGCACGGTGAGGGTGGACTGGCCCTTGTGTCTCATCCAGACCATCTCCCAATGAATCCCGGCAGTGGAAATGAACGATTCGGGTCGCTCGCTTTGATTACGCCAGATCGCCTCGACAAAAGACGAGTCGGAGGGTCTTTCCTCGAGGACAAAAGGCATATTTCAGTTTCTCCTTTTGAGATTGGTTGAACAGAACGAACCCCGTTAGGAGTACCTTAAGAAAGGGGACCGGCGAAATCAATGATGGAAAAGGGGTACGGGGGAAAGGGACGCTCCTATTTTATTCTATTCTATTCCCGGTAAACCATCCTCTCATTCAGCCCGAATGGGCTTCCGCTCTCAGCACGCGGCATTCATGCCCGTGCGGTCAAAATCATCTGGAGATATTTGGTTTGCGGGATTTTCTCTATGCCAATCGCCTCCCACGTTCAATCCCATGATCGCCCGATGGTAAACCATCATGCTGAACGCGCCATGACGCTTAAGCGCCCTCACACATCCAGCCCGAATGGGCTTGAGCTTTGAGCACGCGGCGTTTACGCCCGTGCAGGCCAAATATTCATAGAGAATTCACAATCTCAACCACCCGATGGTAAGCCATCAGGCTGAACGCAAAAGGACGCTCCAGGCCCTCGCACGTCTCAGCCCAGCGGGCTTCCGCTCTCAGCACGCGGCGTTCATTATTATCCCCGTAGGGGACGCCCGTGCGGATAAAATCACCAAAAATCATTGTGTCTGTAAAAACAATCGAGAGTTAAAATAAGCCTAACAAAAAGTTGGAGGATAGCAATGCCCTATTGGAGACTCTTCTATCACGCTGTTTGGGCAACAAAAAACAGATTGGAATTAATTGATCCCGCTTGGGAAAAAGATTTATACGGATACATCTGGGGAAAAGCCACTGCGCTCGAATGCATCCCGCACGCCATTGGTGGCATGCCTGAACATACGCATATTGCCATTTCCATCCCACCAAAATTATGTGTTGCCACCCTGATTGGTCAACTCAAAGGCGCAAGCTCCCACTATATCAATGAGAAGTATGCAGGTGGATCATTTCTGTGGCAGGCGGAATACGGAGTGCTCAGTTTTTCGGAAAAATCATTGTCCAGGGTTGTTGATTACATCAATAATCAGAAAAAGCATCATGCAGAGAACACCCTGAATATCGCATTGGAAAATCTAGCCCTGGATGGGCTTAAGCTCTAAGCACGTGGCGTTCGTTATTGTCCCCGTAGAGAACGCCCGTGTAGATATCCATAGAGAATTCACAATCTCAACCACCCGACGGTACCCCACAGGGGTGCTCCGCAAAACCATCGGGCTCAATGCTCAAGGACGCTAAGCCGCCCTCATACATTTAGCCCAGCGGGCTTCCGCTCTCAGCACGCGGCATTCATGCCCGTGCGATCGAAATCATCTGGAGATATTTGGTTTGCGAGGTTTTCTTTACACTAATCGCTCCCCCGTTCAATCCCATGATCGCCCGACGATCAACCATCGGGCTCAATGCTCAAGGACGCTAAACCGCCCTCATACATCTAGCCCAGCGGGCTTCCGCTCTCAGCACGCGGCATTCATGCCCGTGCGGGCTAGATATCCATCGGAAATTCACTTCCAATCACGAATCTTAATGATTGGTTGGTGGTTAGCGCCGCCGCCTCGAAGAGCCGTGAAGCGGTGGACTGCGGCGAGAGCAAACAAGTTTGAGCTCATGATCCTACCCGCCGGGCGCTTCGACTGCGAGACAGAAGAACACCGTTCCTATGCAGTGCAGCGCGCCGCCGGTGGGACCTTTATGCTCCCTGCCCGTCCTCGGCGCAGGCATAATCAGTAAATACAACATTCTCATCAGTCCACAATATCAATTACCTGCATTTTCTCACTGCATCCATTTCTGATTGGAAGCAGCTCATTGAGTGATTGGTGGTTAGCGCCGCCGGGGACGGCGGCGGGAGCATGGAGCGGGCACACTTGGCAACCCCAAAGGGATGCTGCGCAATCGTCGTGGCGCTATTGATGTCACTCCTCGTAATAACGGTCACGGGAACCTTTGCTTTGCCTCTAGCGTCTACCCAGCGAGTGCAGTGTGAGATCATCATCAGTCAGTGAGGCTCACCGGCAAACACATCCTGAGTGAATACAAAATGAATACTGAGAGAGTACTACAGGATGAGTACAGGATCAGTACAGGATCACTACGGGATCATCAAAATAAAAGCGAGGTAAACATGCCAAAAGCAAAACTCAACCCCATTCTTCAAGGACTCTCCGGATCTGTATATGGCATCACCTTCCGCCGGATGCATGGCAAACAAGTCATAATAAAAAAGCCGGATATGTCAGGCGTGACCTGGAGCGAATCCCAGGCCGGGCATCGCCAGCGCTTCCGGCAGGCGGTTGCTTATGCCCGTACGGCGCTGGCGGACCCCCAGGTCCGTGCCAAGTACGAGAGAGCCGCGGCGAAAAAGGGCAAGCGCCCGTTCGACCTGGCCGTCTCTGATTTCTTTCACGGGAAGAACTTGCTGCAGAAAACATAAATAGTTTCAGAGCGCCATCCTCACCGGCACGATTTTCCACACTCCCTTGGGACAGCGCTCGAAACCAGCTCGAGCCTGCGGTTTGGCCGCAGGCAAGTTTTATTTCGGCGGTTACTTTTGAGGACGAACTAGTTCTTCTGCAATCTCAGGCCTGCTCCACCGTTCCCAGGAGGGTTTCGGAGTTGCAGTAGCGCATCCAGTTTAGGTCGGCAAGAAGTTTGGCATGTTCCTGAATTG
>DATGYJ010000468.1:0-10838 GCA_035298105.1 Anaerolineales bacterium | reverse complement strand
GGGGAGGCGCCATGTTTGGCTTCGACATCGATCCCGGACCGGAACCGACCATTGATTTCTACCAGGGGCAGATTTTGCGACTGGGAAGTGTGGAATTTGAAGTCCGCTTCACCCCCGGACACACGCCCGGGCACTGCATTTTGTATGTTGCGAATATTCGCGCTGAGCGGAGTGACGAGCGTAGTGAGGAACGTAGTCGACTGCGAAGCGCGCCTCTGGCAAGCGCGAGCGTATGCTTCTGCGGCGACCTGATCTTTGCCGGCTCCGTCGGGCGGACGGATTTCCCCGGTGGAAATTGGGAGCAACTGGTCGAGAGCATCAAGACCCAGGTGTTTACCATGCCAGACGAGACGCGCCTGCTCTCGGGGCATGGACCCGAGACGACTGTGGGGGAGGAGAAGAGGCACAATCCTTTCGTTGGTGATTTATGAACGATACGGAGATCATTGAGACAAGCAATACGCGCTTTGCTGCCCTGGGGTACAAAAATTTCAGGTTGATCTGGTCGGGACTGATCGTTTCGAATATTGGTACCTGGATGCAGAATGTCGCCAACAGTTGGTTGGTCCTGCAGTTGACCAACTCACCGTTGTGGCTGGGTCTATTAGGATTTAGTTTCGCAGTTCCAATGATCCTGATCCCTCCCTTTGCCGGTGCAGTGGTGGACCGAGTCCATCGTGTCCGGCTTTTGTTCTTTACACAGTCCATGCAGTTATTGAATGCGCTTGTGCTGGCATTGCTGACATGGTCTGGCAGGGTTCAGGTCTGGCAGATTCTTTTGAATTCGTTCATCGGTGCCTTGTTGCTTGCTTTTGATAATCCGTCGCGCCAGGCGTTAATTCCCGATCTGGTGGCGCCCCGCGATTTACTGAATGCATTATCTTTGAACTCTGCCACATACACGGGCGCAGCTCTGATTGGTCCCGCTTTGGCAGGCATTTTGCTTGAGCCTCTCGGCGCAGGGACGTTGTTCTTCTTGAACAGTATTAGTTTTCTGGCCGTGATTTTTGCTTTAGCTGCCATGCGCGGCGCACGGACACATAGCGGCGGTCAGCATGGATCGTTGAGTGATACTTTCTGGAAAGGCATGAAGTATGCATGGGGGGACCGCCTGATTCTGGCCCTCCTGGCACTCTCCGCGCTGAGCGCCATCTTCGGTCGTTCCTA
This sequence comes from Anaerolineales bacterium, assembly GCA_035298105.1. Classification (GTDB taxonomy): domain Bacteria; phylum Chloroflexota; class Anaerolineae; order Anaerolineales; family Villigracilaceae; genus Defluviilinea. The sequence continues at coordinate 9,671 of DATGYJ010000468.1, read as the reverse complement.
TCAAAGTCTTCTTCCGGCTTTTAGCCGCGATATCTGGCAGGCCGGACCACAGGGGTACGGTTATCTTCTGGCTGCAGCCGGAGCCGGCGCTCTGGTCGGCGCGTTTGGCTTGGCATCATTCAGGCAAGTGCCACACCAGGGCGCTCTCATGCTTATTAGCGGGCTGATATTCAGTATCACTTTGGCTGTCTTTTCTGTCAGTCCATCGTTTGCGTTAGGACTTGTTTTTCTGTTTATTGCAGGGATCACTTCAACCGTATTTTCCACAATTATCGCAAACTTTATTCAACTCTCTGTGCCTAATGAAATGCGTGGGCGTGTGATGAGCCTTTACACAGTTACCCTGATCGGTTTGCCTTCTCTGGGTGCGATGGGAAGCGGCGCCGTTGCGGAATGGCTTGGCGGCGTCAAAGGTGCGCCTGAGGCAGTGCTGATCGGCGCTATCGCTCTGGGCGTGGTTCTGGTATTTGTTATACCGATGTTCTGGAAGCGGGATTTGCCGGGGCGTCACTGATGAGCTAACAAATCGATAGAAATACATCATATACCCCAAATTTAAACGATTCAGCCCCGGATACCGAGTGTCTGGGGCTGAATCGTTTAAACGGAGCCCATCCGGTTAGTTTTCCCATTCGAAAGTCGGAACCCAAAGCGCACCATCCGGTTACCTGGAGTGCAGCTGGCTTACAGCGGATGAGAAGCGACGGGAGGATATAGCCAGGATATAGGCAGCATATAGGCACCTTATAGCCACCATTTAGGCAAAGCGGAAAAGGAGCGACAAATCCCCGAAGGTATGAGCCTGGTAAGGTTTCATCAAATCAGGGAGCCATGCTCCTGGCACCGCCCGTCTGGTGCTCCTTGAGGGTCTCAAGCGGTGGGATGTGTGCACCGGCTCCCAGATCAGAAAGACCTCTGGCTCAGCCAGAGGTCTCTTTTTCCGATCCCGGTTCTTTAGATTTTGGGGTGGGTTAGGTATCCTCTAAAATCCATTCTTCTTGATCACGCCTCTGTACCACTTGGCGCTATCTTTCAGGATTCGCTTCTGTGTCTCATAATCCACCCAGATAATGCCGAAGCGTTGCGAATAGCCATGCGACCATTCGAAATTATCCAGCAGTGACCAGACGAAATATCCAGCCAGCGGTACACCGGCCTGAATGGCTCGATAGGCGGCGGCGAGATGTGTTCTCAGGTAATTGGTACGATGTTCGTCAGGGACATTGCCCTTTGCATCCGGCGGCGTGGAGTAACTGGCGCCGTTCTCGGTGATATAGAGTTTGCGCGGTTGATAATTAAAATATGCACGCCCTAATACACCCGTCAGCCCGTCCGGGTGTATCTCCCAATTCATCTCGGTCCAGTGCTCCGGGCTTCTGGGCTGAGGGAAGAGCATCTGTGGATCATTATCTGGGATATTTGCGCGGAAGATCTGGCGGGAGTAGTAATTCAGCCCCAGGAAATCGGTCGGCGTAGCAATCACGTCCATATCCCCGGACTGCACAAAGTCAAGTCCATTTGGCAATGCGCCGATCCTGATGAAGTCGGCGATCTTGTCGGAGGGGTAACCGCGCCCGTAGAGCGGATCGGCAAACCAGCGGAACCATTTTCCATCATCTTCGCGGACAAGGTCGATATCGGCTCTGCTATTGGAGGCGGGAATTCTCCAGCTGATGTCGAGCGTGATGCCCACTTCTGCTTCGGAGCTGTTCGAACGAATGACTGGCACCGCCTGTCCATGCGAAAGCAGGAGATGGTGCGCGGCCCGCACACCCAGCGAGTAATCCTTCAAGCCAGGCGCATGTTGGCCGGTAGAATATCCCATCCAGGCCACGACTGCCGGTTCGTTGTGCGTGATCCAGTTCTTCACGCGGTCGCCCAGGGTGCGGGTGATCACGTCCGTGTATTCGACGAATGCCTCGGCCGTTGAGCGGACCGGCCAGCCACCTTCATCTTCCAGCTTTTGCGGCAGGTCCCAATGGTTGAGCGTGACGAAGGGCGCGATGTTTGCATCCAGGAGACCATCCACAAGTCTGCTGTAGAAATCGAGCCCCTTTTGGTTGACCTTGCCGTGTCCTGTAGGAAGGATACGCGGCCAGGCAATGGAAAAGCGATAGGCCTTCAAGCCAAGCTTTTTCATCAAGCCAATATCTTTTTTCCAGAGGCGGTAATGATCGTTCGCAACATCGCCCGTATCATTGTTCCTTATCTTTCCGGGAGTGTGTGTAAAGCGGTCCCAGGTAGATTCGCCCTTGCCATGTTTATTCCAGGCACCTTCGATCTGGTACGAAGCTGTCGCTGCGCCCCACAGGAAATACTCAGGAAAGATAATCTTGTTTGCCATTGGGTGCTGAATCCTTTTTATCTTAAAGATAATTGCCTGCTGATTATACGTGCATCCTCCACAGTAATCGAATACTGCCCGGCGGTCACTTCCCAGACCTCCTCATACGTCATCGTCTCTTTTGGCTTCAATGTCCTCAGGGGTCCAAGTGTCTCAAGCTCGATGCAGACATCTCTGACATAAGCTTCGACATTACAGCCCATATCCGGCTGATGGTGCATCGGCTCGACAGAGAATCTCTTGACGAACAAGGCATCCCTGAGTAGATAAGCAGCCCATCCGTGGGAGTTGTAATTTCCGATTTTGAGAGCCTGCTCAGCGGCACTCCCATCGATCAAAATCAGATCATCATGTAATGCCAGGCGCGCCTCGTTGATCTGAGAATAGGGCCAGAAAACCAGATTGCGGTTGGGCAGCAACCCGTCGGAGCAGGGCTGCGGAAGGATTGCCACGCCGCCCAGCCGAAGTTGTGTGATTGCCCACGGTGCAAGCTCTACCGGTTCTTTTCCATGCCAGGTGACTTGATGTGTGAGCACGACACAATTTTCATTCAAATGAAAGGTTATTTCCTTTGCCAGGCCCGAGGCGTCCACCTCACTTTGTAGATGGACCGTATCTTTTTCAACAGTCACCTGCAAACGAGCATCGGGACAGATGTAAGAAGGATCTTCAGGCGCGACCCACAAGCGATGACCGCCCTGGATGTAATACTCACCATAAGGAGTGGGCCAATGTACCTGGGGTGTCTCGGCGAGCAGATTGCCTTCTACGCCTCTTGCATACAAGCCGATGATCCGCGGACCCGTGGTTGTCAGGTAATCGAGGCGTAAGAATTCATTTTCAAGGGAGGCATAAGGGAGTGGGGAGGCAGTCATCATGATCCCAGCGTGATCTCAACGTTTACTTCGCTGACTCCTTCTTCCGCTCGGATCAGACTCCCCTCAGCCCGTCCGCCGTTAACAATGACCTTTTCCACGCCTTGGCAGACGTGTTTTGGATTGCTTACCGTGATATGGTAGGTCACACCGCGATATTTGCGTGTGGCTTTGAAGCCATCCCAATTCGATGGGATGCATGGATCGAGGCGCAGTCCCTCATATTCAGCATGGATACCAAGGATCCATTGTGTGCCGGCCTGATACATCCAGGAGGCCGTGCCTGAGAGCCAGGAGTTGCGTGCCAGCCCAAACTGGGGATGTTCATCACCCAAGATGTTTTGCGGATAGACATAAGGCTCACTCTCATAGAGCTCGATGAGATCGTTCTTGCCGGCCGGGTTGATCTGCGAGTAATACTCATAGGCACGGTCGCCGTTGCCAAGCATGGTCTCTGCGATCATCGCCCAGGGATTGGGGTGCAGGAAGATCCCGCCGTTTTCCTTTGCGCCAGGCGGATAAGTCGTCACGCCGCCATAGCGTGGATCATAACCATTGTAGCCAGGCGTAGAAAGTTTGATCCCGTATTTTGTGTTCAGGCGCTTATACACAGAATCCATCGCCTGCCGGGCGCGCTCCTGAGAGGCGAAGCCCGAAAGTATGGCCCAGGACTGTCCATTGAGATGGATTTGACCGTATTGATTCTGATGGGAGCCGAGCGGCGTGCCATCGTGATCGAAATACATCACATACCATTCACCGTCCCAGGCATGTTCCTCGACTCGGGCTTTCATTTCGGCATGGGCCGTGTGCCACTCTTCGGCTGCCTCACTTCGACTTCGCTCAGTGCAGGCTTTCCTTCCAAGATAATCGAGCAGAGCAATGAACTCATTGAGGGCGCGTCCATATAAGTGTGCAGAGAAAAGCGACTCTGCTCCTTTCGCCAGGTTGATCGTGTCGTTCCAATCCGCAAAGCCGAGCAAAGGTAACCCGTGTTTACCGAGATCGGTGCGGGTGAAAGTCAAGGCGCGTTGCATGTGATCAAGCACAGATGCTATTTGAAGAGGGTTCCCGGCCTTATCTTTTTCATAAAAGGGGATCATTTCGTCTAAAAATGCAATGTCACCGGTTTCTTTGATATAGGCGGTGACACCGAGGATGCTCCACAAATGATCGTCACTGTAATAGTGTGGACGATCTTCCATCTCAGCCGCATCACCAATGCTGCCTTCCATCGTGAGCGGATTGAAGTGATGCATTGCCGAGCCATTGGTCTTTTGGAAAGAGAGCAATGTCTTCAGAAATGTTTTCGCGTCAGCAGGGATATTTGCCATCACACCGAGAATATCCTGTGATGAGTCACGGATGCCAATGCCGCGCGCACCCAGGCCCAGTTGGTAATAGGAAAGATAGCGTGACCACTGGCGTGTAATAAAACACTGGTGCGGATTATGAACATTGAGGATGGCATTCATCGCTGCATCCGGGGTCTCCACCTGCATGGTAGATAAATACTCATCCCAGAAGTTTTTCATTGCTGCGAGAGCCTCATCCACGGCTTTCGGATTGCGATATGTTTCAATGACCTGCTCTGCGGCCTCTACGTTTGCTTCCTGGCCCAGTTGCGTGACGAGACGCCTTGTCTCGCCAGGCTGAAGCAGGCCGAGATGATGCATGAGCGCCGCGATGTTATCGCCGCGTAAGGCTTCCGTGTTGGAAAGTTCCATATTTTGCAGGCTTGCAGGATTTGCCCAGGTGCCATATTCATGGTCCCCAAGAAACTTCTTGCGATCTGTTTCGAAGGACGACACCGAGAAATTTGAGGTGAAAAAATTGACCCTGGTATCGCGGTACATGAACGGATATTGGATGAGCGCGATACAACCACCGTTTCTTACTGCCTTGGATGTCATGGTCTGTGGGATCCAATCGGCGTTGGTGAATTGTTTGAGCGCGTCGGGGTGGGTATACTCCAGCACGGGGATGGCATCCACTTCGACAGGCTTGTCGCTGAGGTTGGTGATCTTAATGTCGCGGATTTCTACAGCGCCATTCGTTGGGACGAAGATCGTCACTTCAGTGCGAATGCCATAGAATTCGCTAAGGATACGGGTATAGCCAAGTCCGACGCGGCACTCGTATCGATCGTACGCATCGAGCGTGGGTACGAAGAAGGGAGAGAAAACTTTAGAGCCACCCGCTTCGCCGTCAGGCTCAGCGCGAGTATGGATTCTGAGGTAAAGCGTTTCCCCTTTGAAATCAGAGGCGGGCATTTGCTGGATATATTTTGTGATGCGATTGAAGGTGGGATCATTCTTGCAGATCAAGGCGCCGCCCGTATGATCTACAAATCCGCCGAATTGCAGTGTGCCAATGTAGTTGATCCACTTGGTGGGTGTGCGTGGATTGGTAATCACATATTCACGGTTTGGATCATCAAAGTATCCGTAATTCATTGTTACTCCTATTAAGGATTGCGTTCCAGGATCTCAAGTGATGGATTACCATCAGCAAATCCGTAACCGAAGGAAAAGAGCGGTGCGTTGCACGCAGAACGTGGGATGCGCCGATATGCGAAACCAAGAAAGTGTTGCCTCGCTCGCAATTTATTCATTGTCAAAACCAGCCAGCAACCGTGCAGGGCACTAAAGAAAATCAATAATCTTCTTTATCATTACCGAACGACCGCCTTGACCTTTACGGTTTTTGTATCTTGCCCGGCCAATGAGATGAGCGTGCCTGGAATGGCTTTACCGTCCACCTCGAGTGAGACATTATTCCCGGGCCCTTCCCGTCTTACCGCTATCTCGTATCGGACTCCCCGGAAGCTGCGTACCGCCTCGAAACCATTCCAATCGGATGGCAAGACCGGCTTCACTTCCAGACCCTCGAACGCGGGGTGAATGCCTAGAATGTATTGTGTGATCGCGACATAGTTCCATGCCGCAGTGCCGGTGAGCCAGGAATTCTTGGCTTCGCCATGTGTTGCAGCATCCTTGCCTGCAATCGTTTGAGCGTAGACAAAAGGCTCGCACTTATGTATTTCACTGATATTTTCGCGTGCAGATGGATTGATGCGCTTGTAATAATCGAATGCTTTATCGCCGCGTCCAACAATGGCCTCGGCGATCATGATCCAGGGGTTGGTATGGCAGAAGATACTGGCATTCTCTTTATATCCTGGTGGATAGGACGAAATCTCGCCCAGATGCAAATAATACTGGCTGAAGGCCGGTTGTTGGAGCATAATACCATGGGGCGTTGCAAGATGTTTCCCAACGGAGTTTAGTGCCTTGACTGCATTGCCATTTTCCACGCCTAAGCCAGCCATAATACACATGCCCTGTGGTTCAATGAAGATCTTTCCTTCAACATTTTCTTTTGAACCCAGTACATGGCCATAATCATCGTAGGCACGCCGGAACCATTCATCATCCCAACCTGCTGACCAGACGGTCTTCTCCATCTCGGCAGCCTCTTTTTGTAATTTCTGCACTTGCGCATCATCCTTATAATGCGCTGCAATGCCGGACATTTCCTGGCATGCCAGAATAAATAATCCCGCAATGAATATACTTTCTGCCACTTTCCCGTCTTTATTGGTGGTTGTTTGGAAAGATTGCCCGGGTGTATCGGAGAAACAATTTAGATTCAGACAATCATTCCAGTCAGCGCGCCCGATGAGTGGCAGATTGTTCGGGCCAAGTTGATCGAGCGTGTATTGGAGGGCACGTTGTAAATGTTCGTAGAGCCGGCTCTCGGTTCCAGATTCGTTTTCATATTGAACTTGCTCATCCAAAATAGACCAATCGCCACTCTCCCTGATATATGCGACCACGCCTAACACCAGCCAGAGCGGATCGTCATTGAAACCGGAGCCGACATCATTATTGCCACGCTTGGTCAGTGGCTGATATTGATGGAACGCACCACCGTTTTTCAACTGTGTGGCAGCTAAATCTAAGATGCGTTCCCGAGCACGCTCAGGGATCATATGCACGAAGCCAAGCAAATCCTGATTCGAATCACGGAAGCCCATCCCACGCCCGATGCCGCTTTCAAAGTAAGAAGCTGAACGACTCATATTAAATGTCACCATGCATTGATAGGCGTTCCAAATATTGACCATGCGATTCGTGTGATCATCAGGCGTGGTCACTTGCATCTTACTCAGTAACATGGTCCAGTAGTCGCGCAGGTCATTGAAAGCTTTATCTACGTTCTCAGACTTCAAATATTTTGCGATGATCGGCCTGACAGTCTTCTTGTTAATAATCTGCGAATCGGATGGATCAAACTTCTCATCTTTAGGATTCTCATGATAGCCCAGGACAAAAACAATTTGTTTCTGCTCTCCAGCCTTCAATTGGACTTTGATATGATGCGACCCGATCGGCTGCCAGCCATGCGCTTCCGAATTCACGGATTGGCCTGTTTCCACCACTTGAGGCTCATCCCAGCCTCGATATGCTCCCAGGAAGTCTTCGCGTACCGTGTCGAAGCCAGCTAGCTTGTCGGAACAGGCGAAATAGGCAAAATGGTCACGGCGCTCTCGATATTCGGTTTTGTGATAGATCACCTCATCGACGATTTCAACCTGCCCAATTGAATAATTGCGCTGGAAGTTGGTGGCGTCATCATTGGCGTCCCACAGGCAAAACTCGATAGCAGAGAACAGGCTTAAGTCTGCCTCTGAGGCACTTTCATTGGTTAATGTCACGTGCCAGATCTCGAGACTCTCTCCCAGTGGCACAAAATAGCGAGTCGAAGATTTGATCCCATTGAGCTTGGATGTGATGACCGTATAGCCCTGTCCATGACGGCATTCATATTCGTCGAGTTTGAGGCGGGTAGGCATCCAGGACGGTGACCAATATTTGCCACTGGAGTTATTGCGGAGGTAAAGATAGCGCCCTCCCATGTCGAGCGGTGAGTTGTTATAGCGATAACGCGTGAGGCGGCGTAAGCGGGCATCTTTGTAAAAAGAGTAGCCACCCCCCATGTTGGAGATTAAACCGAAATATTCTTCGCAACCCAGGTAATTGATCCACGGCAGGGGGGTATCTGGGCGGGTGATTACATATTCGCGGGAAGAGTCGTCAAAGTAGCCGAATTTCATAATGATTCCATTTCCGCAGGGACGGAGTTACCCGCCCTTACATTTAGATTGATTACACCTGTGCCAACTCTTCTCCGATTTTGGCGAGTAGGGAGGCTGAAACGAAGGTCGGATGGTTGGTTGCGATTTGTTCAAGCGTCATATCTTTTGCCATACTCATATCTGCCATGAGCAGGAATCCTCCGATGTGCTTGGAGAGAATCGCGCGACCAGCAGGGTCATCGAGTAGTTTTTGCATCGTGAGACCAGTATGCAAACGTGAGGCACGCAGTTCAGGGAGCAGTGCGAACGCCTCGCTCAAACGAATGTCCCGGCTCGATGAACCGACCAGGATCTCAAAATCGCCGGGTTCAGTCGTCCACGCATTCTTTGTTACGTCGAAATACCAGAAGGCTTCTCGATCCAAGGTAAATGTAACGGTCTTACTTTGTTTAGGAGCGAGTTCCACCTTGGCAAAGGCCTTGAGTTCTTTTTCGGGTCGCGCCACGCTGGATTTGACATCCCGTATATAAAGCTGAATTACTTCCTTGCCGGCGACTTTCCCCGTATTGGTCACGTCTACTCGGACTTTGAGAGGTTCATTCTGGGTGAGGGATTTTGCGCTGAGACGCAAATTGCTATATTTGAATGTTGTGTATGAAAGCCCATGACCGAATGGGAAGAGAGGCGTGAGTTCCTTTTTGTCGTAATAACGATAGCCCACGAAGATACCTTCACCATAGCGGACCTGGCCGTTCTCGCCAGGATAATTCGTATAAGCAGGGTTATCCTGCAAGCGGACAGGAAAAGTGGTGGGCAATTTACCCGATGGATTCACATCGCCAAAGAGAATATCCGCGAGGGCGTTGCCCTGTTCCTGGCTGTCATACCAGAGTTGCAGAACGGCAGCGACTTTATCGATCCAGGGCATTTCAACGGCAGAGCCAACATTCAAAACGACGATCGTGTTCTTATTCGCTTTTGCAACCCGCTTGATCAATTCATTTTGCGCGCCGGGTAATCTCATATCGACGCGATCGAATCCTTCGGATTCCCATTCACTGTTCAAGCTGGCAACCAGCACAACTACATCGGAACTCTTTGCCAGCTTGACCGCATCAGCGATCATGTTTTTGGAATGAGGTGGTTGATGACCAAAAGAGAGTGAGCGCCAACGCGGACTGCCTTTCCAGTAATACTCAATTTTGAGGGAATAGGCTTTACCACCCTCTAGCTTTAGGCTGGCAGTGACCTCTCTTGCCATATCTGAATCAGATGAATGATCAATAACGAGTTTGCCATCAAGGTAAAGTTTACACCATCCCACTGAGGATAAAGCAAGTGTATGTATGCC
>DATGYJ010000467.1:0-8426 GCA_035298105.1 Anaerolineales bacterium | reverse complement strand
ACGGAGTGGACTGGAGTAAAAACCATCAAGATGATTCTGTGGTTCGCTAAAATACTGACCCGTCTGTGCAGCTTGTTCCTGCCCTAGTTTCGTTAAGGGTGCGTGAACGTAATCTCCATTTACACGTACAGCATGGCCGTGTCGAATGAGAATGAGTTCGGTTGCCATTAATGGATTCTCCCGGATGCACAGACATCCTTATGGTCGTTCCCAAACTCAGCGTGTCGATGACACATACGAATGGGCGGGCGTGCACAGTTTATCTGAATCAACGGTTCCATCAAGAGCAGAGTCGACACGAAGCAAACATTAATGAGAAACCGGGGAGACAGGCTCAGGCAATTCCCTGGCCGTCTTCTCTTCCTGTGTTTTCTCCGCGCCTGGGCCCGGTTCAGGGGCAAGCACCCGCAGGGCACCAGGGAGCACCTTTATCCGTGCCGTACCTTTTCCCAGGATGATGCCTTCCGCTGCGATATCAAGCTTTGGGGAAGTTTTTACTTTTATTTTCCGCGCCCGGTATCGCTGGATGGTTCCGTCAGGTGTTGAACCTTCATGGGCTGTCTTGGCGAAATAAGCAAGCAAGTCGGCCTTGCTAAAATTCGGGTAAACAGCGATATCCAGGAGTCCATCGTCCATGCAGGCATCCGGGGCTACCAGGTTTTTTGCTCCAATCAAAGGCGTATTGGCGATTGTCACCAACATGGTTTCCACTTCAATTTTACTTTCGTCATCCAGCGTTAGGTTAACTATTGGTTTTGAATCGAATTTGAAAAGTGTCGCAACTGCTTTCCCAATCCCGGATAGTTTACCTTCAGGGACCTCTTTTATGATGGGAAAGATGGTTGCCGTCAGCCCAATTGCGGTCAGCATAAAGAAATAGAATTTCTTCTTTTTCCTGGTGCTTACCTGGCCTAGATCCAGTTTACGGGTGTGACCCGAGGCGATCAAAGCGCAGGCTTCTTTCAGATCTTCAGGGATCCCTAAACTCCTGGCGATATCATTTTCAGTCCCGGCAGGGATTATTCCCAATGTCACCTTGGAGCCTGCTATCCCGCGAATCACCGCTCCAAGTGTGCCATCTCCACCCATGGCGATAATCACATCATAGCCATCTTTAATGGCTTTCCTTGTAATCGGGATGGCTTCTTTTTTCGGTTTGGCCAGTGCTAGGTCAACTTTCAGTCCAGCATCCATTAAATAGCGCATCGCCTGCTCGATCTTTGAGGCTGCATCCAATACATTCCCTGCACCAGGGTTGGCAATTAACTTAGCCCAAATGATTTTATTTTTCTTTGGCATATCTGCTTCTCCTGCTAACAATCCATCTGCTCACTGCAGCATAAAGGCTGACAGATACTTCTTATGCCCGCTGAGGTGCGGCTGCGACTGGTTGGCGAACAAAAAAGCGTGTTTTGCCCCAGCGATAAAATTGTATGATTGCTACCAGAGTCAGGCTGCCAAGCAAATAAGATCCCAGCACATCACTGGCCCAGTGTTCGCCCAGATAAATGCGCGAGACACCGATCAGGGCTATCGGGATACCTATGATCATCAGCAGCAGGCTGCGTTTTAAAGATGGTTTCAGCAAGCTAAAAACCAGGAACCCAATAAACCCCAAAAATCCAAGGTAGTACATGACGTGCCCGCTCGGGAAACTGTAATCATGGAGTCTGGCAACCACATTCACTAGGTCTGCTGCAGGGCGCGGACGCCCAATCAGATCTTTTACCAGCACATTGATCACGGTAGAAAAGAGTGCAGCGATCAGGGCCATCACGGCTTCCCATTGCAGGCCAAGAACATAAATCAACAAAACGATCAGCCCTGTGATGATCGTCACCTGTGGGCCAAAACCCGCCCAGCTTATTAAGCTCATCAGCAAGCTAAAGTATGGGAAATTAATCAGCTGGATCGACCTCGTGATTTGAAGATCGATCGCAAAAGAAGGCATGGTCTTGACCAGAAAAGTCAAAGCGCCAAAAGCAATTGCAACCAGGATCAGCGCTCCCTGAAACAATACTGTTCTGTAGCGGCGTACAGGTGCGGGTGCGCTTTCGGCTCGCGCGGCCTGCAGTACCTCCTCTTTAATTTTCTCGGTAGGCTGCTCAACCTTCTGTTCTGTCATTCGGTACTCGTTTTTCCCGGATTATTGCGTTGAAACTAAACTTTCCACGTGAAGATTTTTTTCCACGGTTGGGGAGACAGGCACGGGCTGTGTTTCAACTGCGTCCTTCAGCGGGATTCCAACCCCCGGGCTTTGCTCCGCAGTTATTACGCGCAGGGCATTCTTGCGCACCTTGATCTTTACGGTACCCTTGCCCAGTTCAACCCCATCTGCCATCACATCCAACTTCGGAGAAGTTTTTACCTTTATTTTGCGTGCCTGATAACGCTGAACTTTTCCATCACCTGAATAACCTCCATCCATCACCGCGGCATAATAACGAATTAGTTCAACTTTGCCAAAGTCCGGGTACACCGAGATATCCAGGAGGCCATCCTGCAAAGAGGCACCAGGTGCTACCAGGAAGTCTTTTCCAAAAACAGGCGTATTGGAAACCATCACCAACATCGTTTCAACCTCAATTTTGCTTTCGTTGTTCAAGGTCAGAAAAACCTTCGGTCTGGTTTCCTGGTGGATGAAGGTCATTGCCGTAGCCTTTATGCTGGATAATTTACCGCTGGCGGCCTTGTTTGCATCCGGATAGACAGCAGCCGAAAGTCCGATCGTGGCCATTTCGAAGAAAACAAATTTTTTACCGTTCCTGGTTGTGACTTGACCCATATCCAGTTTGAGTGTGTGATCAGAGGCGATCAGAGCACAGGCTTCTTCCAAGTCTTTGGGAATGCCCAGGCTTTTGGCGATATTGTTTTCTGTCCCCGCCGGGACAATCCCCAGACGAGCTTTGCTACCCATCATTCCACGCATGACCGCTTCGATGGTTCCGTCGCCGCCCATGGCGATCACAGTTTTATATCCGTCCTTAATGGCTTTCCGGGTAATCGGGGTGGCTTCTTCTTTGGGTTTGGCAAATGCCACGTCCACCTTTAGACCATTCTTCTCCAAATAGCCAATCACTAAATTCAAATTATCAGCCGCATTTGAGGCTTTCCCGGCGCCCGGGTTGGCGATCAATTTGACACGAACAGGTTTATTCTTTTTTGACATTTTGTAACTCTCTTTTTTGAAAATAGATCTCAATCAACGTATACACTACGCCGGACCAGGCAAGTCCCAGTGCATAGCCAGCGAGCACGTCGGTCAAATAATGTGCAGCTGTGAAGACCCGGGTAAAGCCGATAAAAAGGATAATGACCAGCGCTGCGGCAACGACGAAACCCTTCCCAAAGACAGATCGCATCCTGGGTGCAAGCAAGTATGCTAGAAATCCAAACAAAACAACAGAAGCCAGGGCATGTCCGCTCGGAAACCCCGGGATGTGTAAGATGATCCAAATCTGGGTCGGCGGGCGGACGCGGCCGATCCAGTTTGAGATGAACAAAAAGAGCAAGGATTCTCCAGCCATGCCGATTGCCAGCATCGCCAGTTCCTGCCAGTAGCGTTTGATGACGAAGTAAAGACCAAAGAGGAACCCAAGAGCAGTGAGCCCCCAACTTCCCAGATAATAACCTGCGTCCATGATCGGTTTCAGGGTCGCGGCGCTCTTTAAGCCAATCGCCGGCAAAGTAGTTGCGAGGGTTTTGTCCCAGGCCAGCAGGGGCCCTTGAGTAACCAAGTTATAAGTAAGCCCCCCAAAAGCCAATCCGCCGAAAAGGAACATGAGCAATCCAATCAGGGGCCACTTCGCAAGCAGTCCTGCAGAGCGCACACCGCTGGAATTATTTTTAGCTAGTCGATGATCTTCAATATGGGTTGCGATGTTTGTATTAGCAGTCATCACAATATCCTGTAGCCTATCTTTTAAGACGGAACCATGCCGCGCTCAGAATGGAGTAGGCACCAAAAGCCACTAGCCCCACGGCGACGATACCCAGGAGCCAAATGCCGTAAGGCTGATGCAACAAGGTTGCGAGGGCGGTATCCATGCCCACGGGTTGGCCGGGATTCGCCTGGTAAGCCGACAGGATGATTAACCCCCCTACAAACGCCAGGACAACCCCCCGCGCCGCGGTGCCAAAGCGTGCTACGTCCACGGCCAGTTTTACTTCCTTCGCAGTGAGAGCATAGATCTTGAATTGTCGATCGAAACCGGCTTTGAATCCCAGGTAGACCTGGTATAAGCCTCCTGCCAGAACAGCTAACCCTAGAATGCCGATCGCCCATCGACCCCATGGCATGGCCATGATCGAGGTAAAGAATTTCTGGGTTTGGGATCCGCCGGCTCTTTGTGAGGCGCCTGTAATATAGCGATAAGTGGGTAAAACCAGGATTGCGTAACCAAAGGCACTGGCCAAAAATCCACCGCGCGCGAGCAGGCCCTTCAGGTCATGCCCTTTATGGAGCGGGTCCAACACGGCCCGGACCACACCCCACAACGCATAAGAGACCAGGCCGACCAGGACTACCCACAACAAAATCAAACCTGCCGGTTGTTTGCCAATTGCGGCAATAGCGCCCTGCGGGCTTGCCAGCGCACCGCCTCTTCCAAGCGCAACTTGGACCGCCAACAGACCTATGGTGATGTAAATCACTCCACGCACAGCATAACCGAGGCGCGTCAGGGCTTCCATAAGAGGACTAAACTCCGCTTTTTGGGCTGTCCTCTTAATATCTGCTCTCATACTTCCTTTGGAGCCTACCTTACTATTTATAGTACTCATAAAATGCTCTCCTCTTTAACTAATCACTTGCAAAAGTCGCGGAATAACCTTATGACTCTGTACTCATCTTACAACCAATATTCCCCGGCCGCATCCGACGACTGGGGAATATTGCTATCCGCCATGTGGGGGAGAGGGCTAAAATGCTGCGGAGTGGGGACACACAAAATCGTGCTAGTCGCAAAAGCAGGCTCTTGATGAATTGGGTCCGTTATTTTGTGAAAATTGCAGCAGATTACATTCCAGAATATTAGCTCTCCATTGTTTTTCTTAAGAGCATCCAGTTGATCAGGAAGAGTCCTATTCCTATGCCTGCAATTCCCAGAAATAGCAGCAGAGGCACCGAAGAGCCGCGTAACATAACGTCTTGCAACATTCGAATGCCGTACGTGGCAGGCAAGGACCATGCCAGAACTGTGATGGGTGCCTTCATCAGGCGCAGGTCCAGAAAAAATCCACTAAAGAAAATGCTCGCCAGCATCAATAGCATCGAATATTGAACGGCCTGGGTATCGGTTTGTGAGATCAACGAGATGAGGAAACCCACTCCAAGGGATGTAAATAGCAGGACAACCACGGCTAAAGCATAGTCCTGCAAACGGCCTAAAATGGGAATCCGTAGCAACCAGACCGCCAGAACGGTAATCACGCCCGCAAGTATTATTTCAAAGAACAGATAACTCAGATATTTCCCCGCTAAAGTTTCAAAAGCTTTGATTGGAGCTACTCTGAACAACTCCATGATCCCGGAGCGCCTCTCTCGAACAATGGATAAGGACGCAAAAGTTATGGATACGTGCTGCAGGAGCAGGACGATCACGGCCGGAGCAAAGAACCCGGTTACAGTCAATTGGACTTCGGACAGCCCGCTGATCTTTGCAGAGAACGGGCTAACCAAAATACCAGGTGCCAAAGAACGAACTGTAGTTAGTTTTTCATGCAGACTCGTGAGATCCTTCTCCAGATCTGCAGCATGCGTTGCCGTGGTTACATCTCCCGCTGGAACGGCCTGTCGAAGCGCCTGGGTCTTTGCGATCGCAGTTTCCAAATCAGTTTGCAGAGAGCCAGAGTCCGCTTGTCCCTGTTTGGCCGCAGATTGTAAGACTTGGCGATTGACCTCAGCTACCAATATTCTTGCCACAGACTGAATATATCCAATCTGGATTGGGTCGACTTCATTGTGATAAATAAGAAACTCGGCCTGCTGGTTGTTTTTGATGGTCTCGAATGGAACATCTGGTACGACGATCACCAGGTCAGTTTGGTTGAGGGCAAGTTTGGCCATTGCCCGCTCTTTATCATTCTCTATCACATAATCAAAAATTTTCGAATTGAAGGACTTGGTAAATATAGTCATCTCTTTCTGAAAAGCAGCCGGGTCTGTAGCTACAAATGTCGTTCTCAAAGTACGGTTTTGGTCAGGATATCCCAATCCGAATAGAAACATAATTAGAAACGGTCCTAAGACGAGTGTCAGAATAAGCCTGGGCTGGCGAAAAATTTCTGTCATTTCCTTGCCCAGGAATGAAGAAATTCGGATAAGAGATTTGAAGATTCTAATCATTCGCAATCTCCTTTTCGATTATTCTGATAAACACATCATCAAAAGGAGGCGATTTCCGCTCCATCATCTCTGCGGTCAACTTTTGCGCCCCGCACCATTCCAGGAGTAATTGAATTGCTGTACTTGCATCATCTACGATGACTTCGACCTCCTGGTCACTGATAATTTTTACTTTGCCCCTCACAAAGGGCAGGCTTTCCAATTGCTGCCTGTGTTCAAACCTTATCGCTTCATTGGTTCGGATCCCAACCACATCTCCCCCATATGCCTTCCTGCGCAGCCCATCCGGGGTTTCGATCATCAGTAGCTTTCCTCCATACATAACCCCAACCAGGTCACAATATGCAGCCTCGCCCACATATTGCGTGGTGATAAACAGAGTACGGCCTTCTACCTGCAGTTCCTTAAAATAATCCCAAAACTTCCGACGCAGGATCGGGTCAATCCCGGCGGTAGGCTCATCCAGAAAAAGTAATTCCGGTTTATGCACCAATGTAGCGGCCAGGCTGAGGCGTCTCTTCATCCCACCAGAGAGATCCCTTGCTAATTTGCCTCTGTCTCCCGCCAACTCCACAAAATCAAGCAATCGTTTCAAATGCCGTCCTCGAAAGAGGCCCACGCCATAAAAGGAAGCCGCAAAATTTAAGTTTTCCCAAACAGTTAGGTCCGGATATAAGACAAATTGTTGGATCAGATAACCTATTTTTTCGCGGTCTGAATCCGAAAAATCAGCCGGATTTTTGCCTAGGACACTCAATGCGCCAGAAGTTGGTTTATAAAACCCTGTTAATAGACGGACGGTCGTCGTTTTTCCACAACCACTTGGGCCAACGAAACCAAAAATGGTGCCGCGCGGCACCTGCATGTTCAGAGTTTGTACGGCAATATCTTCACCAAACGTTTTGGTTAAGTCCTGCGTTTCAACAACATTTCCTGCCAATATATTATTTTTCATATTAGTAAAAACCGTGTCGCCTACGGCTTTGGCGTCGTCAGCGAATTTGGTTTTTGTTTACTCTGCTGTCTTCAAGCCACCAGGCGATTGAAGAACGAGCGGTAGCGCTGTAGGGCCCTGCGGAGATCTTCAGTAGAAACATCATTGGCCTGTTTCCACTGTTCCTCCAGCGAGCTATGTTCGTTGGAGAACATTTGGGTGATTTTTTCGATCACCTCAGATACCAGCACATCCGCCTGCTGGACAGCAGAGCGAGGTTCGTCCACAAACTTGACCTGGATCTCATTCCAGAGGGTGCGAAAATGCTCTGATTCCTCACGGTTAAGCAGTACCGCCAGCGTTTCGGAACTCGTGCCGATCGGAGCTATGTGAGTAATCGCATCAACCTCCGGGACATGGTAGGGAATAGTCTCACCGAATGGAGTCTCGTGGATAATCGTCTCGTCCTTCGGACCAAAGGCAACAATGCCCCTGCCCATCGGCGACTCCTGGATAAGAGTTGCCAGCACCGGGCCTTTGTATGCAAAAGGATTTGAATTTACTGCCGCGCGGTTCGTGCTCCGATCTGTCCGCTCAACCATATCTGATGTATTCACGCGTCCTTCATAGTTCTTTCCATTCATCGCTATTTCTCCTTAAACTACGACTGCTTCTGGGACCAGGAGTTCGTTGAACAGTGACCGGTAATAAATTACTGCCTGCCTTAATTCTTCAGTATCTGCCTGGTGCTGCTCATTTTTGATCGCGATCTGGCGCGCGGCGCGGTAATTACTCACCAAAGTAGGATAATTGACCGAGATATCAGCAGCCCGTTGCTCAAAATCAGAGATTGGATAGGCACGCAATTGCATGACTTCCATGATCAGGCGGTCGGCATCTGCAATGGCATCTCCAGGTTCGTCGACAAATTTGGATTGGACTGCAGTCCAATCAGCCAGATAACGCTCGCGCTCGCTTACAGAAAGTGGACGAATATCCAAAGCCTTAACATGCTTCTGCCGTTCATCCAGCTCTGTTTGTGCTTTCTTCTCGTCACCCATGGCCTGCACAGTATGGTCATACTCAGGTCCGAAGCGATCCTGGAGACGCTCCGCACGTCTACGGCGAGCAAAAGCCATACCTGAT
>DATGYJ010000466.1:0-20892 GCA_035298105.1 Anaerolineales bacterium | reverse complement strand
GCTCCTTTGGCAACACCCTCGTTTCCATGTTAGACTTATTTGAACCTCCTTGGTTTTGGATTTGTTCTCACCAACTAAATCTTACCAAAGAGGTTCTTTTTTTTCATTATCCCCCCACTAAGTTAGCGCATATGGGTTGGTATCGTACAAATGGATTCGCGAAACGGAACGATCATCCTATACCGCGAACAAAAACCCGCTCATCTCCTATGAAAGTTCATAACACGCCCTAAGCGAAGTGTTGGGCAGAAGCGGATGTTTCCAGTCCGCTCCTCTTATCGGTACCGGCGTTAAAGTTCTCGAATCATGTTAATTTCATAATCAAATGGCACTGGAGGAGGCTGCGAGCTCATTTTCTGTAACTTTCATATGTGAAAGGCGTCATGTTTTCGATTTTCAACGATGAAAGGTTTGGTTAAACATGGCAGCCAAGAAGTATCATTCTATTTCCACGATCTTATTGATCATCATCCTATGTTTGAATCTGTTGAATGTTCAGCCTGTGCTGGCGGACGAGGGGACTCCTACCGAGCCGCCTGCCCCCGCTCAAGTCGAGACAGAAGCACCGGCCGCAGCAACTCCTGAACCGGTTCAGGCAACTCCAGCTCCGGAGCAGGCGACCCCGGCTCCTGAAGAGGCAACTCCAGCTCCTGAAGAAGCTACAGCGACCCCCATTGCCGAAGCGCTGACCCAGGCGCCGGATGGCACCGCTGTGGTCGTTCTGGATCAGAACGGCGAGAGCGTTCCTCTGGCGACAGATGCGGCTGTGGATATCTCGCAAGCGACCGACCCGATCTGGTGCCCGGCCGGAGTTTTGCCCGGCGGAGCAGGCTCGGGCTGTTCAACCGCTTATGGCACCATCGGCGAGCTGATTGGCAATATGGCCAGCAACCCGGCGTTCTACGCTCAGAACGGGACCATCTATTTTACTGCCAGTGCGGGCGGATCCCTCACGCTGAATTCCACTACGCTCATCAACGGCAGTTACGATACGCTCAAGAATTACAATTTGACCCTCCAGGGCGGCTGGGATGGAAGTACTACCACGCCGGTAGTCGACCCCAATGTTCAAACAAGTTTCGCCAATAACGTCATTACCATTGGTGATTCCGGCGCCAGCGCCTGGGTGGGCAACCTTACGCTGAATAACTTTACGTTCAATGGAGCATCGACTCAGACTCCGATCACGCTAAACACCACGATTGGAAGTATCACACTCAGTAATGTCGATGTGACCAGCCAACAGAACAACGTGAACACCGCGCAGCTCACCTCGGCTTCGGGGAATATCACCGTCAAGAGTGGCAGCAGCTTCGATGGCGATGCTAATGATCAAAGCCGGGGCTTTTCTGCCACAACTGGTGGTAGTGGATCCATCGATATCAGCAATACATCCTTCACAGACTCGCACCAGAACGGCTCCGCCACCTACAATGGCGCCAGCTTGAGTGCACCGGTAGTCACCTTGACAAATGTTATCGCTAGCGGCTCTGATGGAAATGGCATTGCAGTCACCAATACCAACTTTGTCAATTTGAACAACGTCTCCGCTGCACCCAATGTAAACGGTTCGGGCAATGGCCTTTCCGGTGTTTATGTCAGTGGGACCGGCACAAAAATCGTCGCTGTGGGCGGGGGCGTCTTTGCCGATAACGGCCGCTATGGTATCGAGGTCATTGGCGGCTCGATCTTCATTCGGGCCAATCCAACCTGCCCCACTACCGGGAGTACCAGGAATCAAAACGGTTGTTACAATGTAACTACCACGTTTGATAATACTCCGCCAACCATCACATTTACGAATCGCACGGGCACCGCAGGCACAAATGGCTGGTACACCAGCAACGTGACTGTGAATTGGTCCTGCACGGATAATGCGGGGGGCTCGGGTGTTCTCTCTGCCACGGTCAGCCAGACGATCAGCTCCGAAGGCGCGAGCCAGTCTGCTACAGGTACTTGTACCGATAAGGCGGGCAATACGGCCTCCAACACCCAATCGGGCATCAAAATCGATAAGACTGCGCCCACTGCGGTTATGCAAATCACCGGCGGTACGTCTGGGAGCAACGGCTGGTACACCAGCAATGTGACCGTCCACACCAACGGCACCGATGCAGTCAGTGGTATTGCTAGTTGCACAGGCGATCAATCCCAGACAGCCGAGACCGCGGGAACCGCCTTTACCGGTTCTTGTACGGATAATGCCGGGCTAAGCTCCGCTCCTGCTCAGATCACTGTCAAACTTGACAAAACCAATCCGGCTGTTGCCTTTTCAAACCGCACCTCGCCCAACGGGAATGGCTGGAATAACACCGATGTGACCGTGAATTGGTCCTGCACCGACCAGTTCTCCGGCCCGGCCTCTGCCAACGTTAGCCAGGTACTGGGCACGGAAGGTGCTGGCCAATCCGCTGTTGGCACCTGCTTCGATAACGCGGGCAATCAAGCTTCGGATACACAGGGTGGGATCAACATCGATAAGAGCGCTCCCAAGTTGACTTTGCCACCAGACATGACTGTAGAAGCGACCTCTCTCTCTGGCGCAGTCGTGACCTATTCCGCCTCTGTGACAGATAATCTGGATGCATCTGTAACGGTGGCTTGTGCGCCAGCCTCCGGATCACAGTTCCCATTCGGCGTTACACCGGTGAATTGTTCATCTACCGATGCAGCCGATAATGTCGCCAACGATAGCTTCTCGATCACCGTTCAAGATACTGCAGGCCCGGTGATCGATCCGCACAATGATGTCACCGTTGAAGCAACCTCAGCCGCCGGGGCAGTGGTTACCTATAGTAGTCCCTCCGCGACGGATGCGCTAGATGGTACGATGACAGCCACCTGTTCGCCTGACTCTGGCGGCACATTCCCGCTTGGGGATACAACCATCAACTGCAATGCAACGGATAAACACGGTAATGCGGCCACACCGACGAGCTTCGTTGTACACGTGGTGGATACCACGCCTCCGACAATCGCTTTCCATGGCGATGTGACCGTTGAAGCAACCTCCCCTGCCGGTGCACTGGTGACCTACGCCAGCCCCGCTACCTCAGATCTGGTGGATGGAGCACGAACCGCGACTTGCGCACCAGATTCGAATACGAACTTTGCCTTCGGTAATACAACCGTCACCTGTACTGCTACGGATGACCATGGCAACGCGGCGACACCAACGAGCTTCGTCGTCCACGTGGTGGATACGATCAAGCCTGTAATTGGTTCCCATGCTGATGTCACGGCTGAAGCAACCTCCGCTGGTGGCGCCGCCGTAAGTTACGCTGAGCCCACTGCCAGCGATAATATCGATGGTTCTGTTGCGGTAACCTGCACGCCTGCTCCAGGCTCGACCTTCCCGTTGGGCAGTACACCCGTGACCTGCAATGCTGCGGACCTAAGCGGCAATGTAGCAGATCCCACTTCGTTCAATGTCATTGTGGTCGATACCACGGCTCCCACGCTCAACCTGCCGGGCACGATGACAACCAATGCCACCGGACCTTCGGGCGCCGCGGTGACCTACTCTGCCACGGCGAGTGACCTTGTCGATCCATCCGTGACTGTAAATTGTTCACCCGCTTCCGGCTCGACCTTCGCACTCGGTTCGACTCCCGTCGATTGTTCGGCCACCGATGCACACGGCAATAGCGCTTCCGGCAGCTTCCTTGTCAATGTCCAGGATCCGGGCGCTCCGATCATCACAGTGCCTGCCGATAAAGTTGTTGAAGCTACCGGGCCTGCAGGTGCAACCGTTCTTTACTCCGCATCCGCGATAGATATCGTAGATGGTTCTGTTCCGGTGAGCTGCATTCCCGCCTCTGGCAGCAACTTCGGGTTCGGTACGACCGCGGTCAATTGTTCTGCCAGCGATAAAAGCGGCAATAGCAATACGGCCTCCTTCCAGATCACAGTGCGGGATACAACCCCACCCAGCATCGTCGCCCATTCCGATTTCACGACCAGCACCAACAGTGCAACAGGTGTCACCGTCAATTACACCGCCCCCTCTGCCACGGATGTTGTAGATGGTTCTGTACCAGTCGACTGCGTGCCTGCTTCAGGCTCACTCTTCCCGGTCGGGAATACGTTGGTGACTTGTACTGCCTTTGACAGCCATGAAAATAGTTCCAGCAGTACGTTCATGATCCGCGTGACGCTGGCGGGCTCTAATCCTCCTCCGACAACCACCTCAGGCTCGAAGCCGCCTCAATCTTCGACCTCATCAGCTTTCATCATCCCATTGACCGGCGGCGACTTGATCGACCTGGATTGCAACAGCATTTTCTGGGCATTCGGGATCAAGCTGAGCTTCTTCAACCTGTGCGATCAACAGACCACGATCCATAGTGTGGGTGCAGGTGAATTACCTGGCAAGCTGCCCACCGGTTTCTCCTTCGTATTGGGATTGAATGTGGATGTCCTGACCAACGGCCAAATCATTAAGAATTTGCCGGATAACTCAGGCATTGAAATGGACTTCCCCACTTACAACCAATCTCAGGACCAATTCGCAGTACTATACTGGAATGGCAGCGAATGGGTCGAGGTCTCTCAGCAGATCAGCATCGATAAGCTCTCACAGACGCTTACTCTCTCTGCTGATGATGAGCTCTATCAACTCATCCAAAATGCCACCCAGGTGTTCTACCCAACCCTCACAACGGACAAGACAGGTATCTTTGTCCTGGTAAAGAAGTAGACCTCCGTCCACTTAACGAAAAGAGGGATGGCAGTTGCCATCCCTCTTTTCGTTTTACCATTTGCCGATAGGGCCCAATTGTCTTCCCTAATATTAGAGACGCAGGATTGCGACATCCTTCGCCTTCAGGGAAAGCTTGCCGCCAACTTCTGTATCAGAGATCAGATCGAACTGTGCGCGATCCAGGTCGATCTGTACCTCGGTGTCCGAATGATTGAGAACGAAGAGCCAGGTCTGGGCACCGTTCGTCCGCCGCGTGATTTCCACTCCTGCAGGCAGATCCACAGACTTGATCCCGGCATCTTCGCAGACGTGCTCGAGCAGCCATGCCAACCCATTTGATTCAAGTGAGGTGCCCAGATAATAACTCACACCGCTCCTAAAAGGCTGTCGCGTGATCGCGGGACTCTTCGCAAAATAACCGCTGCGATAGCTTGCCAGCACTTCTGCACCCGTCGGACGGATGACATCACTCCACATATGACATGTGAACTGTTGACCGTCTGATGTTTCAACCAGGTTCGTTTGTCCCTCGGCATAAGCAGCAAATTCCTCGATCCACAAGCCGAATAGTCTGCGCAGCGGCTCGGGATAACCACCCGGGCGAATATGCTCGTTCGGATCCACGATCCCGCTAAAGTATGTCATCAGGAGTGTGCCCCCCCTGGCTACATAGCGCTCGAGGTTCTGCATCGCGGCATCACTCACCAGATACAAGGATGGAGCAATAATCAGACGGTAGCGTGACAGGTCTGCATCGGGAGGCGCAAAATCCACGGTGATATTGCGCCGGTAGAACTCTGCATAGAGTGTCTGTAGGAGAGGGTATAGCTGGAGATCGATCGATGGTTTGCCCGGCAGTTCCAGCGCCCACCAGTTTTCCCAGTCAAAAAGGATCGCGACCTCAGCCTCAACGCGGCTGGAGCGCAGTTCATCGATTTTACGCAACTCGGCTCCCAGGCCCTTGATCTCACGCCACACACGGGAACCGGTACCGGCATGAGGCAGCATCCCGCTGTGGAATTTTTCTGCACCTGCCAGCGAGGCGCGCCACTGAAAGAACATGATGCCGTCTGCGCCGCGCGCCAGCGCCTGAACACTGCCAAGCCGCATCGCACCGGGTGGTTTGGGCGCATTACGCGGCCGCCAGTTTACCTGCGAGGATGCCTGTTCCATTAATAGCCAGGGCTGTCCATTCTTGAGCGAACGCATCAGATCACATGCCATGGCGGCATCGATCTTCGATCGAGGGTCGGAAGGATCAGGGTAACTGTCATTCGATACTATATCCTCACGCCTCGACCACTTCCAATAATCGAGCGGCTTGAAGAAGCCCATGAAATTCGTCGTCACGGGCACTTCGGGCGTAAGCTCGCGCAGGATCGCAATCTGATCCTCGAAGCAGCTCAGCCAGGAGTCCGAGGTGAAACGCTGCCAATCGAGAAGCTGCGTCGGGTTGATAAACGTAGGTGCGCGGCGCGGCGGTGCGATTTCCTGCCAGTCTGAATAGTGCTGGCTCCAAAACGCCGTGCCCCAGGCATCGTTCAAGGCTTCGAGGGACTGGTATCGCTGCTCGAGCCAGATACGGAAGGCCACTGCCGATGCCTCGCAGAAGCACTCGGCGAGGTGACATGCGTACTCATTATCTACGTGCCACAGGGATAGGGCGGGGTGCTTCTGCACGTGCCGCGCCAGCTGTGTGACAATGCTAACGGCATGTTCACGATAGGCAGACCTGTGCGGGCAATAGTGCCGGCGGGACCCCTGCCATAAGGTCAGGCCATCAGCCGTGACCGGAAGGATTTCAGGGTGCAGGCGCACGAGCCAGGGTGGAGGGGAAGCAGTGGGAGTTGCCAGCGTCACTCTGACCTGGTGGGCGTGCAGCAAATCCATGATGCGGTCGAGCCAGGCGAAATCATATTGCCCGGGCGCAGGCTCAAGTTTTGCCCACGCAAAGATGCCCAGTGAAACCTGGTTAACCCCGGCTTCCTGCATCAAACGCGCATCTTCCTGCCAGACCTCTTCACTCCATTGTTCAGGGTTGTAATCGCCGCCGTAGAGGAGGTTAGGAAACATTTCTACTCATGCTCCTAAGATGGGCTTCAAACTCTCCGCCCAGGCCCGGATCGCGTGCCAGTCACGGTGATCACCGCGCGGGAAGATCCCAAGGGCAACCGTGAGTCGCAGCCTCAGGGTATCCCAGTTGACTGGCAGTTTCGTGAAATCCAGTCTCCCGGCAAAGAGACCCTCGCTGAGCGGCCTGACCAGTGCCCGCATGGGCGCAACCCAACCTGCCACGGCCGAACGGTATTGTTCGCTGTTCGACATCGCCAGCGCGATACAGACCGTGAACATTGCAAATGGTTTATGCCGCAGGGTTGACTGGTGAGCGCGGATGAACTGCACCGCTTCAGGCAACCACTTTGCCTGCCGGATCGCACTCCCCGCCACAACTGCCTGATACGCGGATAGATCTTTCACATCCTGCATAGGCAGCACCTCTACTTCCGCCCCGCCTTCACTGAGGGTCTTACCGATAACTTCTGCCACCTCCGCCGTGGATCCCGCCCGGCTGGCATACGTCACAAGGATCTTCTTCAATGACATTTTGGTGCCTCCTCGATGAGACAATTTTTGTTTTTGCTGCGATCAATTCAATTTGCAGGGCCCTTATCTTTGGCTGGGTGCCAGAGGGTAAGGCCCTCATACGTTGAGTATAGCATCGTCTTGTCTCATGAGGCTACAGATCGCTGTGTCCGATCGTAGGGCTTCTACCATCTTTTTTCAGCCTCCCTGTTTGGTAACATCAAAGCCCATGAAGTCATCTCTTTAACTGCACGGCGATGAATTCAAGCGGCATGCCTGACATGTTTTCACCTGCATGACTTTGTGCAGGGGCCCAATCCGCCTCGCCCGCTTTGTAGTGATAGTCCCGGGTAGTTCCATCGGGCAGGGTCAGCCTCAAATGTCCATCCGTGAGCGCCACGCTCACGACATCCGGCGCAGCATGCATCGGAATTTTGGCGTGAGGTTCAAAATGAAAACGTAAGACTCTCACGCGCTCATTATCGAATTCAACTTTTGTCTGCACGCCGCTGGCATCCGGCAGATGCGCAGAGTGGTGAGCTTTTTCTTCCTGGTTCATGAGTTTCATCCTTTCTCATTAACAATAAAAATATAGGTAGATTGAATTTAATCGGACAACTTTTGCCGGTCAAGAAGTGAAAAATATTGAACTAATCCTCCGCCGCGGATAGTTACTTTCCCAAAATGAAGCAAGCTGTTGCCCGGAAAGCAACCGGCGCGTGGAAAGGAGTCACATAACTTTATGCGTTGTAGTGACGAACAGGACCATACAGGCATCAACAAGACTCTGGAGATCGTTGGGGATAAATGGACAGTCCCCCTGATCCATCACCTGGTCCAGGGGAAGAACCGCTTTGGGATCTTGAAGAGATCCATGCCAGGGATCAGCCCCAAGACATTAACGCTCAGACTTCGAAAACTGGAAGCTGATGGGATTATTGCGCGCAAGGTCTTTCCGGAAGTGCCTCTGCATGTTGAGTATCGCCTGACGGAAAAAGGGAGGTCTTTGGAGAAGGTTTTCCAGGCCATGCATGAGTGGGGAAAATAACCGGACGCCGCGGCCCCGCGTTCAGTGATCCTGTCCCTGCCAGATTGCCACGCGGTTGCGCCCGGCCCGTTTGGCCTGATACATTGCCTGGTCAGCTCCCTGCACCAATTTATGGACCGGGATCACGACATCGGAGGCTGGCGGACTGGTCACACCGATACTGACGGTCACCTTCAGCGGGCCAGCCTCGGTCTTGATCGGGGTGTGCTCCAGCCTCATCCGCAGGCGCTCTGCGATATAGCGGGCTTCCGAAAGGTCCGTTCGGGGCAGCAGGATCACGAACTCCTCGCCTCCCAGACGCGCCAGGGTGTCGGTCTCCCGCAGGTTTTCCTGGCAGATGGCGACCATGCCGACCAGGATTTGATCCCCAACATTATGACCGTACGAGTCGTTGATCCGCTTGAAACGATCGATATCCAGCAGGACCATGGACGTGTCACTCTTGCGCAGCCTGGCAAGCTCCAGTTCGAGTTGGGCTTGGTCGAAAAAGTAACGCCTGTTGAACACGTTTGTGAGCGGATCGACGGTCGCCAGGTGGTTGAGCAAGGCCTGGGCGCTTTCCAGATGGTTCAGGGCGCGGGCTTTCGTCCGTTCATTGAAAAAGATCGCAGTGCCTGTTGCTAAGGTGACTGCTGTCAGATCGATCATCCGGTCGCTACTCACGGGCGGCACCAGGGTCCAGTCAATCCCCAGGCTCCGGTTCAGGATATAGACGCCGATGATACTACTTACACTGACCACCCCCCACAGGATGCCGTGTTTTGTCCCTGCCATAATGGTTGCGGCAATTGGGACAAATGCCAGCCAGATGAGGCTGGAGCTGTCAATCCCGCCCGTCAGCAGGGCGCTGCTGAGCAGGGAGAAATAGGTTGCGAAGGTGATGAGATGAGCAGCCGGATTGTGGACATGAGACCGGCTGACGAGCACCAGACCTACCAGGTCGATCGACAATGCAATCAGGTTGAGCAGGACAATGAGACGAGGAAAGCCGGTGATCCAGTAGATGAGTACAAAGGCAAAAATGAATATCCCGGCAGTGAGGCCGCCAATGCGAGTGACGTGGCTCAGGCTTTCCCGGTATGAGACCTCCCTGGTTGCTGGAAAGCCGCCATCTGGCTTGTTGCCGTTCAGCTTAGATACCATAGGAGGATTCTAGCAAAAGCTTCACTTTTTCAATAGTGACAGATGAACTCTTTTTACCATTTAATTGGAATGTCTTGACCCGTCCCTTGCACAGCACAGGCTCACTTGACTCCCAGAATGCATTCCAGGAATCCGCGCGCCTTCTGAGGCGGAACTTCCACACGAATATCCCGATAACCCGCTTCTGAAAACAACGCGGCGACCTCGCCGCCGAAATATAAAGTCATGATGCCCGCATCTCCAGTCCGTTCGGGCGCCCATTTGTCTTTGGGTTGGATGGTGATCGCGAGTAAGCCGCCCGGCTTCAAAACGCGCTTGATTTCCTTGAGACAGTCCACCGGTTTCGTCCAGAAGTAAATTGAGTGGAGCGAGAAGGCAATATCAAACGACTCGTCCGGGTAAGGCAAGGAAGCGACATCACCATGTTTGAGCTCCATCCGCCCGGCTTGAATGGCAGGGGCGTTGCGCTGGCTGGCAACCTGTACCATCGTCTGGGAATGATCGACCCCAGCCACAAAGCCTTGAGAAGCTTGTGCGCTTACCATTTGTGTGGAAACACCGGGACCGAACCCGATCTCCAGAACCTGACTGCCTGGCTGGATATCTAGCAGGGAGACTGTCCATTCGGCATCGTAGAGATTTCTTCTTGCCATGCCATTTCCGATGAACTTCCCGACTAACCCACTGGGGTTGCCAAACTGTTGACTGACGAAGTTTCGGAGCCTCACTCGCATAATGGATTCTCCTTTACTAATACATAATCATATTTCCGGCCACCTGACACCTTCCTTCAAAAGGAATTCGATGGCCGAGAGGCCGCTTCGTCTGATGGCTCGATCCGCAGGGCATCTTACGTCCCTTCGGTCAGCGCGAGTGTCTTGAGCATCGAGCCTCGGTCGAAGCCTGAAACTGTCTGGTAGCTCGATTCATAAACGTACGAGATGAATTACTGGGGCATGGATTTTGCCTTGCCGGGTTTTGAAAGCAGCTCATTCTTCTCCAGAATCGAGGGGATGGCATCCACAAAACTCTTTACGATTTGGGGATCAAAGGCAATCCCGGCCTGCTTCTGAATGTAGGCAATCGTCTTTTTTACGGGCCAGGCCTTCCGGTAGGGACGGTTCGAGCGAAGGGCATCCCAAACGTCAATGATGGTGAAAATTCGGGCGGCGAGCGGGATTTCTTCTCCCTTCAGACCGCGCGGGTAGCCGCTGCCATCCCATTTCTCATGATGACAATAAGGGATATCCAGAGCGGATCGCAGGTACGCGATAGGGTACAGCATGTTATAGGCATTGACCGGATGTTGGCGCATGACCGCCTTCTCCTGATCGGTGAGCGGTCCGTTTTTGTGCAGGATCCGATCAGGGACCGCCATCTTTCCGATATCGTGCAGCAGGGCGCCCTGGCGCAAATATCCAAGAGCTTCCTTGCCCATCCCAACTTCCTGGGCAAGCTGCAGGGCCAGCCAGGTGACGCGCTGAGAATGACCCTCGGTTTCCTTGTCCCGCAGATCGAGCGCAGCTGCCCAACCTTCGAGAGTGGATTCATAGGATTCCTGCAGGGCCTGGACCAGTTGAGCATTCTCAATCGCGACGGCCGCCTGAGACGCAATGGCAGTCAGGATCTTCACATCTTCTTCCGTGAACGTACCCTGCTTTTTATTCAAGGCTTCCAGGACTCCTGTGACGCGATCCTGGATCCGCATCGGCACACCAAGTAAAGAGCTGGTGCGGAAGTTGATCTGTGCCGCCACCGAGGCGTTATGCCGGATATCTTGCTCTACATTGTTGACTACCACGGGAGAGTTCTTCGAAAAGATCGCGCCCGCCAGGCTATCGCTGAGCGGGACGGGAATTGCAGCCAGGGTTTTTGGATCGGCACTGGTGGAAGCGGAGAAGTATAAACAGTCCTTTTCTTTGCTATAGAGCAGGATGCTGCCTGCCTCACACTCCAGCATTTCAACGGCCTTGGCGATGATCAAGTCGAGGACCTGTGCCAGCTCGAGGGTGGAATTCAAGGTAATGTTGATTTCCATGAGGCGTTCCATCTTTTGCAGCATGCGCTCGATTTCAAAAGGGACTGGTAAAATTTTCTTCTTTGTCATGGCAATTCTCTCTAATAACCATTGACTGTCTTGCTTCGCTGCTGGTATTTTACTCTACCAGCCGACAGCGAGTAGACCCCGGTTCGTTCAGATTTCGCCTGCAACGGATAGCTTCTGAAAGATTTGGACTTGTTTGGATAGCTGTTCTGGAGATAATCAAACCTGCTCGTATATCTTCCCTATTAGGATAGGCAATGAAACACATATCAAAAATGCAGCCTTTTTTTGTATTCCCTATGACCGTGCTCCTGGTTCACTTCGTCGCGATCACCCTGCTGCATCTATACAAAATCTTTCCGAATTTGGATATTCCTTTTCATTACGTGGGCGGGCTCGCGGTTGCCTTTACTTCTGCTCAAATCCTGTCTTATCTGGAAAAGGAGGAACTGAGCGCGCCTTTGAACCGAGTGATCTGCCTGGTATTGATCATCTCCCTCACGGCAACCGCAGCCGTCTTTTGGGAATTTGGAGAATTCATCAGCGATAAATTTCTGGGCACTGACTTCCAACTTGGCCTCGCCGACACCATGAAGGATCAATTCATGGGCATCCTGGGTGGGGCTACTCTGGCACTCATTTACTTCAGGAGGACAGGCAGGCGCAGGGTGCCTCGTATCACAGAGACAAGCGAATCCATTTGAGCGTTGCGACACACGCCGCCTGTCACGCTGACAATTATTTTTGTCCTGGTCAAAATCGGGATGCGGAAGGGCAGGTGTTTTGCATAACCTGTCCAAATGTGCATCGATCCGTCATGCTGGAAACATAGCAGGTCAAGTTGTTGCAGGTTCAGTTGTTGCAGGTTCCGTTGCCGGCGGTTCGGTTGCCGGAGGCTCAGTCTCCGGAGGGTCTGTCGCAGGAGGCTGGGTTGGCGGAGGTTCAGTTGCGGGAGGTTCCGTCGCTTCAGGCTGCGTGGGTGGAGGCTCGGTGGCTGGAGGGACCGCAGTATTGCTGGCTTGAGGAATTGACGTTCTGGTCGCCGGAGGTCTGGGTGTGCGGGATGGAATACGCGTGCTGGTTGGCACAAGGGTGTCCGTTGGCGCAGGCTGTGGCGTGTTGGTTGGATGGACGAGTGTTGCGGTCGCGGCGGGCCTGGTAGTGGGTGTGCGAGAAGGAGCAAGCGCCGGATTTTGAAAGGATTGTGGTCGGTCTTTGGGAGTTCTGCTCAGAAACGGGGTCCGCGTGCTGGCGGGTGTAAGGGATGCAGTGGAGATGGAAGCCTGCCCCGAGATTGGTATATAGGCTGCTGTAGTGGGTCGGTTAGAGCGGGATGTTTCTATGGCGATGGGTGTAGCGGTAGAGGAGAATCCCACCGCGCTCCAGGCATAGTCATCCACACCTGCTGCGTGCCTTACTCCCATCAGGAGCATTTCATGCCAATCTTTCCACGAAAAAAGTAGGATTGGGCCAAAGACCAAAGTAAAGAGCATGATCATGACAAGAAAGATTTGACGGTCCCGCCTGTTCATTTTGCTGGCCTCCTCTCTTTATGGATTGTTGCCCTTCAGACTTTTGCCGCAGTGCAGTTCCCTCCTGGATCTATTTCTTCTTCTGAAAGTGTATATGTACATTATTGCACAAAACCTCCTTGAATTCCATATCAGAAGAGGAGGACGCAGTTATTGCTCCACGCAGATCGGTATAAGCGACAAATCACCATCGAGGCTGCTGCCCAACCACATCCCCTCGCCTTCATATTTGACAAGTATTATCTTATAATGCTCGAAACTAATTCTCAAGAGGAGACCAGCCA
The DNA here is from genome assembly GCA_035298105.1 of Anaerolineales bacterium. Lineage (GTDB taxonomy): Bacteria > Chloroflexota > Anaerolineae > Anaerolineales > Villigracilaceae > Defluviilinea. Next base: position 7,556 of record DATGYJ010000466.1, on the reverse strand, counting down.
TGTGGATACAAACACCAGAAGGCGATGAATTTGTGCGCGACCTATCCAAACAACTGGTCGAACAATTTGCGCCAGAAGAGTTGGAGATGTTCGATGAACTCTATCGCGAATATCAAGAACACCCCACTCCAGAGGACTTCCAACAGGGTTCAGATGCTCCCCTCGGTTCAGGGCTGGGTGAGTTCATCGTCTCTGTCACGCCGGCTGCCAGTGCAATGGTGACGGCTGTCGTCTCATTTGTGTTGAGCGAAGTCCTGAAAGCGGCTCAGAATGAATCAAGCGAAAGGATCAAGGCCCAGGTCAAGCTGCTGTTCAATCCAAAGGCTCCACAGAAGGCGGCCCCACTGACTCACGAACAATTGGAAAAGGTTCAGAAATTAGCTGCCAAGCGCGCCATCGATTTTGGTCTCTCTCCCCAGCAAGCCAAACAGATGTCACTCGCCCTGATCGGCTCCTTATCCATTCAATAGACCGGGAAGCATGGAACGCCAAAAAACCCGAGCGGCGCAACTCAATCCTTTTGCACTCCCCACCGAAACTGATGCGCGTTTCATTCTGATGATGATTTCAGCCCTCGCGCTGGCTTTCCTGTTGAGTGATCCACTGCACTACGCGCTTGACCCAAATGCAACCAGTCCGTATGACCATGTTCGACCGGCGCCAGGGACAGACCTTCAGGCGAGCGAATTCTTTCAGGCCGAGATGGACTATGGAACGCAGCTCATGCTGGCTTCCCTGTCGGCGTTGATCTTACCGCTTGCCCTGATCGGGTCTACCTTTTTGCTGGCAGCTGTTCTCTACTGGGATCATCCCCGTCGAATACGCCGGCGCAGAGGCACGGTTCCGTTATCACCCCAAACGGACCTGCGCTTTGCGCAGGAATTGGCAGACCTCTCTGCCCAGGCCGGCCTGCAAACCCTTCCCGGTTTTGAGCTTGGCAAGAACCTGGTCGCCCAGGATGGACAGGCTTTTGGCGTGGGAGCCAGAAAGTCCTTATACTTGGATGCAGGTCTGCGAGTCCTGCTGCGGAAATCAATTGGAAGCTTCCGTGCGATCATCCGCCATGAACTGGCTCATATCGTCAATGGCGATATCGGCAGGACCTACTTCGCACAATCCTTATATTTTGCCGCGGTCGTCATCACGATCCTGCCTTTAGCCATTGCGGTTAGCTACTTATTTCTAAATTCCACTTATCTAAAAATTGCAGATGGACTCACGCCTGCCGATCTACGCGAGATTCTGATCGTGAAGTTTCCCGTGCTGATCATTGTCCTGCTTCAATCGGTTGGGTTGATTATCGTGATCCTGTTGATCCGGGCTGGGCTTCTGCGGACGCGCGAAGTCTATGCAGATTGGCGCGCCGCACTTTGGGGTTCAGCCCCCAGCCTGGCTTCCATCTTCGAAGCACAAAGCCAGCACCGGCAGAGCGGCTTCAATCCATTCCGGCTGCATCCGTCTCCGGCCGAACGTCTCAATAACCTGAAAGCGCCGCATTTGTTATTTGATATCCGTTCCGACATGCCGTTCATTGTTGGGATCTTCACCAGCCTGATTTTGAATGGACTCTTACCCGTGATCGTGACAAGCATCATCGCCCTTCCACCCGGGATCATCGCGCTCAATGCCGGCTTGATCAACTATGCTCACCTCCATCCAGGCGCCACTTTCAACGCCCTGCTACCGCTGATCTATGGCTTGCTGGTGCTCACCAGCGCAATGACGCTGATCCTGGCGTTACTGCCCTTCCTGATCCTGGCTCCCCTGGCCGCGACCACGATCGGATTACAGGTCCAGCGCCAGGCATTGGCGGACCTTGCCGAGCATAGAAATGAGATCGGGCGCTATTTCAGGCTTGCTCTCCCGGCGGCCTGGATGGGACTCGGTATGATCGTTGGGGTACTTCTCTCGCCGGCAGGCATCCTGGCTCCCGATACGTGGGCCGGTGGGGTGATAGCTTTCGGCTTCCTGATCGTATTCGTGTTCTTCATCTGGCTGGCGCTGGTTTACACGCGTTTTTTCAGTTGCAGGCTGCTGGGCTCCCATGCAAAGTCCACGCCTCCACTGGGCAAAAATCGGCTCTTATCGGCGCTGGTGGCTATGTTGTTTCTCGCCATTGAAGCACCGCTCGTGGTGGCTTTCTTCGTGATTGCAAAAGCAGGTGTAGTGGATCCGATTCAGGGATTCCTGATCCTGGTGCTGATCACCGTGGGAATGCTCATCTTGATGGGACTGACCTTCGCCTTGCATTGGATCGTGTTTCGACTATATCGCCGCCTGCGACCGGTGCGCTGTCCGGCGTGTGGAACGATTTCCACCGAGATCGCGGTCCTGGGCCGGGACTGCCAGCATTGCGGCGAGAATATGGTCCCCTGGTTGTATGTCACTGGCTAAGAAACTTATTGAACCACAAAGGACACCAAGGAAAATGCAAGGACTGCGCTCCATCCACAGACTGCGAAGCGTGCAGATTACGCAGAAGAACAAAAGAAAATTCGCCAAATCTGCGTACTCTGTGAAGAAACCCCGCTATGAACGGGACATTCGTTTTTCAAATATCAACAGTCTGGACTGCCGTTAATGAGGCTCATTCTCAGGCTTATCTTCCAAGTCCACCTGGGCTTCCGTGGAGGAGTGTTTGGCAGAGATACTGCGAATGCGTTCGATCGGGAATAGCAATAAGAAGAATAGAATGATCGGTAGCAGGAATAATAGCTTCGCATCGGTGATCAATTTGGTCTGGAAGAACAGCCAGGTGATCAATACTGCCAGGAGGATGTAGAAAATCCGGAAACCAAAATTTTGAAGGCGCAGCTTGCGTTCATACTCCAGCAGCCGCGACTTCAGTTCCTTCTGCTTTCTCTGTTCACTCTTCAGCTGTTTGCTTAATTGTTCCCTTTCATGAGCCAGGGTTAAGTATTCCATGCTCTTCAAAATGCTCTTGCTGCTTTTCCCCGGCAGGGTTTTGTTTTGCTCGATTTCCAGCATGAGCTTCTCCACCTCAGGCGGGAACGCATTCATGAAATGCAGATTGATCGTATTTTCCATTTCCAGGGCGCGGTCGACCCTCATTCTGAGGTCCTCAATATCAAAGGGCTTATTAACGTAGTCACAGGCTCCGGCACGGATAAATTTGATGATGCTCGCGACCCCCTCGATCTTCGTCAGCATGATAATCCGCGTAGCGATGCGGCGTTTCTTGATCTCCTCCAGAACTTCCCAGCCGTCCATGTCGGGCAGCAGAATATCTAAAATGACCAGGTCAGGCTTTTCCGCCTGGGCAAGGCGTATCCCTGCCGCACCCTCGGCGCTGTGAAAGGTCCTGAACCCGTAGTTCTGCAGGTGCGTCACGACCAGCTTTGCAATATCAGGTTCGTCTTCGATGACCAGGATCTTCTTACTGGTGAAGTTCGTTGTTTTTTCCATGCTACCCTTTGTGATTGCGCATTGAGTCTTCGAACGGACTAAGGCTGGTATACCACCGGATTACAACTCCACACAATTTAGTAACTCATTTAAAATGAGCAATTCTTCCGCCAACAAGGTTACCCCTTTCCCATCTGTATACCTTCCACTCACGTATGGCTTGTTCATTGACGCAGAAGACGGACCCACTTCTCGTTGAGATCGACCGTCTCCACCATCCAGCCCGCATCCATCCAGGGGTTGGTTTCAATCTGTATGCCTGGCTTTTGATTGCTCCACCATGCATAGTCTTCACGGGCAGAGTCTGGCAAGGGTTCGTGCAGGATCTGCTCGATACCCTCGAAGGTGAGTGTTACTTCTTCCTCACTGGTAGGAAGAGCACGCAAGTAATTTTCAAGAAGGGTGTATTTATCCATCATCGATCACTCTGTCCTTTGGTCCTCTTTGGAAGATTTCCCTGCTGATTAACAAATAACGTTTTGTCGAAGCGAAATTTCAAGGGATACTTGCTGCTCACCCCTGAGACTTCTTTTGCTCACATAACCTGGTCAGCTTCTCCGAGATCTTATTGCATTCTACCTCCGAAAGCTTCTCTCCCTGCCAGATATTGCCTAGTTCCTCGGGCAATTCGTGATAACGCCAGATTGCCACAGCCGGATCTTCAACGTACAACGAGCTCTCCGGGTTTGCCCAAACGATCACGGAATTGACGAATACTTTTAACCGGTCTGCCCTCAGGAAATGAGCTAAACGCGTGGCATTCTGATGCGCCTGCCTGCCCGGATTCTTCGACAGGGCCTTCCAGTTGTTGCCATTTCGATAGTGCCAGTCCTGACCGATGTTGCGATATTTCCCTTCGAAGTTCTTCACCTCCAGGACCCATACGCCGGGCGGACCAACCAACACGAGGTCCAGATCGCCTTTGTTTCGCCCCGGAAGCTGGATGTTTCGGAATAACTGCCAGGTTCCATCCAGGGCCTGGAGGATCGTCTGGAGGACTTTCTCTTCGCCTTCCTGCCCACGGCGGTGAGCCTCGATCTTTTTCTCAAACCGCCTGGAGATCCGTTCAGGGACGGAACCGATCAACCAGCCGAGGAAGATAATGATCGCCGATCCAATGACCAGATTGATAATTCCGACCGGGGAAGATACGACCTCGGCCAGGGTCCTGGCGTTTGGGTTTGGCCTGAAGGAGCTGATCAGCATCCAAAGAGTGAAAAGAAGCGAAAGCGTCAGTACACAGCCAAATAGAAGACCCTCGAACAACGCCAGGCGGAGCTGCTGCCGTTCTGAGTAGCTCCTGCCTCCTGAAGTCACATGGAGGAACCCCGCCGGCGGGACAGGTTCCTTCACGATCTGGTTGAGCCGGCTAAGTGATAACGCCTTCGCTGCCTGCCGCACCTTTTCGTCCCAGGCGTTCTCGATCGCATATCCCAGGTCTTTGAGGGAAAGCTGCCTGGACTCTACCAGGGATCCCATACATTGACCCTTGTAAGGCGCAAAGGGCCAGGCGGTCGAACGGGCTTCCTCCAGTGAAATCCCAACCTCTACGCATTCCCCCCCGGCATGGACCTGCGCTCCGACTGGTTTTTCTTCAGAATCCGCGTTAGGTGAGGGATAAATGATCGATTGCAGGATGACCCTGGCGGCCTGCTGCAATTTGGAGTTATACGCCCACTGGGCTGCCCACTCCAGCCTGCCCCTTGTGAGATAGCCTTCATCCAGCAATTCTCCGAGCGGGCGGTGATTGCTTTTTAACCACAAAACGTTTCGAGCTTCTTCGATGTTCATCATGGGGCCTCTGTACCCTATTACATGACGCTTTGCGGCCCAAAAGTTACTATTCTTTTTGTAAGATTTTCCAGGAATTACGAAATATCGCCGCAGGCAATCACTGTATGGTCCTGGGGGGACCGGTAGAGCAGGACCGCCATAGGTCTTTGCTGATTGAATTGTTTCAAATTGATCGAAAGATCGGTTTCTGATTCACCGGCGTCTGGCGCAGTCATCGGGTATGCAAGTGCACCCGGGTCTGCACAAGTGCCGTAATGCAGCTCGACTTGCAGGACACTTCCTTCGCTTTCTTCGTCTTGTGGCAGACCGTCAACATGTAACAGGATCGCGACCGTTCCGGCAATGTCCTTAAAAGTGACCGTGCCTGTTACGCCCGATGAGGCCACGCTGTAGATAGGCACCGTGAAGGCAGGATCAGACGGGGGAATGGTGGGATACTGGACCGTTGGGACATTGATCTGGAATGCTGGGGGTAAGGATGCGGCCGTGGGAGCGGGGCGGCTTGCCCTCTGCAGCCAGATCGTGAAGCCGCCAATCAATAAAAATAGGATCACAATCCCAAGTGGGAGAATGAGTTTCTGTTTCATGGTCTGTTGTTCCTGATTTCCTGAGTTCATTATGACGAAGATGATAGCACGGATTTTGCACTCCATGTCTTTCTATTCACAGGAACCCTTCGGGCTGACCTCCCCGCTCGAGCCGCCGTCCCCGGCGGCGGGGGCATGACCCGAATATAAATTTGCAAAGGGAGCGTGAGTGGATATTCGTCGCTCGCACGAGTGACAATGTTCAGTCGTTACGAATGGGCAAACTGTTGTACGATAAAGACGCAGATCAGTAGGGATGTGTTTTTCTGGAGAGGAGTTTCCCATGAATCAAACCTACAAGTTTCTATCTGTTTTCGTGCTGGCGGCTTTGCTGGCGCTGGCATTCAACACTCCCGCCTATGCCTTTGATGGGCGCGGTGGCGATCGGGTGGTGATCGCCTCGGACGAGGTCATCAATGATGACCTTTATGTCGGTGCCCAGGAGTTCCTCCTGGATGGAACGGTCAATGGCGATGTGGTCGCCTTTGGCCAGACCGTCACCATCCACGGCAAGGTGAACGGTGACCTGATGACCGCCGCGCAGACCGTGGCTATCTATGGCGAGGTGACCGGGACCATCCGCATGGCGGGCACGGTGCTTTTCGTGGCTAACACGGCTAAGATCGGAGGAGATATCCTCGGGGCAGGCTACAGCCTGGAGGTCCAGCCGGGTAAGGCGATCGGGCGTGACCTGATCTTCGCGGGCCAACAGCTCCTGCTGGCGAGTGACGTAACCCGCAATGTACAGGTGGCCGGGGGCGCATTCGAGCTGCGTGGCAAAGTGGGCGGCGATGTGTATGCCGAAGTGGGGGATGCCTCCCAGCCAAACGCCGCGTTCCCGCCGACGATGTTTATGCCGCAATCCACCATCCCCATACCGGGCGTTAAGCCGGGTATCACCGTTGCCCCCTCTGCAAGCATCGCCGGTAACCTGAAGTACACCCAGTCGAGGGACCTGGCCATCCCTGCCGGCGTTGTGCTGGGTACCGTGGTGCGGACATTGCCTGCCGCCACTCAAACGCCCGTACGCGAGGAGACCTCGGCACAGAGGGTCGAGAAGTGGGCGCTGGGCTTCCTGCGCAACAGCATTACACTGATCCTGATCGGCCTGTTCCTGCTCTGGCTGTTCCCCGTCTTCATGCGCGGCTTGAGCGAGACGCTACAGGCGAAGCCGCTCCCCAGCCTGGGATGGGGTGTCATTGCCTGGGCGGCCTTCTTCTTCGTTCTGCTGGTACTGATCGCCGTCATGATCATCGCCGGTATAGTGTTCGGCTTCCTGACTCTGAGCCAGCTGACCGGTACGGTGGTCTGGCTTGGCATCCTGCTGCTATTCGGGCTGATTGTGGCTTTCGTGCTGGTGACGACTTTTGTAGCCAAGGTGGTCTTCGGAGTTGCCCTCGGCAAGTGGATCCTGGCCCGGCTCCATTCACCGCTGGCGGAGCACCGGTATTGGCCGATGGTGCTGGGGGTCCTGGTCACACTGGCAGTGACCGCCCTTCTGTCGTTCCCGCTCATCCCAGGGTTCCTGGGCTGGCTGGTAAACTTTGCCGTGGTCCTGCTGGGACTTGGTACCCTCTGGCTGTGGGGGCGTGAGCGCATGGCCAGGAGACCTGCCGTACAAAGCCTGTCGCCTATCCCGGCCTGATCTCTACGATCCGAGACCCCAAGGGTTTATCCTACTGGTCAGCACCATGATCGGCGCAGATAGCCGGCCAGTCATGGTGAAAGATAACTACGGAAACCCTTGGG
>DATGYJ010000465.1:0-35340 GCA_035298105.1 Anaerolineales bacterium | reverse complement strand
AGAATCCCTCCTAAAAATCAATATCATCTGGCGCAGGAAAGCTTCACTATACTCGTAAACGCAAATGGAATCCACCTCATTACAATGCTGCCGAACACCTCGCAAGCGAGTCGGGAAGCCGGCCTGATCGAATTGGGAGTGGAGTTTGTAAAGGCGCACCCTCAGACCCCGGTTCTGTAACAAGATAGATCATCCATTTGACATTTAAGTATTGAAAAAAGCATAAAACGACCTATAATATCTCATATAGAACTGCGTTGACCGGGAAACCTCACTGTAGTTAAGTCAAAGTATCTGGCATTTCCAACTGGACCCAAGAAGGAGGTCATCATAATTCGCCAGAAGATATTCCAGCCCCTGTCCTTCCTTGGATTGATTCTCATCACAATAGCAGGGTGTACTGCGCCTGCGACTCCCACACTCAAATCAACCGGACCCCTCTTGACGAATGGGACCGATCAATGGCAGCTTAGTGCAGTCTCGTTCCAGGACACATTGGACCAAAATGGCAAAGCTGTTATGCCCTCAGATGAATCGCAAACATTCCTTCGGGTTGATTTCGAATGTACCAGTGGTGCGAGCCTGGTCAACCTTTATACCGGTTCGAAGGTCCAGAGCTCTGGCTTTGGCGTCCCCGGAGGGATTCCCGATGTATATGTAACAGATAGTACAGCCACAAGATACCTGGCGATCCTGATTGAGAATTGTAGTGTGGTCGTCCCGGTGTCAAAGAGCAGCCAAGGCTTCAAACTATACTTCAAGGACTTGCTGCCAATCAAATTGGGTAAGTAACTCAGACGATGACTGATTTTTCTTTAGAGGAATCTGATGGAAAAAGAGCTTTTATTATCCCGAATTCACGAATTGGAAAAGGAACTGCACAACATCAGGGCTGTGGTCCAGCCGCCCCAAAAACGTAAAAACATATTCAAAAAGACTGCGAAATTTCTGCTGATCTATTGGCCGATTTTGTCGGTGCTTGCGGCCATTGCCACTGTTGCATATGTTCAAGTAGTCTTCAAAGTGGATTATTTTGAAAACTATCGGTCGATCTCCACGACCAAGAAATTATCCGAATTTTACCGCCAGCTTGGCGACAACCTGCTTGAAAAGCAGGAATGGGTTGCTGCCGAAGCGGCCTATCAACAGGCGCTGGAAATTGACAAAAATAACACGGATGCAACCTATGGGGTTGTGAAGTCCCAGGTTTTTCAACCCCTGGAAGGGCAAAAGTATTATGCGAATGAGGTGGTTGAAACGAAACTTGATTATCTCATTCAGAATTTTCCTGATGATTATCAAGTCTATTATCTCAAAGGTTTATATTACGAGCAACAAAACGACTATGAAAATGCCCAGGCGCTGATCAATAAGTCACTGAAGATAAACCCAAATTTTGTTTCCGGTTATATCGCACTGGGATATATAAACCAGGAAATCTTCAATTTGGAAGAAGCCACCAAATACCTCAGAAAAGCACTGGAAATTGAACCCAATAATATGCAGGCTAATAACAATATTGGATTTTGTTATATATTGACATTGGATTTCAAAGATGCTATTCCACATTTACAGAAGGCCTGGGAGGTCTCTCCAAATTTATTGACCATGCTCAATTTGGGAGATGCATATCTTTTCTCGGGTGATGTAACGAATGCGTTGGCCCGTCAAAAAATAGCATTAAAGATCATTGATCTTCAGAACATTGAAAATGAACGGATCATACAACTGGGAGAATGGACTTATAACTTCATGCCGCTCCAACCGGGCGACAAAGATACGATCAAATATTATGTAACGGTTAATACCGCCGAGTATAAAAAGATGTTCGTGCACTACGACTTGAGTTTTGGATACGCCCTCACCGGAGACTTCGACTCAGCCAATAAAGAATTCGATCTGGCTCGCGAGTTGGATACCTATAAAGATTACAATACTTACTTTGCCTACAAAATTCGATCGATTGAAAATCTGGTAAACATGGACGATAATGCCAGACAATGGTTTGAAACTCAGCGTCAATCTTTGGAAACCAAATGAGTTTCTACCCAACCGATTGCCTCTGGGGACTTGAGTCCAGGTATATCGCGCTTTTGTTATTCATATCCCCACCAACCGGGACAAAGGAGCATTGGCGATGGCTTCATAGGAATGGCGGTCAGATCGGGGATCTGAGGTTTGGTTGTGTTCAAGAGGGTGTGGGTCAATGCTGTGAGAATAGGTATAATCTCCAATTCAACTACATGCGCTAACAAAGGTTACTTCCATGGACGCGATCGTGATCCCCAATCTCCCCCATTCCCTGCATTGGCTCAATCAACCCCAAAGTTGGGATTTATCTGCCGGCGGTCAACTCACCATTACCTCACCCGCGACGAGCGATTGGTTCATCGATCCGCAGGGTGCTGTCAATGTCAGCAATGCGCCGGTCTTATTATTTCCGGCTTCTGGTCCCTGTATGCTCAGCGCACAGGTCACGGTCAACCATGTTGCTACCTATGATGCGGGTGTCTTGATGGTGTATGAAAACCCGCTGGCATGGGCAAAGCTTTGCCTGGAGTTATCACCCCAAGGGCTTGCAACCGCTGTTTCCGTGGTGACCAAAGGGGTATCGGATGACTGTAATTCATTCGTCGTGCAAAGCCCAGCTTATTTGCGGGTCTCGAAACTGGAACGAGCCTATGCCTTCCACGTTTCGCGGAATGGGAATACCTGGGATCTGATTCGTTACTTCAAGCTGGAAGACAATCAAAATGCACAATTCGGCTTCGAGGCACAATCCCCGACCGGTAGCGGCTGTACCGCTTCCTTTGGGGATATTCGCTTTGAGCCGCGCTTGCTGGCAGATCTTCGCTCGGGAGAATGATAGCACCTGGGCAAGCTAAACATCCTGATCCTGCCCTCTTTAGACCTAATAATAAGCTTCAACTGTTCTAAAGGAGCCCATGCCATGTTAACATCTCAGCCGACAAAATATTCTCTAAGTGGAATGCGGAAAGTCTTTTAATAAAAAGATCTGCTCAAACCGCCGTCCACCGCTTCGCGGCTCTTCGAGGCGGCGGCGTTTCCGCCTCCAAGATCACACTTTCTAAAAGTACTTTCCGCTATTTACTTAGCCTGGCGATGAGTTTCCTGCTCATCGGTTGCGCAGCGATATCCGCAGCAGCTACGGCCACGGCCTTGCTAGGTCCATCGTCCATAGGGCTGCGCGGGAACTGATTGACGTAACGACAATTTGTAGCTACAATTAGCACATGAGATTCGAGTGGGACGAAAACAAGCGACTCACCAACATCAAAAAGCATGGCATTGACTTCATTGACGTCCCAGCAATATTTGAATTCGATACTGTAACAGTGATCGATGATCGATATGAATATGAAGAAACACGCTATCAAACTCTGGGATTGCTCAAAAGTCGCGTAATTCTCGTTGTCCACACTGAATCAGAAACCCTTATCCGTATTATTTCGGCTCGAAAGGCAACGAAATATGAAGAAAAAATCTACTTCGACCAAATCACGAACTGATTTTGACCGCCTCGACAAAATGAAAGATAAGGACATTGATCTTACCGATGCTCCTGAAATTACACCTGAAATGTTTGCAAAAGCAATTGTCCGGCGTGGACTCAAGCCGCGCACAAAGAAACAAGTTACCCTCCGAGTTGATAGTGATGTACTAGAGTGGTATAAGAAACAGGGGCGCGGCTATCAAACGAAAATCAACCTGTTGTTGCGCGCATATATGAATGAACATCAAGGCCGTTAGACTGGATACCAGAATAAGAGACATTGAAATAACAGATGACTCCCTCATTGCTTATTTGATGGATGGACGCACGATCAGCGTACCGTTGGTATGGTCATGGCGATTAACCGAGGCTACGCCCGAACTGCGCAAGAACTATGAGGTCATTGGCGATGGTCACGGAATCCATTGGCCGGATATTGATGAGGATATTAGTGCGGAAGGTATGCTGTACGGAATTCCTGCGCCTCATCCGAAACCGGAGCAAGGCACCGACTAAGTTATAAAAATCTCCCGCTGGCGGCAGGAGATTTTTGTTTATGGGTATGGACCTACCACATCCTAACTGAGGACTTTGCGGTCTCGTATGAAGAGCGAGGTGCGCCTCTGCTCCATAATTATTTGACACAGAACATACGTTCCCATATACTTTCATCTGCTTGCAGAGGGTCGCAGGTATGCCCGCCATTCATACACAAGTTTGAAGTTAAGAAGGAGCAGTCATGATCACTAACCGTTCTTTGCCACCTGGCGTAATTATTCCGGAACTTCCCTATGACGATGTGAATAAAGCCGGGGACTGGCTCTGCCAGGCCTTTGGATTCAAGCTCCGGCTCCGCATTGGAGACCATCGCTGCCAGCTCTCCTTCGGCGAAAGTTCAGTCGTCGCCATCGAGCGCAAGGAGCCGGGGACTTCCTATATCCTCATGCATGTAGATAACGTGGATCATTACTATGAGCGGGCGCTGCAATCGGGAGCACGGATCATCAATCCGCCCGCGGACTATCCTTTCGGCGAGCGGCAATGCACAGTGGCAGACCTCGGGGGCCATCACTGGACTTTCTCTCAGACAATTGCAGATGTCGATCCAAAAACCTGGGGCGGCGAACTCGCTTAAATCCGATCCTTTTTTGCACATGCTATAATCCAATCCGGCTGAAGCGATTGGTTAGGTTGAGGGCTGCTCCATCGGAGGTGAGTATGGCTGAGAATAAAGCAATGGCGCGTCGGGCGGGGACACCGGATCAGGCTGCGTTCACACAATCTGTCAAATCCAGTTTGGCTAGCGCCAGAGAAAAGCTGGCCCGTATTCGCCGGACAGATAGCCAACTATTTGTGACGAATGTCGTATCGCCCGCCGCGGCCACATTGATAGCAGCTCTTGCTGCGGCCCTCGGCGGAAACAACCTATTCCAGCAGGCCGCGGCCCAGGCCGAAGATGGCGGCTGGGTCCTGGCCTGCGGCCTGGTTGCCGTTTTTGGCTTTATCGCCACCATCAGCGGCGTGTTCAAGAAGCAATTCGATGACCGGCTGGCCCTGGGGAATCAATGTGTTGGGCGGCTGCTCGCACTCGATCTGGCGATCACGAGCGGTAATGCCAGCTGGGAAGAAGCGTCCAGGGAATACGGCGAGGTCCTCAAGGCCTTCCCCGAATTTATTGGTTGAGTTTGGTTTCGCCTGCAGTTCGATTTGTCCCTTTGGGACAAATCGTGCGGGCGAGAGAATCACTTTGAATAGGATATTGCCTTGAATACTGTAGACCTTGAACACCTCCGCACAACGATTTCAATTGCACAACTGGCGCGTGAGCATGGTAATCACCCCTTCGGCGCGCTCCTCGTGGATGAAAACAATCAGGTGTTGCTGCAGGCGGAAAATACCGTGATCACCGGCCGCGACTGTACGGGTCACGCCGAGACCAATCTCATGCGTCTGGCTACCCGGCAGCTCTCACCCGAGAAATTAGCGGCCTGCACGCTCTACACCAGCACGGAGCCCTGCGCAATGTGCGCAGGCGCCATCCATTGGGGGAATGTCCGGCGGGTTGTCTATGCCCTCAGCGAAGCGGACTTATATGAGATCTCCGGACCCTCACCGGACCGTTTATTGCTCCCCTGCCGGGAAGTCTTTGCGCGCAGCGAGCGCCCGGTCGAAGTGCTGGGCCCCGCCTCAGAACTGGATGTGGAAGCCCGCGCAGTCCACGAGGGTTTTTGGTCAAGATAAGCACATGCTTTCCTGGAGAATCGCTGAAACGCCTTTTCTCGACCCTGTGTTGGACGATTGAATTACCTGCTAGGATGCTCCTGGAATTTCAGCCTTTGATACATCGATATTCCCGACAATGTCGACTCCGTGTGCCTTAGAGAACCTGACATATGTATTACCTTCCGAATGTCCTAGCTTGCCTTCCAAGCCACCCAACTGTTTGCATTACTGGGCGGCGGGTGCGCTCTGTTAGCCCAGGCATTTTGCTTGAAGACAAGCACGAACTAAACTGTTGTACTGAAATTGCAGATGGTTCTACGTTGTCAATCTGCCCGATAAGACAATTCGTCCCAACCAAATGGCCCAAAATAAGATTGTGGCGTTTGATTGTGACACTGCTCGCAACGCCAGGTTCGCTTTTCGCCTTTGCGGACTGCACTTAGGACTGAGGCCCCTGAAGCCGCCGCTGCCTCTTTATCCGTTGGAACAATTGGCATGATCACGTCGGGCTGGCGGCTGCCACGCCAATCTATGTCTTCGTCTGTGACTACGATAGCGTCCTGACCAACCACAAAAATCTGACCGCAAAAGAGACATTTTACAGAGAGCAACTGACCGCCAGTTTCCTCCAGTCTTGCGGGATCGCGCTGGGCGCGCGCGCGGTGCTCATCGAATTCATGGGTCGTAACAATTCTGTAATCGGGCAAGTCATTCTGGGGCCTCCGCAGCAACAATGATGAGCGGTTCTGATTGTAGAGCAGTTGGTATGCTTGAGACTGATCCACTCCGCCAACATCCCGTACCTCGTTAGCTAGTTGAACAACACTTTCAAACCCGTTATAGGCGAGGAATGTAATAAGCAAGCTGCCAGACGCCTGAGGATCCTCAAGCAGAGATTTCCTCGCCGCGAGCCGAAGAATTAGAGCTCGTTCGTCCAGCATTTGGTCTCCATCCATCAGCGCGTCTCCGTCTCGCACTATGAGACCATCAACGTTGGGCTCGTAAAACGATACATCTTCCTTGCCACTCCGGATCCGGATTGCCTCCCTTATAGCGCGGAGGCGTAAGGGGTCGCTTGTGGGAATAGCCAGAACCTCGGTCTGGCCCTCACCGAAACTGGTGTCATTCTGTGATACAAGCTTTTGAACTATGCGGTCGAAGCGAGGGTCGTCTGACTTCGCCGTGCTCGTCTTACGAAACAGTCGGCCAAGAATACCCATGTCTACCTCCTATGAACAAAATGCAAAAGCGCCGAACAGTGTGCGTTACTGGGGCGGGCGTGGAAACTGCTTGGGAGCAGAAAAAACTCGAAGCCAGAAAAATGCTTGGAAATCGACCAGACTACTAGATGTCTGCGGTATGCTTTGTTGGGCATTCTTGCATCCAATTCGAAATATACAAGTCTAAATCAAGGTGCCCACTGGATATCGGTGATACTTCCAGAATCTGCTCCAGCATTAGGCCAAGCGCAAGTTATCATCCATACGATCGTTGCGTTCTTGCCAACAACTTGAATAGAGACGTCATAGAAAGGCTGAATAGCGCTGGAGTATGTAAACTCACTGCCATTGAGAATCCAATATTCAGGAGGAATGCTGGAATTGGCTTCATCTAGGTCGATGAGGTCACCACACTGAGATTTAATCTGCATCTGAAAGTGATCCAGGGTCCCGCCGCCATCGCCACTGTCTCTGACGTTGAAGCTCACATTTGTCCCTGTATATCTACCCGGTTCAGGATCGATGTATGGGGAGACCGGCCTTCCAAACAAAGTAAATTCACCGCCAAAGGCAACTGAACTTCCTTGACAAGAACGAACATCCAGTGTTGCAGTTGCGAATTTGCCATTTACTTTAATAGAGATACTATTGCTGCCATCAAATAAAGAGAAATGACCATCGTTATCGAGAGTCCAGGTATCCGCTGATGGTTTAAGTAGAGTGCATGTGCCACCCGAATGATCGAACTTCAGCTGGAAGGAGTCTATAACACCACCATCTCTGACAGTGAAGTTAAGATCATACGAGCCGTAAGAGGTGATGCCATGCAAAGAGAATATACCGACTGTGTACAGAGGGGGACGGGTAGGGGAAGGTATCACAGTGCTGGTTGGCGACGGAACGGGCGTCAAGGATGCGGTTGCCGTAGGCGTGGGCACAAATAATTGGCTGGTCCCGCAACCCAAAATTGCCAAACCCATGACCAAAATATAGGTTGCGATAGTTCGTTGCTTTGTGTTCATATTTTCTCCTGCGTCTATCACGGGCGCATCCGGCGGCCTCTCAAGCGCGTCACGAGACGTTTTGGACACGGATCCCCCCGCGGCGAAAAAAGGTGTACTTTCGAAGCTTTAAAGACTTCGAAAGTCGCCCTGTAAGTGTTATTAGCCCGAGGTGCCGGGGCTCGTCGGTTTACTCTCGGGGGAAAGAGCGGTCTCCCCTTTTTGTTTGAGGATCTTTAGGAAGGTAGCGATGGCGTTCCACAGGGCGATGATGACGATCAATCCGCCGATCATGGAAGCCACGGTATAAGATTTCGGGAATATGGTCGTGATGAGCCAGCCCACAAGCCCCACCCCGAGTACGCTCAACAGGAAGGTGCCGAGGCATCCTCCGACCGCTTTCATCTTGTTCATTTCTCCTCCGCGCGCTGACGGGCGCGACCGGCGGCTTCTAACGTGAGCCGCAAAACTTTTTGATCGGATCCAGTTGCCCAAACATTTGCGTTACCAGCGGGGCGAGTTTAGATCCTAGCCATTGGCACGACGCCTCCCGGCCGATCCACTGCATATCCGGTTAGGCGTTTTTTCAATGGAAGCCGAAACCACTAAAAGCGGTCGCTCATTTAGAATTTGCTAAAGGCAGTCAGGATAACAGTCACCATGATGATTGAAAAGGCAATCGCTCCGATCAAGCCGCCAAGTACCCCTCCAGTTCCCTGGCCTATGGCAGATGGCTGAGCAAGACCTTTCGCTTTGGCGAAATGTTTCCCCCATTGCCCGGCCCCATACGCCGCGCCGATTGCCAGCAGAAATACGATGCACGAAAAAGTGCTATTCTGAGGTAGTCCCAGCATGGTGGGTATGGTCATCACACCGGCGATAAACATAAGAGCAAAGCCAGACGCACCCCCAATTAATAAACCTGTTGTGAAGGGTGTTCCCTTTCTCTTTTCTCCGCCTTCCATTTGTGGCGCTGGAAGCTGTTGCCTATCATCGACTGTTTGTTGTTGGGCCGCCGGCGCCAACGGAGTAGATTGTGAACTCAGCTCCTGGACAGGTGCTGCAGACTTGGCAGGTTTTGCAGCGATGGTTGGAGTGCCTAACGAAGCGCCGCATTTTCGGCAGAAGCGGTCTTTCGGCTGAACCGCATTCCCGCATTTCCCACAATAGCTTTCTGACATTTTCTATTCTCCGTATCTCTGGGTCGAGTGTTCTTATCTGTCCTCCGGCATGATCATGCTTATTCACCCATTTACATACTATAGATTCTCACACCAACAGTCATGTGTCGTTTGTCACAAAAAGGTTACAGCGCCAGGGTCCGTGCCGTTTCTATCCGGTATCCCAAAGGTGTTTACACAAATAGTCCCCATCCATATTTAGGGGTGGTTTTGGCATAAGGTTTAGAGTGAAGGAATAGCGAAGGATGAGCGAAGGAATAGCGAAGGAATAGTTTCGTAGAAATGCTGGTTATCCGCAGTTTTATACCCCCATATGTGGGTACCTTTTTTTTAATCACCGTCCCGAAGGTTCTGGAGATCAAACCTCAAACAATTCTGTTCTAAAGGATCTCCCGCGCTCACCCGGATTTGCGCGGCCAGCCTCACCTGCACTCGATTTGCTTGGCAAATCGTGCCGGTGCAGTGTCGGGACGTTTTCCCATATCCTCAAATACGAGAATGCGATTGTTTTCTGAGAAAGAGCCTCTATAATAGGGTGACAGAGCCATAACGAATTTTTTCAAGAACTGCAGAGAGGAGCACTTATGGAAATCAGCCTGGCTGAAGAACATGCTTATTATTTCGTTCCCCAAATTTCATTGGAAATCGCCCGCGACCGGATCGAAAAGAAAAAGACAACCCTGGTGGCGGGCATGTTTGGGACATTGATCTCCCGGCCGAACCCGGCGGAGATCCAGGCAGTTTCGTTCGAGAATCGACTGGAGCCGTACTGGGTGGTGACCGTGGGCACGCGTACCACTTATGACCGCCAGCAAATTTACACCATCCCGATCAAAGGTGAGGAAGTGCGCGAAGTCACGGTGCTCGGTCAAAAGTTGACGGTAAACACAAAAGGCAACCCGTCTCTCACCCTCAATGGGATCGAGCACTGTGTCGAGGAACGCCGCCTCACGCGCTTTTTCGATGGCCTATCCGGTCAAAAGACGGATCTAAGCCGCTATCAATCGTTTGCCAAAACGGAGATTGCGAAGCTCGAAGATTTTGCACCCGAAGGGATATTGGTCGTCCCGCCCGAAATGCGGGCGACCGCCATCGTGCGCCAGGTGCTGGGCGAAGCCATCCAACCGGTGACCAAGGCCCAGGTCATTCACGATGAGCGCGTGGATGTAGAATCGATCGAGTTGAACTTCCGCCCGGTCTACGCCTTTGAATATGAATGGTCGAGCAAGGGCAAACGGGTGGTCGTCGAGTTCGATGCACTTTTAGGTGACATTCGCAGCGGCGGCAAGAAATGGAGTGATCAGATCAAAGGGATCTTGACGCGCGATCTGTTCTTCGACGTGACTGCCGATGCGGTCGGGATGATTGTGCCCGGCGGGAGCATCGCAGTGAAATTGGTCAAGGCAGTCGTCGACCGGAGCAAGAAATAAATGGCGAGTCCTTTGAAGATCCTCGAAACCGAGCGATTGCTTCTTCGTCAGTTCTCCACTGAGGATGCTGAATTTATCCTGGAAGCCTTGAACCAACCCTCATTTATTCAAAATATAGGCGATCGCGGCGTTCGTACACTGGCCGACGCGCGCATGTATCTTGAAAATGGTCCCATCTCCAGTTATGCCAAAAATGGCTTTGGTTCCTATCTGGTGATCTTGAAGGGGACCCATGCTTCCATTGGGATGTGCGGTCTGGTCAAACGCGCTGGCCTGGAGGACGTGGATATCGGATATTCCTTCCTGCCGAAGTTTTGGTCCAACGGCTATGCAGTCGAAGCCGCCCTGGCCGTAAAAGCCTATGCAAAAGATGTCATCGGCTTGAAACGTCTCGTGGCAATCACGGATCCTGCCAATGCAGGCTCAATTCGCGTCCTCGAGAAGATCGGACTCAGGTTCGAAAAAATGGTCAGGTTGTCGGAGGACGATATTGATTTGAAGTTGTTCGCTGTTGATCTATAGAAATGGAGGCTTTTTTGTTATGGCTTTAGATATAGTTGGCCAGCGACTGCACAACCAATTACTTTCTCAAATGAAATGCGACGAGCCGGATCAGGTTGTCGAATGGTTTGGGGCTGTCCAGTCTCAGGATTATGCGGGTGCGAAATGGGCGCTCAGTCAACGCCTGCAGAATATGATGACCGATACCGCGCTCGATCAAGCGTTCAATGCCGGGAAGATCCTGCGCACACACGTGATGCGCCCCACCTGGCATTTTGTCACGCCGGCAGATATTCGCTGGATGCTTGAGTTAACAGCGCCGCGTGTCCTGGCCGCGATGGGATATATGGACCGCCAGTTGGGGTTAGATAAAACTGTTTTCAAGAAAACAAATACCACGTTGGTAAAAGCTTTACGAGGCGGTAAACAGTTGACGCGCTCCGAGCTTGCCCCAATCCTTGAGAAGGCAGGAGTTCCCGTAGACGGCTTACGCCTGGGTCATCTCACGGGGCATGCTGAGCTGGACGGCGTCATTTGTAGCGGGGCAAGGCGCGGCAAGCAATTTACCTACGCCTTGCTGGACGAGCGCGCCCCACAAGCCAAAAAGTTAGACCATGAGGAGGCCCTGGTAGAGCTCACCAAACGCTATTTCCGGAGTCATGGACCCGCAACTTTGAAGGATTTTGTCTGGTGGTCAGGTCTGACGATGACCGATGCCCGCAATGGGCTCGCAGCGGTCAGATCAGAATTTGAATCCGAAGTTGTCAATGGACAGACCCACGGGTTCTCTAAACCCGCTCCGAGGAAGAAGCTCACGACCAGAGCCTATTTGCTGCCCAATTATGATGAATATACGGTTGGCTATACCGACCGGAGTGCCATCTACGATGGGGCGCATGACGACAAATTGGATTCACGCGAAAGCATCCTTGCCCAGTCGATCCTGATTAACGGCGAGATTGCAGGGATGTGGAAGCGGACCGTCAAAAAGAATGAAGTCATTGTTGAATTGACCCCGTTTTTGCCGCTGACAAAAAGTGAAAATCAGGCCATTATGGCAGAAGTAGAACGATATACCCAATTTCTTGGCGCTGCCAGCGTACGAGTTACTCTGAAATAGCTGGTTGAAACACTTGTCATCAGATTTGCACAATTTTGTTTTTACAGGAGTGCAAGAAGCCTCTTAACGATCGCAAAATCTTGCTCTTCAGGAGCTGCCGTGATTATCGTACACGGAACGCGCGGATTTCACCGATTGACGCGGATCAGACAATAAAAATATCCGGATTTTCTCCGTGCTATCCGCGTCATCCGCGTCCAAAGGGTTGGATCACAGCGATCCCCAGAGAACCCAAAATCTTCAGGCGCCAAACCGGAAAATTTTCTTTATAATACCCTTGTTCTTGCCCCCGAGATTGTGTCCCTTAGAGGTAATGAGTCAGGAAGGAGTCCAGCGTGCCTGCAAAAGTGGAGATTACCGGAGAGATTGCCCGCATCCTATTGATCGGGGATCTCGACTTTTCAACACAGGGAGATTTAGGGGATGCAATTGACCATGCCCTGAGCGTCGCAAATGCAAAAGAAATACATGTTGATATGGCCAATACAACCTTTATCGATTCTTCCGTCATTAGTACATTACTGAAACTTCAGGAAATTGCCGCCGCACAGGGAAAATTATTGAGCATTTGGAATTGCAATGAACATATTCGCGAGATCTTTAGCGTTGGGGGATTTGATCAGATGTTTGTAATCCACTAAGCGGTGGGTGCAGCACGGCAAATCCCACAGGGCCGGTAATCTGAACGTCATCCGGAACATCGCAGAGAAACATCAATAGATGCCTCGCTGTAACCTTCTGCCGGAGCCAGCATATTGCTTTCCGGTAAATTCTCTCTATAATAGATTCTGAACGTACAAACACGCAAATTCTGTTCTCAATAGTGGAGAGGTCAATGAAAATTTCCTTTTCGCCGGCGATGCGGCTATGCCTGGTGCTTATCATTTTCTTCTCATCCGTTGCAGCCATACCGTTCTCCCCCCTTGTACATAAAACGAATACCGAAAAGTTGCTTGAAGAACTGGGGGGCCTGCCATGTTCTGAAGACAGTTCATTTACCTGTGTGACGATTGAGGTGCCGCTCGATCACTTCAATCCTGCTGATACACGCACGATCCCGGTCGTGTTTGCCGTCCTTCCCGCTTCAGGCGCTCGCAAGGGCATGTTCGTGACCGCTACAGGTGGACCTGGAACATCCGGTGTCCTGCTGGCAGACTCCTACACGGCCGGGTTCGACCCCTCCATTCCGGAGGCCTTTGACATTGTCTTCTTTGATCAGCGCGGGATGGGGTTGTCGGGCGGTCTGACGTGCCCATCCGCAGCAAACGTCTATTATCAACAGGATACCCGGGGATTGACCCGCAAACAAGAACAGGCTTTGAAGAAAACGGCGCATACCTTTGCCGCGCATTGTGTCAGAGAATTAAGTAACCCTGACCTTTTGCCGTATCTGGGCACCAAACAAGCCGTAGAAGACCTGGAAGTCTTCCGCCAGATGAGCGGTGATGAAAAGTTCTGGCTGTATGGCGAGAGCTATGGCACCCAATATGCGCAGCTCTATGCCGCCTCGCATCGTGATCATCTCGCCGGATTGGTCCTGGATGCGACCGTCGATCTTACATTCAATGGTATTGAATATTATTCGCAACAGGCCCAGGCTTTCAACGACACACTGGTGGCTACTCTCTCGGCCTGCAATGACGATCCTGCCTGTCTGGCAGATCTGAACGGAGATGCCATCCCTGCCTACGATGAACTGGCGACTAAATTAAGCAAACACCCGCTCCCTTTCAGATTTCCTCTTCCGGAAGGTAGGTTTGCGAACCGAAAATTCACGCTCGCCAATCTGGAATTTGTCGCCGCAAGCCAGATGTACGCGGAAAGCGACCGGATGATCTTCACCCGGGCGCTGGCTGCGTATGCCTCCAACTCAGATATCGTTACGCTGGCCCGTTTGCTTTATATCGATCTCGGGGTTGACCCGCAAACACTCAAAGTGATTCCTGATCCATCCTATTCCGATGCGATCTTCTATGGCGTCGAATGTCAGGACTATGGCTATCCCGGAGCCACACCGGACAAGAAAGCAGAGAATTACCTGGATGCGGCCGACCCCATTGAAGGCTCCATCCCCCGTTTTGGTTCCATTGTCTATGGAGACCTGCCCTGTGCCTATTGGCCCAATGCCAGCTCCGATCTGACCCGCCCTGATTATCTCTTGGCGGAAGGAGTTCCCACACTGGTGCTGGGCGCAACCGCCGATCCCGCAACGCCAATCAGCCACGGGATCAATGTTTACCAGCACCTCGCGGATGCCTATCTCATCACCACAGAGGGTGGCCCACATGTCACTTTTGGATACGGAAATGAGTGCCCCGATGCGCTTGTGACTGATTTCCTGGTCAATGATGTTGTCCCTGCACAACGCGAGACGATCTGTGATGGCTTTGTCGCGGATGAATATGTTCCAATTGCCCCGCGCTCCGCACGGGCCTTCAACGATCCGACCGAAGCCCTCTCTTCGGTCGAAACCGAGATCGATTATTTGCCCGAATTCTTTTACTGGGACGGATTCACCCCGACCTCCGTTGGATGTACCTATGGAGGCACATTCAATTTCGACACCAACACTGCCGGCACAAAATACAATTTCAAGCTAAATCGCTGTGAGCTCGTATCCAACTTCAAATTGACGGGCACGGGTTTCTACAATACAGAGCTGGATCGCTTTGTTCTCGACGTCAAAACGACAGGCCGCTGGAACTGTGACTTGAGATATGTCCGCCGAGGGGAAAACATCAATGTGACCGGGAAATGCAATGGGAAATCCATCAATACAGAGCGTGCAGACAAAGATAAAGCCCAGCATGAGGCTCCGAGCTTAAAGCAGCCCAAAGAAGATCAC
This sequence comes from Anaerolineales bacterium, assembly GCA_035298105.1. Taxonomy (GTDB): domain Bacteria; phylum Chloroflexota; class Anaerolineae; order Anaerolineales; family Villigracilaceae; genus Defluviilinea. The sequence goes on along the minus strand of DATGYJ010000465.1, from coordinate 20,305 downwards.
TAGGAAGAAGCCAGAAAATCTCCTGCACCCCGGCAGGAGATTTTTCTTTACGATACCGCAGTACCCTGTATAATCGCCTGCGTGAACATTCCAGGCAATCTCATCACAGAAACCGAGCTTCGCCGCAACACGGGTGAGCGCGGCACACGAAAATTTATCGCTTATCAAGGCATCGTTTATGATGTGACCGATTGCCCCAAATGGCGGACTGACCTGCACGAGCAATTGCACTTTCCCGGTCAAGACCTGACGGGCGAACTGCCGGACGCCCCGCATCAGGCAGATGTCTTTTCAAGGCCCTGCGTCAAGATCGTTGGCAGGCTGCAATCAGAAGTCTCCTGACTGCAAAGTTTCGAACAATTAGAGTTTTCAGAATCCATCTTCATAGCCCAAGGATACAACTTATGTCCAACTTAAAATGGTGGCAAACTGCCGTCTTCTACCAGATCTATCCACGCTCATTCGCAGATGGAAATGGAGATGGCATCGGTGATTTCAAAGGAATTATAGAGAAGCTTGATTATCTTTGTGACCTGGGCATAGATGCCATCTGGCTTTCGCCGCACTTCCCCTCCCCGAACTGGGATTGCGGATACGATATTTCGGATTACATGGACGTTGCACCCGAATATGGATCGCTGGCGGAATTCAAGACATTTCTGCGGGAAGCGCATGCCCGCCATCTGCGAGTCGTTCTGGACCTCGTGCTGAATCACACCTCCGATGAGCATCCGTGGTTCCTTGAGTCAAAATCCAGCCGCGACAACCCGAAAGCCGACTGGTATGTATGGATGGATACGCCGCCGAACAACTGGCAGTCCTGTTTCGATGGCGAAGCATGGACCTATGCCCCCGAGCGCGATCAATACTATTATCACTACTTTATGAAGCAGCAGCCCGATCTCAACTGGCACAACCCCGAGGTCAAAAAAGCCATGTGGGACGCCGTTCGCTTCTGGCTGGACCTGGGCGTGGATGGATACCGCCTCGACGCCCTCGGCACCATCTACGAAGACCCAAATCTGACGCCTCATGATGTCCCCCTTGATCTGGCTGGTCTACGGCGCGCCTCTGAGCTGGCTCGGACCCCGGCCGAGAAAAAGCAGGTCGAAAAATACTGGCATGACATGTTCAAGTATCAATGGGCGCAACCCGGTTTGCATGAACCAATGAAAGAGCTGCGTGCCATACTTGATGAATATGCGGGCGACAGGGTGTTGGTCGGCGAAGATGATGACATTACCTATATGGGCACGGGCGACGATGAGCTGCACCTGGTTTTCAACTTCCCCCTGATGCGAACGGAGCGGCTGACACCCGGCTATGTCCGGCGCAACCAAAAGAAACGTTTGGCCGGGCTGGATGCACTTCCCGTAAAGGGCTGGCCCTGCAATACGCTCGGCAACCACGATTCATCACGCATCCATACGCGCTATGGGGATAGGCAACACGATGCCCAATTGGCACGTCTCCATGCGGCCCTGGTATTGACTCTCAAGGGGACGCCGTTTCTCTATAACGGCGAAGAGATCGGTATGACCGACCTGATCATCACCGATCCGACCAAATTGCGGGATACCATGGCAACCTGGTATTACGATAGACTGGTCAATGAATTGAAAGTGGCTCCAGAAGAAGCCGCACTCCGCGCGGGTGAAATGTCCCGCGACAAGAACCGGACGCCGATGCAATGGTCCAATGGCCCAAATGCCGGTTTCTCACCTGCAGAAGTGGAAACATGGCTGCCGGTGAATCCAAATTATCGTAATGGGATCAACGTTCGAGACCAGCAGCACAACCCCAGCTCCCTGTTGAATTACTATGAACATCTGCTGCAAGTGCGTAGAAGCGCGCCGGCCCTGGTCGCAGGGGAATATGTCTCACTGAAAAATAGCGCTAAGGAATATTTCGCTTTTCTCCGTCAATCTGGAGCGCAAACTGTGCTGGTCATTCTGAACTTCTCAGAGCAAAAACTCCAACTGGATTTTTCACGCGCCAAAGAGCTCAAGGAAAGCAACCTGCAAATCCTGTTTTCCAGTGCTGAACGGTTAAAGACGAGTAAGCCGCCTTATGGATTGACGATCAATCCCTTCGAAGTATTCATCGCGGAAGTTCAACAGAAAAAATAGATTTCCTGTCTTGCGGACAAGCCGCCATCCTGGCGACTTGCAGATTATAATTTTCGAATGTCTGAATCCGCTTTCCAGCAAAAGAAATATCCGCGTTTCGTCACCCTCTGCGGACGAAAATTCCGCGATACCGATCCAACTTATTTCCCGCGGGTCGAATATCACCACCGGACGATCTATCTTTGTACCGAATCCTGTCTCGAGGCGTTCCTGGCTGACCCCGACCGCTTCTACAAAGTCCATCGCAATTCAGAAAAAGGGAAAATGCCATAAGTGCTTTCGCTTTGGGCGGCGATTAAGAATTGCGTGACCCATGAAAAATAGATCTCAGAGATTCAGGATACTTCGACTGCCCACATTACCGACAAATTGGGATAAGATATAAGAAATAGAATCCTGAAGTGCAAGACTTTACTCTTGCGATTTTGGAATTTGGGAGCGTCGCTTCGGCGGCACCAGCAAGCTGGTTGACTCCATATATGGAATTTATTGGTTGGAGCAGGAATGATTACCCCTCAAAAAGCGATCCATTACGAAAGATATGAATTCAAGAAATGGAAACCGTATGATGCGGAGACGATTGTCGAGAGCCCGGTTTCACTGACGGTCAACGGCATCGCCTGGCTGACCTTCATGTGCACGCCGGTCAATTTGGAAGCGATGGCAGTGGGGTTCCTGTACAACGAAGGCGTGATCGAATCAATGGATGAAGTGGAAGATGTGCGCGTCTGTGAACACGGCGATAACGTGGATGTCTGGCTAAACCATAGCGTCGAGCAGCCCACCTCCTGGCGGCGGACCTCCGGTTGTACGGGCGGTGTCACTGCCGTGGACGCGCTGGCACGCCTGGATGTCTCGTTTAACGGCGAGCAGCCTCAGGTCCCGCCTGAGGCGATCGGCCATCTGGTGGAGATGCTATTTCAATCACAGGAGTTATACCGGGAAACCGGGGGCGTCCACACCTCTGCGCTGGGTGATGGAGAAAAGATCATCTTTGTGGCGGAAGATATTGGCAGGCACAATACCCTCGACAAGATCGCGGGATTATGCCTGATGAACGATGTTTGGCCCGAAACGAGAATATTGATCACCACCGGGCGGATTAGCTCGGAAATGCTGCAAAAAGCCGCCCGCCTGCAGGCACCGGTCCTGATCTCACGCACCTCCCCAAGCTCACTCTCGATCGAAATGGCGGAGCGTTACGGAATTACACTGATTGGCTACGCCAGGCGCGATCGCTTTAACGTCTATTCTAACGGTCAGAGAGTTCAGTCAAACGAATAGCGTCTTGCGACTTGTTCAGCCTTTTCCATAACAATGGGAAGTTGCACACCAAAGGAAATCTCCATGAAATTTTCTGCACGGATTCAAAACTCCGCTGGTGATCACCAGGTTTCGCTTAAGGTCGGAGAGAAGGAACAGTCTCTCCCTATCACAGCAAAAGCAACCGGTGGATCAAGCGTTTCAGGCGGCGAGCTTCTTTTTCTGGCGCTGGCGACCTGCTATTGCAACGACCTTTATCGGGAAGCCCTGAAGCTTAATCTCAAAGTCAGGAGTGTGGAAGTAGAAGTGGAGGGCGACTTTGCAGCAGAAGGAAAACCTGCCTCGGACATTGTTTATCGTGCAAAGGTCGATGCGGAAGCAAGTGAAGAGAAAATTCGTGAACTGATGTTGCATACCGATAAAGTGGCGGAAATTCAGAACACCTTGCGCCTGGGCATACCTGTAACGCTGGAGATCTGACAGTTGGCTGTAATATGACAAACATCCTCCTAAAATATGAAGAATGCAACTTACCAAAATAAATCGTGTCCGTATAATAGGAGAAAGTAGCGGCGAGCCTGAAACACCATAAAACACAGCAGAACAACGTAGAACATCGCTCTCTCATCAGGCCCAATAAAGCACACCATAGTCCACCACACTGACTCGCCCTACCTGGTGATGACAAACAAAGCCACTTCAATATACAATGTCATTCTCCAAGCCGCCCTTCTTCGGGCGGCTCTTTTTTGCAGCGAATTTGTGAAACTTATCACTATAAATAGAGACGAATGTCCATGCAGGTTGCGAGCAATAAGACTTACGATACAGGAAGAATCCTATTTTGGATGGCATGAGGATCTATGACCAACAAGACTATTGTTTACAAACCCATTTCGCCTGAGATCGAGGAATTGGCGAACGAACACCATCATGACCGCGAAGCCGCGCTGGAGTTGTTGAAGGAAATTCAGACGCATCCCGCAGGACTTTCGACTGCCGCCATTACCGATGCTGCACGTGCGCTCAAGCTGCCCCCCCATCAACTCTATGGTCTGGCAACTTTCTATTCCATGCTTTCCTTACAGGAACGCAGGACAATCCTGCGCGTCTGTGATGGGCCCGTATGCTGGTTGAAACGCGCCAGCAAAGGATCGGCGGCGTTCGGTGAACAATTGGTGAGTGAATGGGCCCAGGCATTGCCTGATTACACGGTGGAACGCACTTCCTGTTTGGGGCTCTGTGATCGTGCTCCTGCTGTCTTAATGGAAGCTGAACAGGCAGGTCCGATTGACTCGCATGACGCCTTGCATCTATGTGAAGGCTGGCGCGGCACCCCCACCGATTACTCTACTGAACGCAAAGGCGAACAACGCGTCATGACCGCCTTGATTGGCAAGATCGATCCCGATTCGATCGACGAGGCGCTTGAACAGGGTGTCTACGATGGATTAAGGAAAGCGCTTCAGAGTCAGCCGGCAGCTGTTCTCGATACCGTAGAGTCATCTGGCCTGCAGGGACGCGGCGGCGCGGGCTTCCCGGTTGGGCGCAAGTGGCGATTCGTTGCCAATGAAAAAAGGACGCCGCGCTACATCGTCTGCAATGCAGATGAATCAGAGCCGCTCATCTTCAAGGACCGCGTCTTGATCGATACAAATCCGCACCAGTTGCTGGAAGGCATGACCATCGCGGGCTTCGCTTGTGGAGCATCCGAAGCATGGATCTATATCCGTGGGGAATATGAGCATCAGGCACGCCGCCTGGAGAAAGCCATTGAGCAGGCCAGGTCCAAAAACCTTTTGGGCGAAAATATTTTAGGGACCGGGTTCTCATTCAATATCCACGTGCATCGCGGCGCGGGCGCTTACATCTGCGGCGAAGAGACTGCCCTGCTCGAGTCGCTTGAAGGCAAACGGGGTGAGCCGCGTATCCGTCCACCCTATCCACCCACCGCTGGCTTCCGTGGACAACCCACTGCCGTGAACAATGTCGAGTCGTTTTGCGCGGTACCGAGCATTGTCAGGAACGGCGCAGAGTGGTGGCGGAATTTGACCAACGCTGCCGCCCCAGGCACAAAAGTTTATATGGTATTGGGACACGTGAAAAATCCCGGTTTGTTTGAAGCCCGCTTTGGTCTCACCCTGCGGGAGATCATCGAGGACTTTGGCGGTGGGCTGACGGAAGGTTCGGAATTCCAGTTCGCATTATGCGGAGGCGCGGCGGGGACGATCGTCGATGAAAGCCTGCTGGATACGCCTATTGATTATGCCTCCGCGCCGAAAGGGATTTCGCTCGGCGCAGGTTCATTCCTTATTTGTGATCAAACGGTTTCACCGGTTGCATTTCTGCGAGAATTATTACACTTCTTCGCCGCCGAGAGTTGTGGAAAATGCACACCCTGCCGGGTCGGCACATGGCGCTCCCTTGAGATTCTGAATCGCATGGCAACCGGACAGGGATGGAAAGGCGATACCGAGGAACTAAAGACTCTCGCAGCCCTCATGCAGGATTCTTCGTTCTGTGGTTTGGGGCAGAGTGTTCCCATCCCGATGAAATCGGTGTTGACGCATTTCGCTGCGGAGTTTGCTAAAGCAGAGCATTAACTAAGACATTCGTCCTCCCGAAGGACACCGGGACGGCCCTGGCACCGTACGCCAGGACAGGTGTGTGAGCGCAGTTCGCTTCCTAAACGCTCACAATGACGGACTTTGAGGTAATTATGACACTGAACATAAAAATTGACGGTCAGTGCATCCAGGCAGAATCAGGCAAGACGATTTTGCAGGTAGCACGTGAAAATGGGGTCCAGATCCCCACCCTGTGTTATCACAAGGATTTATCCCCCACCGGCAACTGCCGCATGTGCGTGGTGGAAGTCAAAGGCGGGCGCTTCCTGCAAGCTGCCTGTGTAACCCCGGTCTGGGAGGGCATGGAGATCATCACGTGCAGTGAAAAAGTGATGAAAGACCGCAAACTGACGCTGGAGCTTATGCTCGCGAACCATCCCATGGATTGCCTGACCTGTGACGTCGCGGGCGAATGTGAATTACAGGACCTGGCGTATGATTACAGAATAGAGGTTCCTGCCTGGGGCGCAAAAGGAACGCGCTATCCGGTCAATAGTGACCCCAATCCCTTCGTACGCGTGGACTTCAACAAGTGCATCCTGTGCCGGCGCTGTGTACTGGCTTGCGCGGAAATCCAGGTGCGCGATGTTTGGGGAGTAGCCAAACGCGGGTTCGACGAACAAATCGTCGCTGGGGCAGGTACGACCATGCTCGAAGCCCGCTGCGAATCCTGCGGACAATGCGTGGCGTACTGCCCCACCGGCGCTCTATCCAACAAGCTGAATTACGGCATGGCACGTGTCCATCAAGTGAAAAAAGTAACCACGACCTGTGCCTATTGTGGCGTCGGTTGTCAATTTGATTTATTGGTGAGAAACAATAAGGTCATCGGCGTGTCGTCCAACTCCAAGGCGCCGGTCAATGGGATGGCGCTCTGCGTGAAGGGGCGCTATGGATATGATTACATCCATCATCCAGACCGCTTGCTGAAACCACGCGTGAGAAGATATTTACTAGAAGGGAAGAAGAAGGACGATGTTCGAAGTTCGATATCCGCTGATCGGAAATCGAATATCGAATCATCCAATATCGAAACTCCCTGGGATTGGGTGGAGACGGAATGGGATATTGCGCTTAATATCGTTGCGAAGAAATTCAAGGAAACACGCGCTGCCTTCGGCGCGGATACGCTCGGTTTCCTCACTTCGGCAAAGTGCCTGAACGAAGAAAACTATCTCATGAACAAACTGGCGCGGCAGGTCATAGGAACCAATAACATTGACCACTGCGCCCGTCTCTGACACTCCAGCACGGTGGCCGGTCTGGCCGCCTCCTTCGGTTCAGGTGCCATGTCCAATTCAATGGACGATGTCGCTAAAGATGCAAAAGCCTTCTTCATTATCGGCTCGAATACAACCGAACAACATCCTGTTTTCGGAACCATGCTGCGACGCGCGGTCAGGTTCCATGGCGCAAAGCTGGTCGTTGCTGACCCGCGCAAGATCGATATTACCGAGTTTGCTACGCTTCATATCCGCCAGAGACCTGGCACAGATATTGCCCTGATCAACGGCTTGATGTATATCATCCTTGAAAAAGGCTGGGAAGATAAATCCTTCATCGCAGAACGCACCGAGAACTTTGATGAATTCAAAGCGACTGTGCTGAATTATCCGCCAGAGAAAGTTGCCGAGACCACCGGCATCCCGGTCGAGAAACTTTATGAAGCAGCCGAGATCCTGGCTGCGAATAGTCCGATGGCCGTGATCTGGGCGATGGGCATTACCCAACATATTGTCGGCGTTCGCAACGTCATGGATCTCGCCAACCTGCAGATGCTGCTTGGCAACATGGGCAAAGCCGGCAGCGGCGTCAACCCGCTGCGCGGACAAAACAATGTGCAGGGCGCCTGTGACATGGGCGGCTTGCCGAATGTCTATCCAGCCTATCTACCGGTTACGGGCGATGAAGCCCACGAGAAATTTGAGAAAGCCTGGGGCGCGACCGGCAGCACCAAAGTTGGTTTGACCGTGACCGAGATGATCCCGGGCATTTTGGATGGCAGGATCAAGTCGCTCTATATTCTCGGCGAAGACCCGGTCATGTCTGACCCGGACACGAAGCATATTCGTCACTGTCTCGAGTCGATTGACTTCCTGGTTTTGCAGGAAATCTTCCCGTCGGAAACTTCAGTCTATGCAGATGTACTCCTGCCCGGTGTTTCCTTTGCCGAGAAGACCGGCACCTTCACCAACACGGAACGACGCGTGCAGATGGTCAACAAAGCCATCGAGCCGCTCGGAGACTCACGCCCCGATTGGTGGATCACGTCTGAGATCGCGAAACGGATCATCGCAGACGGTGGAAGGCAGATTGCAGAAGCACCCTATTCCAGTTGGGAATATCGAGATACTTCCGCGATCATGGATGAGATCAATGCGCTGACCCCCTCTTATGGCGGCATCACGCACGAACGCTTATTGAAGGGTGAACGTTTGCAATGGCCCTGCCCGACGAAGGATCATCCCGGTACACCCATTCTGCACACGAAGCAGTTCACCCGCGGCAAAGGGAAGTTCATGCCCATTGACCACGTGCCGCCTGCCGAAAAACCGGATGATGACTTCCCCATGTTGATGAGCACGGGACGTGTACTCTATCACTGGCACGGCGGACAGATGACGCGCCGCGCCAAGGGGCTGATGCAGGTCTATGGCGAAGCCTTAGTGGAGCTGAACCCGAACGATGCCGAAAAACTGGGCGTGAATGGAAACAAGACGCTGCGCGTGACCTCACGACGTGGCAGCATTGTTGCCCAGGCCTGGGTCACCGATCGTGTACCGCCCGGCATGGTCTATGCTAACTTCCACTTCCCGGAAGCCTCCGCGAATGAGTTGACGTTGGCTGCGCTGGATCCGGTCTCCAAGATCCCGGAGTACAAAGTCACGGCGGTAAAAGTGGAACTGGTCAAATAGAAATGCAGCGATCCGGAGTTCATCATGGAAGGACCACTTAGCTTCTTTCTATTCTTTTTCCTGGTCGTACCAATCGTGCTGATCAACATTACAGAATATCGGAAAGAGCGCAGGAAAGCAGACAAAGAATTGCAGGCGCTTTTGCGAGAAAACAACGATCTGTTGAAAGAATTATTGGCGAAATCAAAACAATCGTGACGTCTCTAAAGTCTTGAGGCATTCATACCGCGCTGGTCCACGCTGCCGAAAGTAGTTCATCAAAAGGTCTCTGAACGGGGTTGTTCAGAGACCTTTTTGACACCTCCCTGCAGATTGTTCTTCTTCGTTCTAGCTTCGTAGTAGCTCCGTAGTAGCTTCGTTACCAATCATTCCGGAACAGCCAGCCAATCGATTTGGGCACTCAACAAAATGGTACTGAGCCGGAGGCTATGCCCAGTGGACGCGAAATAGCGTCATTGCGATTAGCCGTCGGCGATCAGCGATTGCTGATTGTTTGATACAATGGCGGCTATGATTTCATCGTCGCAGAGCGATTCCGCGACCAAAGCGATGGGATCACGAATATCATCCTGCGGAAAACGTTGAAACCACAATGAAAATGAATCAAAAACAGATCATTACCGCCGCCTACTACGCGGCCTTCATCCTTCTCGGCCTGACCATTGCCGCCGAAGGGCCCACGCTCCTCAAGCTGGCGGAACACACTTCCAGTGGACTGGACCAAATCAGCCTGATCTTCTTCTTTGGTTCGTTCGGCTATCTGCTGGGCTCTTATGTCGGAGGCCGCCTCTACGACCTTGTCCCTGGCCATAAATTTATGTCGGGCATTATCGTTTTTCTTGGAATTATCATTGCATTTGTGCCCCTGGCGACTTCATTGTGGACGCTCCTGGTGATCGTTTTGGTTTTGGGCTTAACCAAGGGGGCACTCGATGTAGGCTGTAATACCCTTCTGCTTTGGGTCCATAATGAAACCGTCGGTCCCTTTATGAATGGATTGCATGCCTGCTTCGGCACCGGCGCCTTCATCGCACCTCTCATCGTTGCGCGGGTCATTGCAGCGACCGGCGATATCTATTGGGTCTACTGGTTCTTCACGGTAGTCTCCCTGCCGATTGCTGCATGGATCTGGAGTCTGCCGAGCCCGGCCTCCCGCGCTGTCTCTGCCAAACACGAGAATGCGCCGTTCCCCGTCCTTCCGGTCATAATCATGGTGCTCTGCTTTACCCTATATGTTGGTGGTGAAGTAGGCTATGGGTCATGGGTCTATACCTATGCCTTCAAGCAGAAGCTCGGGACTGAGGTCACGTCTGCCTATCTGACCTCTGCTTTCTGGGGATCCTTTGCCCTCGGGCGCTTGTTTGGCATCTGGGTTTCGACCCGTGCAAAACCGCTGGCGATCCTTTCCGCAGATTTCCTGGGCTGTGTCGTGAGCCTTGGACTGCTGCTGCTCTTCAAAGATTCGATGGTCTTTCTTTGGATCGGTACGATCTTGTTGGGGATGTCTTTGGCATCGATCTTCCCCACCTTCCTGACTCTGTCCGAAGAACGTATGCATGTCACCGGGACGATCACCGGCTGGTTCCTGGTCGGTGGCGGAATAGGAGGCATGATCCTGCCGTGGCTGATCGGTCAGGCTTTTGTCCGCAGTGGCCCCGGCGCAATGATGATGATCATCTTGATCAATATGATTCTTAATCTAGGGATGTTTTTCCTGTTCACACGCGTCTCAACAAAACCCGGACCGGTTGCAGAGTCTGCGGTCAGCGCGGATTGAACAGGGAATAACAAAGTCATAACTCGTTTCTGATTCTTTACTGTGCTTTGGTAGAATCTAGCTTATGCTGACCGCTGCATCACGCCTGACAGTTCTCTTCTTATTGGTTACGTTGCTCAGCTCCTCTTGTAATAGCACGGGCTCATCAAATGCCTACCCAACCTATGATCCCTTCGCACCGGTCGGCGGATCGGGAACTCAAAGCGCATCCGTTCCCGTAGGCGCAGTGATTGGAGCGACAAGGCCAGCCGGCCCTCCGCCGACGCGCGCACCGCTCTCTATTACTGTTCCTTCACACGATCCGAATTCGGCCCTCCAGACACCGACGCCCGATCAGCCCCATGCTCTTCCCACCCAACGTGATTTCCTCGAGCAATATACGGTGCAGGCCGGGGATACCCTTGGCAAGATCGCCCAAGCCTATGGGATCACGCTGGAGGCGCTGATGCAAGCGAATGGGTTGAACGAAGCGAGTGTCCTATCCATCGGTCAGGTTCTGAAGATCCCGCCCATCGAAGCAGACCCTCATCCCGGTTCCTCATTCAAGATCATCCCCGATTCCGAATTGGTGTACGGACCTGCCAGTGCGGAGTTCGACGTACAAACGTTCATTCAAGACCACGGCGGCTATCTTGCAAACTACACCCAGGATGTGAATGATGAAACCCTGACCGGTGCACAGATCATTCAGCGTGTCGCTCAGGATTATTCAGTGAATCCACGTTTGCTGCTGGCCCTGCTTGAGTATCGCAGCGGATGGATCACGAACCCCACCCCACAAAACGTGGATTACCCGCTTGGTTTTTACGAGAATTATTACGCCGGTCTCTACCGGCAAATTGCATGGGCAGCCAACAATGTGAACCGTGGTTATTACTATTGGCGTGTCAATGCGATCTCGACTTTGCCCTTAAGTGATGGTACATATGTCCCGCTCGATCCCACCCTCAATGCGGGAACAGCGGGCGTGCAATATTTTCTTTCGTTGTTCAGCAATCGCCCCTTCTGGGATTATGATGTCGGCGCGCTGGGCTTCTTTGAAACTTATAAACAACTCTTTGGCTATCCCTTCGATTATGACATCCCGTCGTTCCAACCCCAAAACCTGGCTCAGCCTGCGATGCAGCTACCCTTCGAACCCGGGGTCACCTGGTCATTCACCGGTGGTCCGCATGGCGGCTGGGATGAAGGCTCTGCCTGGGCAGCGCTCGATTTTGCTCCCCCTGGTGAGCCGGCAGGCTGTGTGACCAGCGATGCCTGGGTTGTTGCGGCTGCCAGCGGCTGGATCGTACGCGCCGAGAATGGCGCCGTGATCCAGGATTTGGACAACGACGGATATGAACAGACCGGCTGGGATATCCTGTATATGCACATCGAAACCCGCGACCGTGTCCAGCCGAATACTTATGTTTACGCGGGTGAACGGATTGGGCATCCCTCCTGTGAAGGCGGGGTCTCGAATGGCACACATGTTCACCTCGCCCGCAAATACAACGGCGAATGGATTCCGGCCGACGGCAAGCTTCCATTCAATTTGGATGGTTGGGTCTCCAGCGGAAATGGCACTGAATACGATGGCACTCTCACGCGCGGCGCCACCGCCCTCGAGGCAATGGAAGGTGTATTCGCAGGACAAAATCAGATTTCGAGATGAAGCTATGGAGCGCAACACACCCAAAAGGGGTGTGCTGCTGCAATTTTCGACAGCAAGTCGCCAGACGCCAATCCTTTATGCAGGTATAATTCTACGAGCGGATTTCCTTTGTGAAACGACTTATCAGTTTTTTGATCGCAGCCTCTTTCCTGCTGGCATCCTGCGCCGGGAATGCTACCTTATGGGGGCAATACACAACGCCGACTCCCCTCGGTGGTATTCCGGCAACCTCGTCTCCCGCTCCCGTAGTCATTGCCACGCAGACCCCGACAGCTCTCGATCCATTCGTACCTGAAACCATCGCCGATACCGCGGCTCCCACGCCCACCTTCGGAGAGGCATTCGTTACGCAGGCAGCTGCCTCAGTCATTAAGAACACTTCTACACCGACAGCCAACACTCCCACGCTGTTGTACTACGCCCAAAGCGGCGATTGGCTGCCAGCAATTGCGATCCGGTTTGGGGTGGATATGAACACAATTGTCTCTCCCAAGGTCCTGCCCCAAAAGGGATTGCTCGATCCCGGCACCCTGCTCATCATCCCGGATACGCTTAATCATTCTCTGGCCTTTACACCGGCTGTCCAACTCATCCCGGACAATGAAATGATATTTTCATCCAGCGCGATCGACTTTGATATTTCAAAATATGTGAAAGAAGCAGGCGGCTATCTTTCTACCTATCGTGAGTATCTTGGCAGCACTGGCTGGACCACGGGCGCTGGTGAAATCGAACGGCTCGCCGATGAGAACTCGATCAATCCGCGCTTGTTGCTTGCCATCCTGGATTATGAAGGACTTTGGGTACGCGGCAAACCCGAAAACAATTCTCGCATTGATTATCCTCTGGGTTATGAAAGCTACCGCTATAAAGGGATGTTCATGCAAATGGTCTGGGCGATCAACCAGCTTGCCACCGGGTATTACGACTGGCGCGCAGGAAAAATAACCGAGCTGACCTTCCCCGATGGCAACAAGCTCCGCATCGACCCGACGCTGAATGCCGGCACAGTGGGCTTAATGTACTACTTCTCGCGCAATCACAGTTTCAATGAATGGCTGCGCATCATGGATCAGACCAGCGGCTTTTTGTCTTTTTATCAAAATATGTTTGGTGACCCATGGTCACGCGCTGATGCGTTCGGTCCCATCTTCCCACCCGCGATCAGTCAGCCTCAACTGTCTCTGCCATTTGAAAATCACGCCTCCTGGGCATTTACCGGCGGTCCGCACAGCGCCTGGGAACGCTATGGGCCGATGGCAGCCCTGGACTTTGCGCCGGCCAGTGAGAAGACCGGCTGCCTCTCTTCTCCCAAGTGGATTGTTGCTGCCGCACCGGGACTTGTGGTTCGTTCCGGAAATGGCGTCGTCGTTGTAGATACGGACGGTGATGGTTCTGAGCAAACCGGATGGGATATCTTATATTTGCATGTCGCCGCAAATGACCGGGTCGCCAAAGGTGTCTGGCTGGAACAGGATGACCATATCGGGCACCCTTCCTGTGAAGGCGGTGTTGCCACCGGTACCCATTTGCATTTCGCACGGAAATACAATGGCGAATGGGTGATTGCAGATGGACCACTTCCATTCGTATTAAGTGGCTGGACGGTCTATGCAGGCGATAAACCTTATCAGGGGAAAATGGTCAAAGGCGACAAAGTCATTACCGCCGATCTCTATGGTCAGTCTCTGGCGCTGATCATCCGTAATGATGATCAAGAATAGTTAGAGAATGAATTCCAGACTGCTCAAATCATTAGGAGCATTCTTGATAAAAAAACACAGAGGGAAAAGAGCATCTCTGTGTTTTTTGAATGTTCTGCTCATTGCTGTTCTGGTTGCGGCCTGCGCACCAGTCCAGCCAGGCATCCATATCGAAAATATCATCACGCCACTCGCACCCACACCCATCCCGGCGCCCACCTCAGAGAGACCTGAATATAAGCCCGGCGAACTTGTTGATTACCTTGCTCAAAATGGAGATACCCTGACGGCCCTCGCGGCACGTTTCAACACAACAGTAGATGAAATCCTGGCAGCCAATCCGATCATCCCGCGTGAAGCGACCACAATGCCACCCGGATTGCCCATGAAAATCCCCATTTACTATCTTCCACTATGGGGCACCGCTTATCAAAGTATTCCAGATCAGGCCTTTGTCAACGGTCCCGCGCAGATCGGGTTCAGCACGTCCGCATTTGTAGCTTCGACCTCTGGCTGGCTAAAGAATTATCGTGTGTATGCCGGGGAAAAGACACGGACTGGCGCTGAAGTCGTAGATTACGTTGCCCAAAACTACAGCGTTAGTCCTCAGTTGCTGCTTGCACTGCTTGAATATCAAACCGGCGCGCTGACTCAGCCCGAGATGCCCTTCGAGAAATACTTGCTCGGCTTTCGGCGCGTCAATTACGAAGGACCTTATCTTCAGCTCGTTTTGGCAGCGAATACTCTGAACAATGGCTATTATGGTTGGCGGGCAGGGCAATTGACCGAAATCGAATTACCAGATGACTCGCTTATCCGGCCCGACCCCTGGCAAAACGCAGGATCGGTCGCTCTGCAATATTACTTCTCCAGGCTTTATTCGGGCGACAAATACTACGTTGCCATCGGACCCGAAGGACTGGCACGGGTTTACAAGACCTTTTTCGGCGATCCATGGGCTAAGCCCATCGTCATCCTGCCTGGCAGCCTTCAGCAACCCGGACTAACTTTCCCTTTCCCTGCCGGCCAACCCTGGACGTACACAGGAGGGCCTCATACCGGTTGGGGAAAAGGCGAGCCATTTTCAGCATTAGATTTTGCACCCCCGGCTGAACATTCAGGTTGTTTCGAAGTTAAACAGGTAAACTATGCCATCGCCATGGCAGATGGACTTGTCGTCCGTTCTGATGTCGACGGTCTGGCCTTGGATCTCGATGGAGATGGCGATGAACGTACAGGTTGGGTGATTTTTTATCTGCACCTCGCCTCATCTACAAGGGCACAGTTGGGGACAGAGGTCCACGTGGGGGAAATTATAGGTTATCCCTCTTGTGAAGGCGGGGAAGTAACGGGAACGCACGTTCATATTGCTAGAAAATACAACGGTGAATGGATCCTCGCCGATGGTCCGCTGGCATTTAATCTGGAAGGCTGGGTCGCTCACAATGGTTCAGAAGCCTACCAGGGTACCCTTACTCATGGTCCGCTGACGATCAGGGCTTGTGATTGTTCTGATATTCAAAGTCAGGTCGTTTCAGACGCCAAGTACCAGATCCCCTAAGGGGGGCTATTCTGTAGGAAATTCCTGCCAAATTCCCTGGGAGGTCAAATGTCGATTTCCATTCCCATCGTCTTCATAGATTTCATAATGCAAATCCATTGGAAACACCTGGGCGAGCATGCACTGCACCGGGCAGTATTTTGTAATCGAGAGTTCGATGGAACGTAACACTGCCGCTTCATCCACATCCTTTCCCGTGACAATATAAGTGATCATTGCGCTGGTGAACACCTTCGGATGCATGGCCGAGCGCGGCGCGTTCACGCTCACTTCAAATTGCGTCACCCGCTGGCGCTTCTTCTGTAAGATCGAAATGACATCCATTCCCGTACAGCTCGCCAGGCCTAAAGCCACCATCTCCATCGGGCGCACCCCGCTATTCGTCCCACCGAAAGAGGCATCTGCATCCATCTGCACGGGGAATCCGGAATCAGGCACACCTACAAAAGTCATATTTTCTTTCCACTGAACGGTTGCTTTCATTGCTGCTCCGTGAGAAGAGGGGCTACATGTTTATCGAGCATTTTGCGACTAATCCCACCTACCCACATTAACTGAATTGTCCCATTTCTGTCAATTACAAATGAAGTGGGTAAATTTAGCGTCTTAAACGCCTGTTCTGTTGCGCGATAGGTCGGGTCGAGCCAGATCGGGAAAGTCAAGTGGTAATCCTTCACAAACTGCAAGACATCTGGCGTTGGATCGCCATCATTGATCGCGATGATCTCAAAGCCCTCTGATCTATGCCTGTCATAAAAGGCCTGCAGGGTGGGCATCTCCTCTTTACAGGGAGGACACCAGGTTGCCCATAAGTTGACCAGCACAATTTGCCCTCGATAATCCACCAATGAATGAGAAACTCCCTGAATATCGTTCAGGGTCAATTTCGGCGCAGAAAAGTTCACCTTGACGGGAACGGTTGAAAAGTCCGTTTGAGCGGGCATTTCCTGCAAAACGAAATAGATCGATGCAGCGATCAGGATCAATCCCATTCCAAGCAGAATAAAAGGGAGGGTTCTTCGAGGCAAGTAAATTTTCATTTCTGGTTAATCTTGATGTATTTTTCAAGTAAGTATACTCTTGCTCAAACCCTGATTTAAGATTTCAGGACAAATGTCATTCAAATCATGATGTTTGCCACTGGAATGGCTACACCGGTCGAGTTAACATAGTGCAAAGGTAATAACTTGAATCGAGTAGCTATTTTTAATGAATTGGATGAAAACCAGCTCAGCTCGCTTAAGCCACTGTTTGAACCTTTCCATTGCCGGGCTGGCGAAGTTATTTTTCAACAGGGAGAGCCGGCGGAATTTCTTTATCTGGTCATCAGCGGCATGGTAGATATGTCCTTTAAGCCAGATGATGGAAGTCCGATCACCATATCCCATATCGGAAAAGGCGGCTTATTCGGTTGGTCGGCCGTCGTTGGAAGCGACACATATACCTCTTCCGCCATTGGGATTGAAGAGGTAGAGGCATTCCGTATCCATGGGGATGACCTGCGCAAGTTTTGCATGGAATATCCCGAGACCGGCAAATATATCCTGGAACGCCTGGCAGATGGAGTATCTTCCCGCTGGAAGGATGCACACAAGCAGGTGAAATCCATTCTCGTGCAAGGAATGAAGAAGTAGTTGGATTAATTTGAGATATGTGCAAAACTCGCTCACGCCGCCGTCCGCGGCGGCGATTACAGAGGAACGCCTGCGCCGGGGACGGCGCAGGGAGCACTTTTGCACTAAGAAGTAGTTAGATTAATTTGAGATACTGGGTGAGGGCAGGTACGACGGAAATGGGAGCGCAATGCGCTCCCGTTTCTGCATGTACGGATCGCCCTGTTTATTCAGGTGAACGCTTGATGAAAAACCGGACAACAAAATATCCGCCCAGGATGATCAGGATGGCCGGCCAGAGATAATCTGCAATTCCGCTATAAGGTGTTCCAAGCAACGCGCCAAAGAGCAGCAGGATCGTTCCTGGAATCAATGCCCACGAGCGGCTATTTCCGCCGGGCAGGACAGCCACGAGTATGAAAGTCAGCCCAAGCCCAAGGAAGAAGAGCCCGCCTGTGGCCAGGTCCGAAGCGTTCTCCACTGACGAAACAACCCCAAGCGTCAGCAGTACTCCGGCCGGGATGATTGCCCACCAGCGTTCGATACCCGTGAAATATACCCACCAGAACCCAAAACTGATGCCTGCAAAAAAGACCAGACCCTTGTATGCCTCCAAAGACGCAGGCAGGACGGATGAGGCGGCCAACCCCAATAATGTAAACGCCGGGAAGGCTGCCCACCAGTTATTGCGATCATTGATGAGCATATAGAGAAAAACCAAACCACCTGCGCCGAAGACCAGCCCCCAGAAAATGCCGCCCCCATTTGTGATCACACCCATTGCATCAAGCAATGAGAGTATGCCGCCCAGCACGAGCAACACGCCGATGATAAGTCGAGGATCATATCGTCGCATATTCTTTCTCCTGATTACTTCACCGTAACGGAGCCAAGTCCAGATTCAATGTTGATCTCCGCCCGGTCGACCGCGGTCTCAAAATTGGATGACTGGTACATATCTGAATCCAGGCGCGGGAAGCGGCCGGTATCCACGTTTAGGGAGGTTACGCCTTCCTTTACACGGATGCGCGCCGCGGTCGTTTCAGGGATGCGGATATTGACCGAAGCAGCACCGGCTTCGACGTCCAGAAGAGAGGCGCCGCGCGCCGGCATCGTTACGTTCGAGCTGCTGGCGCCCGTTTTCAATTCGACGCGCGTGGCAAGCACATCCTTCAGATCGATATTCAATGAGCTCGCACCGGCTTCCACGATCAGGGTCAAGGGGACTTCCTGGGTCAGCTGGAACTGCCAGACTCCTTCCGAAGGGCCAATGAATGGGACAAAGGAGGGGCCAGCCTCCACCTTGACCTCCAGCCTGTCACCGTCTAAGCGACTTTCATGATTCATCCCAACCGCGGAAGAACCCACGAGCGCCTGCCCCATTGGTGCTCCACCGCGGATTTCAATCTGGCCGGCGCCATGCGAGAACTTGAA
The DNA here is from genome assembly GCA_035298105.1 of Anaerolineales bacterium. Taxonomy (GTDB): domain Bacteria; phylum Chloroflexota; class Anaerolineae; order Anaerolineales; family Villigracilaceae; genus Defluviilinea. The sequence goes on along the minus strand of DATGYJ010000465.1, from coordinate 1,629 downwards.
CCGGGCACTCTTTGCCGCACCCAGTGGGATTAAGAATGTCTCTCCTGCGGCACCACGGGCAGGGCGCCAATATACATTCAGGATGATCCAGCTGCCAACGAGAATAAGGGCCAGCGGCCAGAAATATCTGAAAACATTTCTGATGATCCCCTGGGTCTGCAGGAAGAGCAGCACACCCACCAGGATGAGGACACTTCCCCAGAAGATGTTATCGCGTTTCATCTCGACCTCGATATCCGTTTCGGAAGAAACCGCGGATCAGGACATACACACCCAACAGGATCAGGATGACGGCAGCCCCGTATTCACCCAGGAGAGAAAGACCACCAAAAAAGGTGGCAAAGACTACGAACAACCCGGCGCTGATCACGATCAGGTTCAACCCCCGCGCAAGATTATGGCGGGTGTTTTCACCGAGTAACCCTGCCAGGATCGTTCCCACGCCGACGAAGCCGGGGATTAGGGTCCACATATAAGACCAGGAGCCGAAATTGTCTGTGGCATTCTGGTAGTAGAGAATCCCGCCGATGCCAGCGATGATCGCGGCAGGCACGGACATCCCCGGCGCACCGGTGATCAGGCCAATGAGGAACACGAGCAGCCCAGCCCCGATGGTCCACATGGGCCAGGCGAAATTAGCATCCAGCCACTCCCGCACGGACGGAACCTGTCGGGTGATCACCAGCCAGGCACCGATCAGGATCAAAAGAACACCGAGAAAGAGATTGGTACGATTTTGTCTCATTGCAGCACTCTCCTTGTGAAGATTATCTCATAACTATTTTACGACAAATGAGTTCACAAGTTGCCTTTTTGACCTTCACGGTGCAATTTCCTTACGTGACTTCGCCGTTTCGACATCCAAATCCAGGCACTCCGGTTTCTGGCGGGATGGAATAAGGTGATAACGCATTTCTGCCATGGACACTGCGCATCCATATACTACACGGAGACACTGTCCCCTAAGGAAATTTGAAGAGCAAAACCGGTTATGAGCGTCGCGAAGACCGGGGAACACGACCGTAATTTGGGTAGGAACCTTCCGGGCGCGGCCATATTTGGGGGGTACTTACACGCAAAATCCAGCTTTGCTCGGAAAATAATCCTTCGCTATTCCTTCGCTATTCCTTCGATGATCCCTCGGTAGTCCCCTGTCGCCAAACTACCCCCCAAATATGGCTTGAGGGCGGACAGGCTCATTTTTTCACCGCGAAGAGCGCGACACTTGCATGATTTGCCCAGCAAATCACATAGTGCAGGTGAGAACGCATCACAACACAATCTGGCTCTTAGCGCTGCTCCGATACTTCCAACAATCTATGGCTCGACCACTTTACATTCGAACTTCTCGGGTTGATCCGGTAGCGTATCGCATTCCACGGCAGTGACAATAATATCCATTGGCATGATTTTCTTTTCGCCAGCAACATTTATGAACGTATTGCGGTAGATCAACTCTGCTATGATCCTGGCGGGTTCGCTGGATATGGCCGCGAATGAATATGCGCTTTGCACGGGCTTCCCGGGGACGAGGCGGGTATCAGGGCCAAGTTCAGAAGCATTCCAATGGGCAAAGGTGGGGATCAAATTGGTATCTTTGTCCTTTAAGAGATTGGCATAGATTTCACC
>DATGYJ010000464.1:0-23478 GCA_035298105.1 Anaerolineales bacterium | reverse complement strand
CCATAGGAAGGCGCTTCTGCGAGGCGGATGCTGCGGGGCACAATACTCTGAAATACTTGTCCTGGGAAATGATTCTTCACTTCTCTCACCACATCGGTGGAGAGATTGGTGCGCGGGTCGAACATCGTCAAGATTACGCCGCGCACGCGCAAGTCTGGAAAGAGCGCCGACTGGACTCGTTCGATGGTCTGCGTCAATTGTCCGAGGCCCTCTAAAGCGAGATATTCACACTGAACGGGAACCAGTACACCGTCGCGCGCGGCGATCAATCCATTGACCGTTAGAATTCCAAGGGAAGGCGGGCAATCGATCAAAATGTAATCGTATTTTCCATCGACAGATTCGAGCGCTCTGCGGAGGCGAAATTCCCGCCCCGATTCCTCCACCAGCTCGATCTCGGCACCTGCCAGCGACGGGGAAGACGGCAGAAGTGAAAGCCGGAGTCGCTCATTATAAAGAATGGATGAAGCCGGGACTTCGCCGTTGAGCAAAGCTTCATATGTGCTTCCCTGCACTGCACGTTTGTCCACGCCCAGACAGGAAGTCGCGTTCGCTTGCGGGTCGAGATCGACGACCAGCACATGCTGGCCCAATTGCGCGAGATACGCACCGAGATTGATGGCGGTTGTCGTTTTGCCCACTCCGCCTTTTTGATTAACGAGAGTATAGATGCGAGTCATGTAATTTGCGATTTCAGATTTACGATTGTTACCGTTGCGTTGGTCTCAACATCTGCACAGTGCCGGAATAGGGTAGTAAGTTTCGAGGCGTGGCGCCGGGGCGCCACTACTAACGGCACCCAACCAACCAACGACTATTCCTAATGCAGAACTTCCGTCATACATTCTTCAATTTCGCGTGAAGTTGGCACTCCATCCAATCCAGGACGAGTGACAGAGCGCGAGGCGATCAGCGTTGCAAAGCGGGTGGCTTCCCACGGATCGCGTGTGGTAAGCAGACGAATGAAGAAGGCGGCCGCGAAAATATCGCCTGCACCTGTGGCATCCACTTCGGGCACTTCGGGGGCCCGAAAGCGACGCCGGTCGCCATGCCAGAACAAAACCGCTCCTGCTGGGCCTTCGGTCACAGCCAGGACGCGCGTTTGATGCGCCATATGTTCAATTAATTCATCGTTACCATCGACATCTTCGCGGCTTATCACCACAGCGCCAGCACTTGCCAGGGCAAAGTCAGCATTGATCCATTCAGTAGAAGAAACACGTGCATTGGCATCCCATTGACGCATCCAACCTTGAGGAGTGAGTACAAGCAGAGCTGGGGAAAAACCTTCCGGCAGGGTCGCGTCCATTTCATTGGCGATAGGACCGAGATGAATGATCGAGGCGCGCTGCCAGGTCTCTGGCACGCGCTTGAGATCAATTCTGGCGGCCTGGGCACGCAAATATTGGACGCGGCCGTGCTCGGTGTAGATGTTTTCGAATGTTGTGCTTCTGGGGGATTCAACAGAAAGGAGAGGGATATCCTGCAAAGGCGCCAGAGAAGTTTCGGGGCCTGCAGCCGTCACTATTCCCACCTGCAAACCCAAAGCCCGAGCGGTCAGCGCAGAATAGGCAGCCGTCCCACCCAAACGCGGACCTTTGGGTGTGAGGTCATGTGCAACATGACCGATCACGAGATAATCCACTGGCTGCAATGAAACAAGATCCGGCATGAGTGAATTATACCGTGAGAAAAAGCATGGGGGCACACAACGGCCTTTTTGGGGAGCCAGGCTGTGCCCCTATCGAAGTTCAACTGCCCTTGGGAATGATCATTACTTTCCGGTACGGTTCTTCGCCCGTGCTCTCTGTTTTTACATCTGGATGGTCGCGCAATGCAATATGGATAATGCGGCGTTCCGCAGATGGCATGGGTTCGAGCGTTTGGCGTCGCCCACTTTTGGCGACCTGGTCTGCCATGCGCTTTGCCATCTGGACCAACTGGCGCTCGCGGCGGTCGCGATATCCTTCCACATCCACGACGAGTTGCACAAACTGCTGCTCTTCCTTGCCCACGATCAGTGAAGCAACATATTGAAACGCGCTCAATGTTTCGGAACGGCGTCCGATCAGCACGCTCAAATCATTACCGCGAATATCCACCCGGATTGTACGACGTCCATCGCGCTCAATAGACTCATAGTGAGCAGAAACCTGGGCTTCGAGATCGAGCAGGTGCAGCATTTTTGAGACGACCGATTCAGTGCGGTCCAGCAAGGCGTCATGTTCCGGCTGAGGTTCAGTTTCTTGGATAGCGGCAGCAGGCTTGCCCTGGGTATTATCGAGGGGTTCCGGCTTGGGCTCGAGGCGTTCCGCTTTGGTCTGCGGGGCGTTGCCGCGTCGCCGTGGTGACGACGCTTCGGCCTCCGCATCCACATTCCCTACATTCGGGGCGCGGCGGCTCGGCACGCTGCTTTGAGCCGATTCCGTTTGAATATTCGCCATACCACCCGGGGGGGTTACGGTCAAACGAACACGGACCTGCGGTTTTCCTAACCCAAACAGGCCTTTGTTGCCGGCATCCAAAACTTCAACACTCACTGCATCTGCGGTGAGTCCCAATTGAGCGAGACCTTGAGCAATAGCTTCCTCGACAGTGGGTGCGATGATCTCCAACGTTGTTTTTTGATTCATCCCCGTCTCCTTATGTCTTCTTTAAAAGCCCACCAGGAATAAGACTTCGCCAATTGGCTTTGCCTCGCATGGCATATTGAACGATACCTAAAATGTTGCTCGTAATGAAATATACCGAAAGTCCCGATGCAAACGTAAGGGCAAAATAACCAAGCAGCAATGGCATATAAATGCTCATCATGCCACTCATGGCTGCGCTCTGGTCACCCGGGGTTGTGGTTGGGGGCATGGTCAATTTGGCCTGAATGTACGTGGTAAGGGCAACGATCACTGCTAAAGTTGGGATTGCGAACCCGAAGATCGCAACCGATTCAGGGCGCCCTAAATCCATCCATAGAAATTTACTGTTGAGCGGAATTAGATCAGAAACATTGGGCAGAGAAATACTGCGCGAAAGTCTGAGCAGATCCAACGGCGTGGATGCCAGGGCTCGAATGATACTTTGATACAAACCGATAATGATCGGGAATTGAATCAGCGTGGGCAAACAGGAACCAAAGGGATTGATGCCTTTTTCCTTATAAACGCGCATTTGTTCCTGCGCAAGTTTTTCCTTATCCTTGGCATATTTTTTTTGGATCGCTTGCCAGTCTTTATCGGTCTGCAGCGCCTGCATGGCAGCTGCGCTTTTTATTTGCTGACCGTTCAGAGGCCAGGTAACGATACGGATCAAAATGGTGAACAGGATGATCGCCAGGCCAAAGTTGTGACCAACGACATCGTAGATCCATAGCAAAACGTTGACAAAAATGGAGATGAAAAGATCCCACATAGTTCCTCTAATTTCCTGGAGTGAAAGTCCAAACCTGGCGGCCGTTTGCATCTAATGCTGCCAGGTAAAAGGTGGTTTCCAGCGGAGCAACAATAGTCAAATCGCCAGCTGCAACGGGGGTCGTATAAATCTTACCGCCAACTGCCTGAGACCAGAGCACTTTGCCATCACGGCCTACGGCAACTACTGAACCTGTTTCCGTGGCGAGGAGAATATGGTCATTCTGGATCAGCGGGCTGGCAGTAATCGCACCGCCGGGTTTCACTGGATTCCAGTTCAAGCTGCCCGTTGAAGTATTGAATGCGTAGAAATTGCCATCTACATCACCAAAGTAAAGTGTATCACCATCCAGAGAAGGCGTGCTCCAGACCCAGTTTTCGGCCTTCAAGGCAGACTGATGGTTGCCGGTGGCAGGATCGAACTTTTCGAGCTGGGATGCAAGCGAGCCAACATACAACATTCCATCCTTACCCAGGACAGCCGAACCAGGCACGGCCCCACCGAGATCCTTATGCCAGACCACCTCGTACGTTTCAGCATTCACGGCAATGACGCTATGGTCCAGGGAAGTAATATAAACACGCCGACCGTCCGTAGTGGGTTGCGCCCAGAGTCTGCCATCGAGTTTGATGGCGGTCGCCTTTTTTACGGATTGCCCGTCCTGCAGATTTAGGACATAGAGATTGCCATCTGAATTCACGGCAAACAACTTGTCCTTCACCACCAAAGGCGCAGCCACCCAATGATCGCCTGCACCGGTGAACTTCCACGCTTCAGCAGGAGCCTTGGTTTCCGAGTTGATATCAGCAGGGTTGAGAGCAATAAGACTGTGGTCAGTACCCGCGCTACCAACGATGACCAGTCCATCTGGTGTAACAAGTGGGGTCGAATAGAAAACCAGCTTGGAGCTGCGGGTGCCAGGGTACTTCCAAAGCTCCTTGCCATCGCTCAAGTTAACCGCATAGACAAAGGCAGCATCGGTCAGATACGCTATCTTTCCATCGGTTGCCAGACCAGGCCAACTACTGCCTCGAACAGCCCCCCCTGCACAGGCGCTCAAAAGAACAGCACCCAGCAGGATCATGATACCAAAAACAAGTTTCTTTCTCATTGAAAAATAAAGCTCCTATGGGACGGGATCATAGCCCCCGGGATTGAATGGATTGCATCGTAGCACACGCCAGCCAGCCATGAGTGAACCTTTGATGGCGCCATATCTATACACAGCTTGATAACCATAGTGCGAGCAGGAGGGATAGAACCGGCAGGTGTTTTCGGGCAGCCCACGCGAAATGGTCATCTGATACAGCCTGATCAACGCCAGGATGCCAATGCGCGGCCAGTTACCAATCGTACGCGGCATATCCCGCAGACGCGGTTCATTTGGATAAGCGTGCGAATGAGATTCAAGATTCATTCAGAGGGATCAGGATTTGTGCGCGCTGTAAGAGCGTGAGCAAAGCCTGGCGGGTTTCTTCCAGGGTGGCCGACACAAGGCTGGGGCGAGCAATCAGGATCAAGTCGAAACCTGAGGCGATGTTCGGGATAAGCGTCCGCGTCGCTTCACGCAAGAGACGCTTGGCGCGGTTTCGAGAGACAGCTGTTCCCACCGTTCTCCCGGCCGTGACGCCAACTTTGACGCGTAGCTGGTCCACAGGACTACTTCGCTTGTCACAAGCCTGCACAATCAACACAACAAGCGGGTGGGCATAGGACTTGCCGGAACGCCGCACCCGCTTGAAGTCTTCGGAGCGGGTCAGACGGAATTTTCTCTGCACCCGTACCCTCGAACCTGCTCGATTTGAATACCGCTTACCAGCGGACTTTCTTAACGTGCTTGTTGGCAGTCACCGTTAATTGATAGCGGCCGCGCAGACGCCGCCGTTTCAGGACGGCCCGCCCATCAGCAGTCGCCATGCGTTGGCGAAAACCATGCACGCGCACACGGCGACGGATTTTCGGTTGATACGTACGTTTCACCATTTTTCGTTCCTCACTTTGAAAATAATTGCTTGTGTATTACCGCTATTCCCATAAATTACTAAGCTTTTCCAGGCAATTTGTGGGCGAAAAGCAGATTTCTCGTTTGGTTGCTTATGCGGTATTTTTTAATCTCTAAACTTCAGCATTCGCATACTGGTTTAGTTATTTGCGCAGTATTCTACCGGCTTTGCAAGACTGGCAGGACATTATACCGTAATGATTCCGATTCGGTCAATTCAGTGTATGTCATTGCGAGGAGGTACCGGTCGATTAAGCCGAATGCATCCCCGTAGTGACATTCTTCTCGCTGTGCCGAGCAAGACTACGAAGTAATCTCCAAATGTATAGAGGATTGTTTACCCTACGCTTCGACTGCAGGGATGATAAGCGCGAAGGGGCCTGCAATGATCATTTACTTATTCTTTCTTTTTTCCATTTCTCACAGGATAGACAGGGAATGCTAGCAGGTCTGCCAGTTTCTGCGCGCCCACCGGGCTGGCAACCGCAATGATCTCATCATCAGCCTCCAAAGTGCTATCGCCGCGCGGTAACGTCATGACTCCCTTCCGGATAATGGCAGCAATCACGCAGTGTTCGGCCAGATCCATATCTTTGAGCGGAATACCGATCGCCTTGGCGCCTGCAGGGACCTTTTCCTCGATCACTGAGTAAAGCCCGCGCCGGATTTTAAAGATCGTCATCATATCGCCCAGTGACATCTCCTCCTGGATCAGGTGCGCAAAGACATCCGCCGAATTCAAGGCTACATCCACATGGAAGTTTTCATTGAAGAGCCAGGCGTTATTAGGGTTATTGATACGTGAGATCGTACGTGGGACATCGAACATGGTTTTACCAAGAAAGCAAATTACCAGATTCGTGGAATCATTGCTGGTCACTGCAGCCAGTGCATGGGCTTCCCGAACCCCCGCAGCTTCAAGAACACCGGGATCGACCGGGTTACCTTCATAAATGACTTCTGTGGGCAATTCCTGATGCAGATACCCCAATAACTCCCGGCGATTTTCGATAAGACGGACTTTGTAATTCTCGTTCATCAATAAGTTGGCAAGACGTGCGCCTGTGCGCCCACCACCCGCAATTAATACGAACATTTACGCCTCCGCCTTTTTTGAAAGGCGCGCCGTCAAGGCGCCAACGCCCTCAAATGTGGAACTGACATCGAGCAAGTCGCCTGTTTGCAGCTTCGTCCCCGCTTCCGGCAGGGAGGCGCGGCCTGCGCGTGCTAAGGCAACCGGATAACATTGCTTGAGCGAGTCCATCAATTCGCCCAGGGTCCGACCATCCCACGCCTCCGTGATCAGTACCTCATACACTTCCACCTCGCCGTTCCCAGCCGAATAGATCATCCTCTGGGAGGGGTTCATGAGCAACTCTTCCACACGTTGAGCACCCCAATAAGTGGAACCCACGGTTTGCAAGCCAAAGGCCTCAATGACCGGTCGCAGATTGGGATCATAGTTTCTGGCGACCACGTTTGGGACATTGTATATCTTGCGCGCGGCATAGGCTACCACCGCGTTCAACGTATCTGAATTTGTGACTGCTGCGAGCCCGTGCGCCTCACGGATGCCGGCGCGCTCCAACACACCTTCCGCGAGACCCTCCCCTTCCAGCGTGCGCCCACGAAAATCAGGATGGAGGCGATTAAAAGCCTCCTTGTTGATATCTACGACGACAATCTGATGTCCTCTGGTGAAGAGGTGATAACATAGCTGGGCGCCCACCCGGCCGCATCCGACGACAATAAAATTCATAAAAATTACTCCTTCTGATCGTGATAGACCTGATAGGGAACATCGGTAACGACAACTCCAGGCTTTGACAAAAGTTCTTCACGTAATACATTGGCGGTCCGCATATGGAGGGCGTTATGCCAGCGTTTGGATGGGATAAATTGCGGAACGACGATAGTAATCGTCTCGTTTGGCTGGCGATGATCAATGATCTCTTCAATATATCTAAGCAACGGCTCGATAAAGAGGCGGAATGGCGAATCGAGGATGATCAGGCGGGTGCCCTCTCCCCAGGTCTTCCACTTCCTCTGAACCTTCTCGGTTTCCGCCGGATCAATGGAAACATGGATCGCCGTAACATCATCGGAAAGGAGTTTGGCATAGCGCAAGCCTTCCAGCGTTCCCTGGTGAATTCCGCTGACTGGCATGATAACGCGATGGCGGGTCCGCCGGGCGGGCAAGCCGCCAAATTTATCCAATGTAAGATGCGCTGCCAGGTCTTTATAGTGATGGTGGATGGTGAAGAAGATCTTGACCAAGACCGGCGTAATGATTAAAACAATCCAGGCACCTTCGCGGAATTTTGTTGCGGCGAATACAACCATGACCACGGCTGTACACACAGCCCCAAATCCATTGACAAACATCTTGAAGCGCCAGCCTTCTTCAAATTGTAAAACTGACCCAGGCTCGACGATTTTCTCCCCTTCTTTGAGGTGCCCCACCTTCCACCAGCGGCGCGCCATGCCGGTTTGGGAGAGGGTAAAGGAGAGAAAGACGCCAATCGCATAGAGAGGGATCAGGCGTGTTACGCTCGCTTGAAAGATAATGATGAGCAGTGAAGCGATGATCGAAAGTGTAATGATCCCGTTGGAATAAACCAGGCGGCTTCCACGGAATGTCAATTGTTTGGGAAGAAACCCATCATTCGCGTGCAAAGCGCCAAGACGCGGAAAATCTGCAAAAGCAGTGTTTGCCGCCATGATGAGAATAACCGTTGTTCCCCAAATGAGCGCGATATAGGGCAGCCCACGCCCGTTATAGACGGTGCGCGCCAGCTGCGAGATGATCGTTTCTTCTTCAGAAAATACTGCGCCAATGTGTCCGGTTAGATATGAAATGCCCAGGAAAAGCGAACCAAGAACGAGCGACATCCATATCAAGGTGATGCCTGCGTTGCGACTGCGCGGCTCATTAAAAGCAGTAATCCCATTCGAGATGGCTTCCACACCCGTCAAGGCTGTGGTCCCGTTTGCAAAGGCATGCAAAAGCAGAAATGGAGTGATAGCGGTAACTATATTTGTAATGTGAAGTTCGGGAGGATCAATCACAGCTCCCAGTGATCCGGTAAAATAACGGAATAGACCAAGTGCCACGGTTGTAGTCATGATAATCAGGAAGAAATAGGTGGGGATGGCAAAGGTCGCACCCGATTCTTTTACCCCGCGCAAATTGACGACCATAATCAATAGAACTGCGCCCACCGCCAGATAGACGCGGTATTGGAAAAGACCGGGATACGCCGAGACAATTTGAGCAATTCCCGAAGAGACCGAGACCGCCACAGTCAGGATGTAATCCGTCAATAACGCCGCGCCGGCCGTCTGAGCGGGAAGCTCACCCAGGTTATCGCGGGCAACAATATAGGCGCCGCCACCGCCCGGGTAGGCATGAATAGTCTGCTCATAAGAAATGGTGACGATTGCCAGCAAAACCACAATTGCAATAGAAATAGGAAAGACATATCCATAGGCCATCGAACCTACGGCAATCAAAACACCCAGGATTTCCTGGGTTGCATAAGCAGTGGAGGAGAGTGCATCAGAGGCAAAGACGGCGAGACCGACAGCTTTCCCAATCGTCTGGTGAGGCGCGTCGGCTGTCATCAAGGGTCGCCCGATGAGCCAATGACTCAAAGAGCGCGGCGGCGTGTATTCGCTTTGCCGCTGCATGATTTCAGTTTGGTTGTTGTCAGGGGTTAACATTACTTCTCTTGCTACCAACAAAAAGACACTCCCGCACATGATGGCTAATGGCGAGGAGCAATAATCATTATAGCCCAAATTATGGAATTTGGACGACGCCTAAGGAATCTGATAGGGGACTTCGGTAATGACCACACCCGGCGTTGCAAGCAGTTCACGGCGGAGCATTTCGGCGGTCTGCATGTGAAGCGCCTTATAGACTTTTTTGCCGGCAATAAACTGCGGGACAACGATGGTGATCGTCTCGTTGGGTTGCCGGGTAGAGAGAATTTCATTGATGTAACCCAGCAATGGCTCCAGGAAGAGGCGGTAAGGTGAATCGAGAATGACGAGGCGCGTCCCGCGTCCCCATCTCTCCCATCTCCGATGGACTTTTTCCGTCTCGGCGGGATCCATTGAGACGTGGACGGCTGTAACATCATCAGACAACATGCGGGCATAGCGGAGCGCGGCCAGCGTGCCTTGATGGACAGCACTCATCGGAACGATCACGCGATGGCGGGCCATGTATGGGGGCGGTTCACCATAATTTTCAAGGGAGAGACTACTCGCCACGGTCCGATAATGGCGATGGATGAGCATGAACAACCCCATTAACGAAGGGATGAGCAATAGAACAACCCAGGCGCCCTCCCGGAACTTGGTGATTGAAAATACCAGCATGACAATGGCAGTTGCAACTGCGCCCAGTCCATTCAGGAACATCTTCATTTTCCACTTCGGGTCGAAATACAGGGGCATGCCATGCCTTTGGAAGGTTTCACCCAGCCGGAGATGCCCCGAGCGCAACCAACGGATCGCCATGCCGCTTTGCGAGAGGGTGAAGGAAAGATAAACGCCAATTGCATACAAGGGGATCAATGCATTTGTTTCTGCACGAAAGACGACTATCAAAATGGAAGCAATCCCCGCCAATGCCGTAATCCCGTTCGAGAACGCCAGACGCCTGCCGCGGAATTGCAGTTGACGAGGCAGAAATGCATCGCCTGCCACCAGAGCCGCAAGGCGCGGAAAATCCGCATAGGAGGTATTTGCCGCCATAATCAGGATCAGGGTGGTCGAGCCAAGCAAGGCTAAATAGAGCGGACTTCCCAGGTTGTAAACTACGCGGCCGATTTGTGAAAAGCCGGTTTCAAAATGGGATGGAAGCACACCAACCTGATGGGCAAGAAAGGTGAGACCCAATAAATTGATCGCCAGGATGCCGCTCATCCACATCAAAGTGAGCCCTGCATTCCGGCTGCGTGGTTCTTTGAATGCCATGATGCCATTGCTAATGGCTTCCACACCCGTCAGGGCAGTACAGCCACCCGAAAATGCACGCAGGATCAGAAATAGCGTGATGACACGAAGCGGCTCACCCGCATGTGCGACTTCGACACTTTCAGGTGGAACGGTTCCGAGCGTGCCTGTGAAATAACGGAAGAATCCGACCCCGATGGTTAGAAGGGTCATGCCCAGGAAGACGTATGTGGGGATGGCAAAAGCCTGACCTGATTCCTTCACACCTCGCAAGTTGACAACGGTCATGAAAGCGACCAATGCCAGTGCTATGACCACCCGAAAATCGTACAGCTCAGGGAATGCAGAGGTGATCTGTGCCACGCCGGATGAAATGGAAACCGCGACAGTAAGAATATAATCCACGAGCAAGGATGCTCCGGCAACAAGGGCAGGAATTTCACCCAGGTTATCACGCGCCACGATGTAAGCCCCACCGCCACCCGGATACGTATGGATCGTTTGCTCGTACGATATCGTAAGAATCACCAGCAACGCGATAATGGATATTGCGATGGGAAGCGAAATGCTCAACGCCCCGCTGCCTGCCAGGATCAAGACGATGAGAATTTCATCGATGGCATAGGCGCTCGAAGAAAGAGCATCGGAGGCAAAGACGGCCAGACCAACTGCTTTCCCAATAGTCTGGTGTGGTGCATCTGCGGTTGCCAGGTAACGACCAAACAGCAGGTGCCCAAAATCTTTTCTTGGCTGATGTTCAGTTTTTCGATGGATGAATGAAGTTTCCTGATTATCTTTCGGATCGATCATGTCAACACAAAACAAGTCCTCATAATTACAAGTGCTGTATTATATACTAAATCAGATTCTTAAATCTGCCGCGCAGCTCTTAGAGCAACAAATTTGTGATCTTTGCAATAGAGGTGGAATGAGGTTTGTCTCAAAATTTAGGCGGGGAGAGTATCAAGTAAAAGCAAAAAGGTCCCTGAATGCTCAGAGACCTTTTCTTTCTGGAACAGGCTTACCTCGCCGTTAAGCTGTTCTCAAACCAATTCCCTTACAAGACTTTGGTTTGTTCTTTGTTCGTTACATTACCCGGGCGGTCTTTCACCATCACCTGGATGCGGATGCTTGTCCCTGCTGGAATAGTGGTCTTTCCCGTATATTTCCAGCGCCCGGTACCGCCTGCCTCTATGGTTGCCTCCCCTAATTCCAGTTCCGTCCCGCCATTCTCAGTGATAATGACGCGAACGCTTTGGACGGAGAAGTCATCATGCGCGCGGACATAGATCGGACTGCTGATTGTCCCCTGGTATTCAGAGACATCCAATTCATCCACTACCGGGGCATTGAAAAAGTCCGCCACCAGCAGAGCAAAGATAGGTCTATCCTTCTCCTCTGCGACAGTCTTATACAATGCGGCGGTTTCCGGGTCCGCCATCGCCATGCGACCATAGGCCGCCGCCTGGCTAAAACGCACCCGGTGGTCCGGAGTGATGATGACACCAAAGAAAAGCGCGCGATTGGTCAAGTGTGGGAAGAAAAGAGTGATGGGCAATGTTTGTTTGTTATGCCTAAGGGGCCTGATTGGAATGCAATACTGGCTAAGTTAGGATAGACGAGACGTGTAGTTAAATCGCGAATGAAGAGCAGGTGTTTTTGCTTCAAAGCTTTTTAGCGCGTGAGTGGCATCGGCATGACCAGCACCTTGTCAACTCGATGCCCATCCATATCCATTACCTCAAAGCGAAGATTGTGCCACTCAAAGTTATCGCCCACCATTGGAATGCGTCCCAACTGTGCCATAAACAATCCCCCCACCGTATCATAGTTCAGATCTTCCTCGGGTAATTCATCCAAATCCAAAAGCATTTGCAATTCATCCACCGACATCATCCCATCCAGCAACCAGGAGCCGTCTTCACGCTGCGTAGCTTCGGCTTCTCCCTCCTCGTCGATACCTGGAATATCACCAACGATGGCTTCGAGCACATCCGTCAGCGTCACCATCCCAGCAATGGTCCCGTATTCATCCACCACTAACGCCAGGGGAGATTTGACTTGACGCAGACGTTCCAAAACTTCCAAAGCATTCATTCCTTCCGGTACAAAAGGAGGCATCTGCAAGGAAGTTTTGATGGAAACAGAATGTCCGCCAGCATATGCACCCAGCAAATCCTTGACCCGCAAAATACCAAGAACCTGGTCAAAATCACCTTCACAGACGACAAAGTTGAAATGGCCGGAAGCAATGATTTTATTGATGTTCACTTCCAGCGGGTCATCCACATCCAGCCAGACCATCTCAGAACGGTGAGCCATCAATGAGTTTACCGTTCTATCACTTAAACGAAACACCCGTTCGACCATTTCCTGTTCGACGTCCTCAAACACACCCGATTGCCTTCCCTGCTCGATCAGGATCTTGACCTCTTCTTCGGTGATGGCTGGTTCACTGGTGGATTTGATGCCCAAAAGACGCACGAGAATTTCAGTGGAAAAGCTCAACAGGCTGACAAGTGGCTTGGTGACTTTTGCTATAAACTCCATGATTGGCGCAACAGAGGTTGCAATCCCCTCGGCATTGTTAAGGGCTAAACGCTTGGGAACCAGTTCCCCGATGACAAGCGAAAAATAGGTTACTACTGTGACCACAATTCCAACACCGATTGCCTCACTGTAAGGTTGCAGCGCGGGATATTGGGCAAAATAAGCGGCCAGTGTTTCGGCGATGGTTGCCCCACCAAATGCGCCGCTCAAAATACCAATCAGAGTAATCCCAATTTGAACAGTAGAAAGAAAACGAGTAGGCTGCACGGCAAGACTGAGTGCGGTTCTTGCCCCCTTGCTGCCCTCGTTCGCCCGTTGTTGCAACCTCACTTTGCGCGCGGAAACGACTGCCATCTCCGATAGTGCAAAAAGTCCGTTCGTCAGAATGAGCAGGATTAAGATCAGTATTTCAGTTGTTAGGGAGTTCATTTCAGCCAGGGAAACAGTCAGGACAAAGAGCGGTGCAAAAGAATTTTATCATAGGCGCTGAGCATGGGATGCTAAGCAGGAGGAAAATTGCAGGTCACTGTGGCGGAAGGATGCAACGATATTGATAGTCATTTGTAATGTGGCTGCTCCCCGAAATACTGTAAAATATTAGTGCTCGTCGTCAGGGTGCCCCCCTCACTCTGATGGCGAGCACTTTTATTTATACCCCTTCAATTGTGGGGCCAGACTTTTACCGGTGCAGTGTATACCGCGCAGAAAAGTGCGCCATAACCTATAGCATGGCGGAGCTCATTCGGCGTGACCTGCTGGACCTCCAATATCGATTGGCGCGATCGGAAGCGTTTCCAACCCAATTGTTTGAGGTACCTCACCAGGCTTTTATCCAACCTCCTTCCCAATGCCTTTACAGCACTCGACAACCGAGGCACTTTTACGAGGAGATGGATGGAACCATCCCAATTTTCCATGTTTTCTGTACGTGTCTCCTCATACTTGAAAACAGCCTGAATGCCGGGCTGCCAAAGTGCCAATCTGCGTGCAATCCTTTGTTCCAGTGCGCTTTTGAAAGCCTGCAGGAACTCGCCGCGCTGGTCCAGGCGATCCAGCTCGATATTTTGCAACAAGGGGTGTAACTGGCTTTTGGCATCATCCAAAGCCTTTTCACAAAGATTGTTTGCCGCGTTCCTCAAATCTCCTGGATCAAGAATTACTCGTTCCATCGAACCTTCCTTAGGCAAATTGTTTATCGCATTCATCTCAAACCATCCAAATTTAGATTTCATTTGAGGACATTTACCCGAAAAGCCAAACCAATAGTCCTCTATATGTTGATTAACGAGGACTCTCCACGCCTCGCTTCAGGGTTTCATAAATAGAACTTTAGACTTTCATAAATGGAAGCTTTGAGTTTTGCGACCATGACAAGCATTTCCAGCGCAGGATAGGCGTCAGGGTGCCCCCTCACTCTGATGAAGGCATTTTTCTTTCTGCAGCTTCGATTTATTGAGGGCACTGGGATATTCTTAACGATGCTCGTGGGACGATTGATAGACGATACCCCTCTCGATGACAACTTAAATCAGAGGCCCTTCGAAAACTTACACTCGAATGCGATAACCCACACCTGGTTCCGTCAATAGATAATGCGGGCGTGTGGGATCTGGCTCGATTTTGCGGCGCAGGTTGCTGATGTTGACCCGTAGAATATGCATTTCACTCTCGTATGCCGTCCCCCATACCTGCCTGAGCAGCTGGCGATGCGTAAGAACTTTGCCTGCATTCTGCAAAAGCAGGCGCAGGATTTCATATTCAGTTGGCGTCAGCGAGATCTGATCTTCATCCACTGTAACGAGATGGCGGGCTATATCCATCTTCAGATCGTCAACCTGGAGAACGGGATCATCCGGCTTGCTGCTCTGCCTTCGCAAAGCCACGCGCATACGCGCCATAAGTTCGCCCGTGCCAAACGGTTTGGTGAGGTAATCATCTGCGCCGGCATCCAGGGCGGCAATCTTGTCATTCTCGTCTTCCCGCACAGAGAGGATAATGATGGGTGTCTGAGACCATTCGCGCAAACGGCGCGTCACTTCAATGCCATCGAAATCAGGCAGTCCAAGATCGAGAATGATGATGTCTGGATGGTTGGTGATAACACCTGTGATGGCTTCCTGTCCATTCGCAGCTTCGTAGACCGCAAATCCCTGCGCGCTCAGAGCAGCACGCAAGTAGCGCCTGATGGAGTTTTCATCGTCTACAACAAGAACCCGCTGTCCCGCTTCCGTCATTTAATTTATTCCTGTTTGCTGTTTGCCGCTGGTTTCATACTTTATTAAACCTTTGGAATGAATTGCAGACTTAATTCTAACCTTCGGCTTGAATAATCAGGCGGCACTTTGCAAGGGCAATTCAACGGTGATGACAGTTCCGCCACCATCTCTGGCATTGGCATAGATCAGACCGTGGTGCGCCTCCACAATTCCTTTGCTGATGGAGAGTCCCAAGCCCGTTCCGCTGACACTTTCAGGACGTTGAACACGGTAGAACTTGTCAAAGACGCGCGTCAGGTCCTCAGGCGGGATACCTACTCCACGATCCATAATTTCAAGGCGGGCTTTCTGATCCAGAAGCGAAGCAGAGACTTCGATCAGAGAACCTTTGGTCGAATACTTGACGGCGTTCTCCAATAAGTTTACAACGACTTGTACGATGAGGCTGAAGTCCATTGGGACAAGTGGAAAATCCATAGGGACATTCACTTTCACTTCGTGATCCTCAATGCGTTTACCAAGCTGCTCAAGGGCAGTACCGATCACATCCTGCATATCACCAGGCTCGAGATGAAGTGAGATGGCGCCGCTTTCGATGCGTGTCATGGAAAGCAGATTGCCGACCAGTCGATTCAGGCGATCAGCTTCTTCACGCGCCGTGCCGACGAGACTGCGGCGATATTCATCGTTGAGGCTTTCCGCCTGTTCATCAAGGCTGGTCAGCGCGCCTGTGATCGAAACGAGCGGAGTCCGCAAGTCATGTGAAATCGAGTTGAGGAGAGCAGTTTGCAGTTTTTCGGTGGCTGAGGCGATCTCAGCCTGTCTGGCTTGTTCAGCCAACTGAGCGCGTTCAATCGCGAGAGCAGCCAGGCTGGCATAAGCATCCAGGAGTTCCCGCTGGGTCAAGTTGAGGTAGCGAGCCTCATCTGGTCTTACACCCAGCACTCCCACCGCACGCCCAGCGACATTGAGAGGCTGATAACGGATCTTCGCTGCTGGAAGGGTATCAGTGCCACGTCCTGCCACTCGGTTTTTCTCATAAGCCCAGGTGGCTACAGCCTGCTCATCGGGGTCGAGGATGAAACCTGTGGTTGCAGCACGAACTGCCAGCCCGCCTCCCTGTGGAAGCAGGATCACTGCGTGGCGGTTGAAGGTTTGGCTGATCTGTTCGATGACTTTCGCCAATACGGTATCCAAATCAGGTGAAACGGTCAATTCACGGCTGAGCGCATAAAGCGTTGAGGACTGTTGCTCCTGGGCACGGATGGCTTCAACCTGTTCGCGCACCCGCCCAGCCAGACTGCTAATCGCAATGCTAACAATAAAAAGCCCCAGGAAAGTAATAACATATTCTGTATCTGTGACGGCAAATGTATAGCGGGGCTCAACGAGAAAGTAGTCGAAAGCCAGCACACTCAAAATGGAGGCTAACATAGAAGGACCGCGACCCAGGTAAAGGGCAGAAATCACCACCCCCGCCAGATAGAGCATCACCAGGTTCGTGGAATGTATGTTGCCATAAATTGGCAACGAAATAAATGTAATGAGGGCTACAAGCAAGATACTCAAAACATAGCGCGGCCATGAGCTCGTTGGACGCAGAACAGGAGTGATCGGCGCGGGCAGAGGTCCGCTTGGATCGCTTACGATATAAACATCAATGTGTCCGCTCAAGCGGATAAGATCATTCGTGAGGGAACCCGATACTATTTCCTTCCAGCGCGAACGCAAGGGTTTTCCGGTAACAATCTTAGTGACATTATTTTTGCGGGCGAAGTCAACCAGCGTGGCCGGAACGTTCTGACCTTCAACCTGGCGAACCATAGCACCCAGGTCCTCAGCCAAGCGCAGCGAACGGGCAATGTTTTCCGCTCCTACTGCAGAAAAGCGCCGGCGGTCGAGTGTCTGGACATGGACCGCGAACCATTCTGCTTTCAGTTCATCTGCCAAACGGCGACCCGCACGGACGAGACGCTCACTGATGGGGTGTCCACTAATACAAATCATCAAGCGCTCGGTGGCAGGCCATGGACCGGGAATGGCGCTAATTTCCATGTAATCGCGCATCTGGTTATCCACGCGCTCGGCTGCCCGCCGAAAAGCCATTTCCCGCAGAGCCGTCAGATTCCCCTTGCGAAAAAATTTCTGTATGGCGCGGGCAGCTTGCTCAGGGATGTAGACTTTGCCTTCTTTGAGGCGACTAAGCAACTCATCGGGGGGCAAGTCAATCACCTCGATTTCAGAGGCCTGGTCAATGAGGCTATCAGGAACAGTCTCGTGCACAATGACGCCTGTTACCTGCGCGACAACGTCATTCAAACTTTCGAGATGCTGGATATTGAACGTGGTGTACACGTCAATACCTGCGCCGAGAATTTCTTCCACATCCTGATAACGCTTGGGATGACGCGAACCGGGCGCATTGGTGTGCGCGAATTCATCCACCAGAACCAATTGAGGGCGACGCTTGAAAACGGCATCCACATCCAATTCGGGTAATACTACATTGTGATATTCCACCTGCTTGCGCGGCAGAACATCCAACCCTTCGAGCTTTGCTTCGGTTTCAATCCGTTTATGGGTTTCAACATAACCGACAACAACATCAATCCCCTGTGCTTTCCGTTGATGCGCAGCTTCGAGCATGGCATAGGTCTTGCCTACGCCGGCGGCATAGCCAAGGAAAATCTTCAAAGTCCCGCGTTTGCGCGCCCGCTCCTCTGCCTGTATTTGTTTGAGCAGCTCGTCAGGATCAGGTCGAACAGGTTGCGATGCCATAGATTGTTTAATGCACCTGATAGGGAACTTCGATAATAACAATGCCTCTTTTGTTCAATAACATAAAGCGCAGCCAGAAAGCCGTCTGCGTATGCAATAAATTGTGCCACCAATGCTTGGGGATGAATTGAGGTACGACAATCGTCAGCCGCTCGTTGGGTTGTAAGATGGTGCAGAGTTCATTCACATATTCCAAAAAGGGTTCGAGGAACGTTCGGTAAGGAGACTCGATCACCACCAGCCGCGCGCCCTTGCCCCACCAACTCCACTTGTGCCTTAGCTTTCCAGTCTGATCCGGATCGATCGAGATGTGCACAACGGTCACATCATCCGAGAGGGATGAGGCATAATTCAGTGCCTCCAGCGTGCCCTGATGGATCGTGGAAATAGGTATGATGACCCGGTGCCGCTTGGCGGGAGGCGGCTGCCCATAATGCTCCAAAGAAAGATCGTGAGCCAAAGAGGCGTAATGGCGGTGAATGGCAAAGAAACTGATCACAATGGTAGGGAGGAGCAAGACAATGATCCAGGCACCGTCGGCAAACTTCGTAATGGCGAAGATCAATGTGACGATCGCAGTGGTGACCGAACCAAGACTATTAATTGCCAACTTCCACTGCAAACCGGGAATGTAGCGCCGCCTTTTCTCTTTCTCGGAAATTGGATTGGTCGCGAGTTGTCGGTTATTCCACCAGTGACGCGCCATCCCGGCCTGCGAAAGGGTGAAGGAAAGAAAGACGCCCACTGCCCAGAGTGGAACAAGAGCAGTTACACTGGCATGAAAAATAATGATAAGAAAGGATGCCACGGCTGTAAGGGTGATAATGCCGCGCGAGAACACCAGCCGGCTGCCGCGATAGGTCAATTGCCGAGGCATATACCCATCTTCAGCGATAATGGCACTTAAGCGTGGGAAATCTGCAAAGGCTGTATTTGTGGCCAATACCAGAATAATGGTTGT
The DNA here is from genome assembly GCA_035298105.1 of Anaerolineales bacterium. Classification (GTDB taxonomy): domain Bacteria; phylum Chloroflexota; class Anaerolineae; order Anaerolineales; family Villigracilaceae; genus Defluviilinea. Next base: position 4,601 of record DATGYJ010000464.1, on the reverse strand, counting down.
AGCGGTTATCGTTCCGAGGTATAGCCAGCCGCGATTCCCGAACGTAGTGCGAGCGAGTTGCGAGATCACGGTTTCAGACTCGGAGGGAACTGCCCCGATGGCGCCAAGCAAATATGTGATGCCGATGAAAAGGATACCCAAAAGCCCAGACATCCAAACCATGGTCAATGCGGCATTGTGAGCGCGGGGTTCTTTGAAGGCTGTTACGCCGTTCGAAATACACTCCACCCCCGTAAGTGCTGTGGTGCCATTGGAAAAGGCGCGCAACAGCAAAAAGAGAGTCAATGGTTCTGTATAAAGGGTTTCGATGGGTGGCGGATCGATCACAAGACCCAGGCTGCCATTCAAGTATCGGATGAAACCAGTTCCCACTGCCAAAACTGTCATGGCGAGGAAAAAGTATGTGGGTGCAGCAAATGTATTTCCTGATTCTTTCACACCACGCAAGTTGGCAACGGCGATCAATCCCAGCAAACCTACAGCGATCCATACTCGATAAGGAAACAAGACAGGGAAGGCAGAAACGATCTGTGCTACACCCGAGGAAGTTGCGACTGCAGCGAGCAGGGTGTAATCGGTGAGCAAAGCTGCGCCAGCCACCAGCGCGGGTGTGATCCCTAAATTTTCCTTCACAACGGTATAGGCGCCACCCCCATTTGGATAGGCATGAATGGTTTGTTGATAAGAGATGGTGACAATCGCAAGCAAAATGGTGATAACCAGCGAAATGGGAAAGGCATAGCCGAATGCCTGTGAACCTGCAGCCGCCAGGATGACCAGTGTCTCCTGGGGGGCATAGGCGATGGAGGATAAGGCGTCTGCGCCAAAGACCGCCAGTCCCACCGCCTTGCCAATCCTCTGATTGGGCGCATCGGCGGTGGGCAGAGGATGACCGATCAACCAGGTGCGCCAGGAACGTTTTAGCTCTTGACCAGCGATTCGATTCAGGTTAAGAAACCCCCCATTAGACTGAGATTCCTCGGAGTCACGTGGTTTTTCCATGAACGCTATTGTAATCCATCCAGACAAGTCAGGAATTCTTAGACGATGGCATAGCCTAAATCCATTATAACGACAAAAACTCGGCGATATCCGTAATCATAGCCTACTGAATCAATAATCGCCTGACAACCTCTGTTCATTGCGCAGGTGCGCCAGCGACTGAGGCGTTTCCTGTTTTTTCCATTTCGGGAGAGTAGGTGCGCTCGAAAGCCCTGGCTGCCTGTAATGCAAAATTTTGGAGCAAGTGACTGTCCTCTGCTGGCAGATCTGCGAATTCGCTGCCCTGTATTTGGATCTCACCTACCAATCCCCATGCATTCAGGATCGGCAGGATGCGGTCAGGCCGCCCCTCCATCGTCTTATCTTGTGGTTCACTCACTGCAATGCGAGGAGCTTCTTTTGATTGCCGGAATGTCACGTTGACCTGCGATGCCTGAAAAAGCTGTCTGATGTACCGCGCTGTGGTATGAGCAACCGCATCCTGTGTGCGCGCGTTTGCGAGCGCTGAACTTAACTCATACATGAATGTGGCTTCACGCGCTTTGGACAAACTATCCTGGATGCGTCCTACAACCACAATGGCTATCGCGAAGAATATGATCAGCACAAGCCAGCCTTCCAGGCTGCCTACGGCAAAGGTATAGAAAGGTGGAATGAATAAGAAATCAAAGCACAGGGCAGCTGTCAGCGCGGCGCTCATCCCCGCGGCTTGCCCCCACTTGCTTGCGCTCCAGGCAATTGGTGCAAGGTAGAGTAAACCGATCACTGCTTCACCAAGTACAGCTCTGCCGATCAACCACATAGGGATGGTGAGGACTACTACTGTTAGCATTCCCCGCAAACCATTTGCTAACATGTTCGGTGTAAGCTTGATTTTCTTCATGGCATTGTTCCTCATGGATCGTAATCTTTTCACTATACTCAAGAATACACTAACCGCCGATAACCTGAGTAATCAGCGGTTAGTGATTCGCTATTGCACACCATCTAATGCAAGATTGAGTTTCAGCACGTTGACATGCGGCTCACCAAGTATGAAGAACTGACGCCCCTCGGTGTACTTGTCCATAAGCGCTTTCACTGCGTTGTCACTCAGACCTCGGGCCTGTGCCACGCGATGGACTTGATACAACGCCGCAGCGACACTGATGTGCGGATCAAGCCCACTGCCTGAGGCAGTGACCAGATCTACCGGGATTGGTGCGGTGTTACCCGGGTCGGCAGCTTTGAGGGCGTCAATGCGCGCCTGTACGGCATCCTTTAGGGCGGGGTTCAGCGGTCCATAATTCGAGCCGGAGGAACCAGTCAACGTCTCAGCATTGAAAGCATTGTACGGAAAGTCACCGGTCGCAGAGAGACGTCCCCAGAAATATTTTGGATCAGCGAACTGCTGACCAATCAATTCCGAGCCATAGCTCTTGCCGTTAATCACGATCAGGCTGCCGTTGGCTTGATGAGGAAAAGCTACTTGAGCTATGCCTGTTACCACGAGCGGATAAATCACACCGGTGATGACCGTGAAAATCAGAAGCATAAGAAATGCGGGACGAAGTTGTGAAACCATTTTTATTCCTTTTTCGATTCTTGCGAGACTTTATCAACCGGGAAAGATACAGCGTCAATGTAGTCTATTTCAAACGTATCACTCAACATACCTTTTATTTCTGATTCAGGAAGTTGGAACAGCAGGTGCCTTTCGCTGCTTGATTCAGGCAGTTGAGATGGAGGAAATTGAATTACAGTGATTCTTCTGGAGCCTTCTTCTCGATCCATTCTTGATAAAGCAGTTGCGTTGGCTTTCAACCACAAATGGATGAGTCCATAGACGAGCAGGACGATTCCAATCTGCACCGCCTGGTGTCCGCGGGTCGAGACATTGAGCCGACTATCCACTAAGAACAGTGCAACCAGCAACGGTAAGGTGAGATACACCTGCCACCATTTTGGACTAACATCTTTAGACATAATAATCTCCAGGTGGTTCTACATTAGGTGCAATGCCACTAGAAGCATATCAATCAACTTAATTCCGATGAACGGAGCAATCAATCCCCCCACGCCGTAGATCAGCAGGTTATCGCGCAAGAGTTGCGCCGCGCCAACGGGACGATACGGTACGCCGCGGAGTGCCAATGGGATGAGAGCCATGATGATGAGCGCATTGAAAATAACGGCAGAAAGGATCGCGCTCTCCGGGGTGGCAAGCCTCATGAAGTTCAGCGTGGTCAACACCGGATAGGTTGACGCAAAAGCCGCAGGGATAATGGCAAAGTATTTTGCTATGTCGTTAGCGAGGCTAAAGGTTGTAAGCGCCCCACGCGTCATCAGGAGTTGCTTGCCGATTTCAACGATCTCAATTAACTTCGTCGGGTTGCTATCCAGGTCGATCATGTTTGCGGCCTCGCGCGCGGGCTGCGTGCCTGTGTTCATAGCTACGGCCACATCCGCCTGGGCGAGGGCGGGAGCATCATTCGTGCCATCGCCTGTCATCGCGACCAGTTTGCCACCGGTTTGATATTCGCGGATCAATTTCAGCTTTGCTTCGGGTGTGGCTTGTGCAAGGAAGTCATCCACGCCTGCCTCTGCCGCAATTGCGGTCGCGGTCAGTGGGTTATCGCCTGTGATCATCACGGTCTTGATACCCATCTTGCGCAACTGCGCGAAGCGTTCCTTGATGCCACCTTTCACAATATCCTTCAGATGAATGACACCCAGCGCCTTATTGTTACGCGCTACCACAAGAGGCGTGCCACCGGTACGGGCAATGCTATCTACGGCAGGTTTCAAGTCCGTCGGCAAATGATTGCCATTGGATTGGACCAACGCGATCATCGTATCGGGCGCGCCTTTGCGGATGGATGTGCCATCGAAGTCAACACCACTCATGCGCGTCTGTGCGGTGAACGGGACAAAGTGCATTCCCTCGGGCGCCTCGTCACTTGACCCCATCACACGCCCGCGCATTCCAAACCTATCCTTGGCGAGTACGACAACGGAACGCCCTTCGGGAGTTTCATCCGCCAACGAGGCGAGCTGCGCAGCTTCCGCTAATTCTCGCACATCGACCCCACTCACAGGAACAAACTCCACCGCCTGACGGTTGCCGAGCGTGATCGTACCGGTCTTATCGAGAAGGAGTACGTCCACATCACCAGCGGCTTCCACCGCGCGACCTGACATCGCAATGACGTTACGTTGAATCATGCGGTCCATGCCGGCAATGCCAATCGCAGAGAGCAACCCGCCAATGGTGGTTGGGATGAGACAGACCAGCAACGCGATCAGAACTGTGATCGTAATGGGTGTGCCCTGTCCGGTGGCATTCACGCTATAGAGCGAGTAGGACAGGAGTGTGGCACAAACGACAAGGAAGATGATCGTAAAGCCCGCCAACAGAATATTGAGCGCAATCTCGTTCGGCGTCTTCTGACGTTTTGCGCCTTCGACCAGGCTGATCATGCGATCAAGGAACCCTTCTCCTGGATCTGTACTCACGCGAACAATGAGCCAGTCAGATAGAAGACGAGTCCCACCTGTGACCGCGGAACGATCGCCACCCGCTTCACGCACGACCGGAGCCGATTCGCCTGTAATAGCGC
>DATGYJ010000463.1:0-2568 GCA_035298105.1 Anaerolineales bacterium | reverse complement strand
CCTTGTCAATCAAAGTTATCTGTAACTGAGTGCTACATCATTGCCCAATACTTTACTTGATTCAGTGAATAAATCTCTGAAATAAGCATACTTCTTGATTAAACAAGCGGTAGTATAGTCTAACGTAGTCAATTGACAAGGGTTATGGAGGTTAATGATGCGTTCGCGTTAAAATTTTAAGTCACAATGATTAGGTTGCACTTGGTAACTAGACAATGAAGGTTCTTTCAGGTATCATTGGTTCGATTGTGCGGCTCCTCACGAAGGGGCTTTAATGGAAAATAACACATCCGCCCGGATAATTGGCTTATCCGGGCTGTTGTACGTAATACGAATTCTCGCCTGGAGGAATTGATGACAGATTTGATCAAGCAAATTGCGGGAGATTTGCAGAAGCAAATTGAAGGATTTGAGCCTGAAATCAATATTAGTGATATTGGTACGGTGATGGAAGCAGGGGACGGGATTGCGCGCGTGCATGGCCTTGCGAATGTAAAAGCCCAGGAACTAGTCCAGTTTGCCAATGGCGTGATGGGGACAGCCTTCAACCTTGAAAAAGATAGTGTCGGCGTGATCGTCATGGGTGATTATGGGGGCATCATCGAGGGCATGTCTGTGCGCGGGACGGGCCGTATTGCTTCAGTGCCGGTTGGAAATGCGATGATCGGACGCGTCGTGAATGCTCTGGGTGAGCCCATTGACGGCAAAGGTCCGATTGCGACAACCGGCTTTCGGCCGATCGAGCGCATTGCACCCGGTGTGGTGCAGCGCCAGGATGTGGATACTCCTGTTCAGACGGGCATCAAGTCTATCGATGCGATGATCCCGATTGGACGCGGCCAGCGTGAACTGCTCATTGGCGACCGCCAGACCGGGAAAACAGCCATTGCGATCGATGCGATCATCAATCAGCGCGGCAAGGACCTGATCTGCATCTATGTGGCGATCGGCCAGAAAAAAGCGGCGGTTGCCCGAACCGTGGGTATTCTGGAACGAGATGGGGCCATGGACCACACGATCGTCGTAGTTGCTGCAGCGGATGAATCTGCGGCTTTGCAGTACATCGCACCTTATTCCGGCTGTGCCATCGGTGAAGAGTTCATGGAGACGGGCAGGGATGCCCTCATCATTTATGATGATCTTTCCAAGCATGCCTGGGCATATCGCCAGGTCTCGTTGCTTCTGCGCCGCCCGCCCGGGCGTGAAGCTTACCCCGGTGACGTGTTCTACCTGCATTCAAGGCTGCTGGAGCGGGCCGCGCGGCTTGCAAATAAATATGTGATCGTGAAGAAAGATTTCGGCGATTCACTGGCTTCTGAAAAAGACTCAATCGATGGGAAAGTTTATACGGGACCGATCTCCAAAGATGAGGCCGAAAAAGCTCGCAAGCAAATGAGCAAGCCGGATGATCATAAGATCATCAAAGTGAAAGGCACGGGCGGTTCCCTGACAGCCTTGCCAATCATCGAAACCCTGCTGGGAGATGTTTCTGCTTACGTTCCGACGAACGTGATCTCCATTACCGATGGACAGATCTATCTCGAGAGCAACTTGTTCAATGCCGGCATTCGTCCGGCCGTCAACGTGGGTATCTCTGTCTCGCGTGTCGGCGGCGACGCGCAGACGAAAGCCATGAAGCAGGTCGCAGGTCGCCTGCGCCTCGATATGGCTTCTTATCGTGAGCTGGCTGCATTTGCCTTGATGGCTTCGGACCTCGATAAGGCTACGCAACAACAGCTTGGGCGCGGTCAGCGCATGCAGGAAATCCTTAAACAGCCGCAATATTCCCCAATGTCCCTTTCAGATCAGGTGATCGTGTTGTTTGCAGGGACCAATGGCTATGCCGACCAGGTCCCTGTGGCGAGCATGGCACAATGGCAATCTGACCTGATCAAATATATGGAATCATCCCATCCCGAAATCGGGCGGGATATTGTAGCCAGGAAATCGATCACCGATAGCAACCGGGCAAATATGACCAAAGCCCTCGAGGCTTTCCGCCATTCCTGGCAGGCGTAAACCATGGCATCTGCGCGTGAGATGCGACTTCGCATCAAAAGTGTCAAGAACATATCGCAGGTGACGCGTGCCCTGGAGGCTGTCAGCGCGGCAAAAGTGCGCAAGGCTATCCAGGCCTTGACCGCCACCCGTTCCTACGCGATGAAAGCCTGGCAAGTGATGATGCACATCACGAATCAACCCGGCACCGTAAAGCTGCACCCGCTATTGACGGCGCGTACCGATCCGCGCAATGCCCTTGTCATTGTCATGACCGCGGACCGGGGCCTGGCCGGCGCCTACAATACAAACGTCATTCGTTTTGTCTTGCAGCGCTTTGACAAATACCATCTTCCCGTCAAATATATTACCGTGGGGCGCAAAGGACGCGACTTACTCCTGCGCATGCGAAAACCGATCATTGCAGACTTTAGTAATCTGCCCTCTGCGCCCAAATTCAGTACCGTCTCTGCAATCGGCAGGCTGGTAGTCGATGACTTCATTAAAGGCGAAGTGGATGAAGTCTTCCTGGTGTACACCGATTTTGTGAATATGGCTCGCCAGACGACC
>DATGYJ010000462.1:0-4434 GCA_035298105.1 Anaerolineales bacterium | reverse complement strand
CCAAAGGGGTGGAGTGGATTTCTGAGCGTTCCTGATTTGTCGCAATAAAAAGGTACCGAAAAACGGCAGAAATACCAGCGGTGCAAAATGGGACGTCATGCCCGCACGCCAGTATAAGGTTTCGTATAAATTGGGAGCCTGTGTAATCGAAAAATAGACAATGAAAAACGACAGGAAGAGCATCATCCAGCGGCTCCATCTCAATTCGAGCATTTCCGCGATCGCTTTTAGGAACAGGTATAGCCCCAGAACAAACAGGGCCAGCATCAAACCAGGCAGGATCGCGACATTATGCCAACCAAGGATTTTGTCAACGAGACCGATAAAGAGGATGTTGGTATACCGGCTCGAGGCGTCGAAATACCGGAGGATCATGGCGTTTAAGAGGTGATCCTGCAAAAAAAAAGCGGAAAGGCAGTAATCATCACTCCCGTAACGCGAAAATGTGCCAAGATAGGCATATAAAGCCAGTACAGCGAAAGTGGTACAGATACCGATCAAGAGAACGAGTCTGAAGAACTGTTCGCCGGAAAATCTCTGTTTGATAGGCAATGACGGATCTTTCATGGTTTCATTCAAGCTTCAAGGTTTAACGGCTACTGCTACCAGGATCATACCGAATAGGGAGCGACCATTCAGCTCGCGCTTGAGCTGACGCCTGGCCTGTTCTGTAGAAACGAGAGAGAGAAATGGACTCAGATTATAAATGGAACCGGAATATTCCAGGCTTAACCCTAATTCCATGAGCATCTTCTGCAGAGAAGAAGGGTGGAAACGACTAATATGTTGTTCTCCTGCCATTTTTGGCGCCATATTCAACCGGTCAACAGCCCACTCCATGAGAGGCCAAAAACTGCGGTAATTCGGTGTAGTGATCAGGAGGCGTCCGCCCGGGCGAAGCACACGCACGGCCTCGCGGATGGAGATTTGCGGCGCCTCCAGGTGTTCGATCACTTCCGATATCAGGATGCAGTCGAAACTATCATCCACCAGGGGCAGAGCTTCTCCAACTGCCTGGGTACAGGCAAAGCCGCCCGGCGCTGCCGTATTTGACTTGGCTGCCTCCAGGCGTTCCCGAACAAAGGTCAGCGCCTGCATCGACAAGTCCAGTGCAACCGGGTAACTGCCCTTCACGACAGCCTGTAATAGCAGGTTGCCTGCTCCACATCCGATCTCAAGCAGGCGTGAACCAGCCTGCAAGTGAGGGCGGATCAATTCATCGATCATCATCAGTTTGCCGCGATGCCAGAAACGCTGCATCGGATGCCCTGAATGCAAGGCACGATATTGATAATCGCCTGCGACGGAATGGTAGTCAAAAGACAATCTGCGATCTCCTACTCATATCTGCCTTGCAAGTCGTTCCAGCGGACCATAAACAGGTTGGCGAACATCTTGAACGAGTCAATGATCAAACGGACGCGGCTGCGATGGCGATGATCGATCATACGCACCGCAACCGGTTGAATGGCCAATTTCCGTTTACGCGCCACGTAGAGCATCTCCACATCAAAACCGAAACCACCGATCGTCGAACGCTGAAAAATTTCCTTTGCAGCAGCAGACTTAAAGCTCTTGAACCCGCATTGCGTATCTGGCAGGCCTGGAAATAACACTACCTGTACCATCCACGAGAAAATTTGACCAGAAACAAAACGTAATACAGGCACACCTTTTACCTGTGAGCCGGGCAGGACGCGTGAACCAATCGCAAGGTCATAGCCATTTCCAAGGGCTTTCAAGAAATCATCGATGGCATCCAGCTCATACGGCAAGTCAGCGTCTATAAAAATGATGAAACTGCCGCGGCTTTCCAGCACACCGCGGCGAATGGAAAAACCCTTGCCCATGTTCCGGGGATTGACCAGCAGGCGCAGACCGGCAGGATTGTTTTTTTGCCACGCCTGAACAGACTCAACGGTCCTGTCCCGACTCCCATCATCCACGACAATGATTTCATACTCTTCAGAACGCTTCGAAAGATAGGTATGCAAACAGTCCAAAGTGCTGGCAATCAAATCCTCTTCATTATAGGCTGGTATGATGACGGAAACATGCGGCGAGGTCATGAGCCATTTGAATCCTGTCGTATCGGGTTTTTTAAATCAAAGATCAAATAGCCATCCCCTTCAAGAGAGACACGATAAGATTTAAATAAACGTTCTTTGAGTTCTGGCTGCCGGTCGAATTCATCGAAATCGGTCACAAGAAAATAACTCATTTTTGATGAGTAACGATTGAACAGATCATCGAAGGAGAAAGCTCCCTCCCGCAGATTAGCGTACCCTATATCTCCCACATACGGCCAGGTCGAGGCCGTCCGCCAACCCCAGTATTGCAGGCGCGAACCGTAATCTTGAGTCAGGGCAATCACGCGGGCGCCTTCGTCGAATTGCTCACCGATCTCCGCCCACATGGCTGCTTCAGGCCGATAATCCACCGCCTTCATTTGGTTGCGGACACTCCATATCACAGAGAACAAACCATAGATCAGGATAACGCAGACAGCGCTTCTCAGCCGACGCTGCACAGCAACTTCCCTTTCAGAGAAGCCCTCCGCTAAGCGTGCAAAGAACCACTGCCCCAGCGGCGCCAGGGACAGTGCCACGATAGGGATGAACGGCAAATGATAATAATCATGGGTCGCAATGTGATAATCGAAGAAAAGTCCGTATAAGATGTAGGAACCCCATAAGCCATACAGGAAGATCCGCATGCCTCTATCTTTAACCAGGAAGAAGCCGAGCAGACCCAGCATGATGAAGATCCCACCTGCAGCCATATTTGCTTTTGTTTCCCATTGCAGATAGTTATAAGGACTCAATAATAGCGCCGGGACAAAACGTCCGCTGAATTGTTTCGTCAGGTCACCGCTAATAAAAATTCCATTTACCAGATAAATCGCAGCGGGCAGTGCGCCGAGCAACCCAATGATCCACACCTGGACATTCCGGAACAAATTCCGTAGGGTAAAGCGCGACAGGACCAGTCCCAGCGCGCTGCCGATCACAAAAAAGGCGGCAGAAAACTTTATGAAGATCGCAAGCCCGCCCAACAGGCCCGCGAGGATCGCATCCATCCAGAATGAGGAACGCGTCCAGCGTGCGAACGCCCACCAAAAGCCCAGCATCAGCATCACCATCAAAGGATCGGGCTGAAAGCTTCTACTGGCAATGATCGTATAGGGGAAAATTAAATAATATGCTGTAGAGACAAGCGCTCCATCAAACCCAACAAATTCACGCGCCACTAGAAAAAGAAAAATCCCGCCGATCAGCCAGAACAGCGAGGAATAGATGCGCGCGACCCAGAGTTGTTCGCCGGTGAAACCATAGGTGAAAGCGACCAGGCGCTCAAAGACCACTGGTTCTACATCCGCTTTGAGTTTTGCCATCCGGATAGCAGTCTCTAATTTCCAGGTGGAAACACCATCAGGCTGGGTTTCATAATACAGACCGCGCGCTTTGATCACTGAGACCAGCTGGCGGGTGGGGTGAAAATCAAGCGGCAGGTCAGTCAGGTCGTAAAGGCGGATGGCGAGCGCCGCGCCAAAGATCAAAACAAGCGCAATGGTCCGCACCAGGCGGGATGAAAAAAAGGCGGTCTGGGACATAAGCCGAAGTATTTTATCAGATTCAGCCTTCTACTTATCCCCCGAAAACATCCGCTGCCGGAGCCGAAGAACTTCATCACGCAGCTTGTTCAAGCCGATCAAATTGAGGATTGCAGAAACAAGTAGATTCAAGCGCGCCAATGCAGTCGGCGGGTGGATGAACAACGCATGGAACCAGGCGCCCAATGCGGCTGCAGGCTGCCCTCCATCGAGCAGGTAACGCGCATCATAGCGATAGGCAGAGGCGAGTGCCCGTCTTTTCACGCCTGACAGTGCTTCCGCTAAATCTGGCTGACCCCGCGCCCAATCCAACACGCGGAACGCTTCACGCCCGAACTCAGCCGCCCTGGCTCGATTCTTCGCTTCGGCATGATAACGTGCCGCGGACCAGATTTGCGGAACATGCAGGATCCTGCCTTGTTGCGCCAGGCGAATCCAGAGATGATGATCGAGCATAAAATGGAAAGTGGTTTCCAGCAATCCCGTTTTTTCAAGGGCGGCGCGTCGAAAGAAAACACTGGGTTGTCCGATGATCTGAAAACAGAGCAAATCTTCCAAAGATAATTGTTTATATTTCAAAACGTTGATCGTCTGTCCATTCCCATCCACGGCCAGCATATCGCCATAGGCCATGACCACATCCGGGTTCTCTTCAAAGCATTTTACAACCGCCGCGATCGTATCCGGCAAATAATAATCATCTGAATTCAGCCAGGCCAGGATCTCACCCTTTGCCCGCGCAAGCCCTTTGTTAATCGCTTCTGCCTGTCCTGAATCTTTTTCGGAAACCCAGTAATCGATTGTACGGCTTTGGAGTCGGG
>DATGYJ010000461.1:0-11392 GCA_035298105.1 Anaerolineales bacterium | reverse complement strand
GCAGCGTGGTATTCCATACCTGTCGAAACCAGAGGAATCTCGGGCCGAACGAGCGGAACAGCCTGCGCCTGCATATTCGAACCCATCAAAGCGCGGTTGGCATCATCATGCTCGAGGAATGGAATGAGCGCAGCGCTAATACCAACGACTTGATGTGGAGCAACGTCCATGTAATCTACTGACTCAGGCGTCGAGAAAATAAAACCGGAGTGGTAGCGGCAGGAGACCCGGTCGCGCACGAATTCTTTGTTATCTTTTAGTGGAGCATTGGCCTGGGCAATTACATACTTATCTTCTGCATCGGCAGAAAGATAATCGAATTGATCAGAGACAAAAGGATTAATATTGACAGGATTACCGATTTTGGCAAGCCTCTTTATCATTTTCGCATCAGTTGTCTCGCCATTCTTGAAAAGAACTTCTCCACTCTTTGGATCAACCACGTTCTCACGTAAAGTACGACCTTCCAGCCGTTCATCATCGGGTTGCATGGTGCGAAATACTTTGCGATATGGCGTTTCAATAAAGCCATATTCGTTCACTCGAGAGAATGAAGCTAGGCGGCCGATCAAACCAATGTTCGGGCCTTCCGGGGTTTCAATCGGACAGATACGCCCATAGTGCGAGTGATGGACGTCGCGCACATCAAAACCCGCGCGCTCGCGCCGTAGACCGCCAGGACCAAGAGCCGACAAAGTGCGCTTGTGGCGTAGTTCAGCCAGCGGATTGGTTTGATCCATGAATTGTGAAAGCTGTGAGGAGCCAAAAAATTCGCGCAACGCTGCGACGACTGGACGAATATTGACCAACGTTACAGGTGATAATTGCTCCTGATCACGAATGGACATGCGCTCTTTGATCACGCGTTCCATGCGGCGCAGACCGATCCGCAACTTGTTCTGGATCAACTCTCCCACTGTCTTGACACGCCGGTTCCCCAAATGATCGATATCATCGGGAGGCTCAACTCCATTGTTGATTTGGATCATACGACGGATCAGTCGAATCACATCCTGTTTGGTGACTGTGCGGTGCGGGATCGGGACGTTTAGATCCAGTTTCTGATTCAATTTATAACGACCGACACGCTCAAGGTCATAATGCCGTTGATCGAACAGCTGCTCTTCAAGGAACTGGCGGGCATTTTCGAGCGTGGCAGGGTCGCCCGGGCGCATCCTTTTGAAAAACTCAATCAGCGCAGCTTCGGCAATCGTCTGCTTATTGGAAACATCCCATTCAGGTTCCTGCTTGAGCGTGGACGCGATGAATAAACGTTCAGGGTTGTTATCGACGTCCTGAAACAGAGACAAAATTTCTTCATCGCTGCCGGCAGTCAGCGTCGAGTCTTTTGTACCATCGTCAACTGCAGCCAGGGCACGCAGGAAAACCGTGATCGGCACGGTGCGCTTGCGGTTGAACTTTAGGATAATATAATCAGATTTACGGGTTTCAAATTCCATCCACGCGCCGCGGTCCGGGATGAGTTTGGACATGGCCAGTGGACGGCCGGTCGCGCGATCTGTTGGGGCTTCAAAGTAAACGCCTGGCGAACGGATCAACTGTGAGACGACCACCCGTTCCGTCCCATTGATAATGAAGGTGCCTTTGTCGGTCATCTCGGGGAAATCGCCCAGGAAGATATCCTGTTTGATCGGTTCGGGGACATCGGGGCCCGCCAATAGCACGGAAACATACAGCGGGCTGGCAAAGGTGAGGTCACGCTCAACGCACTCTTCAATCGTATGCTTTGGTTCACCAAACCAGTATTTCAGTCCCCATTGTTTTGCCTCGGGACTGCGACTGGGGAAATATAATTTCATTCCCTTGTTATAAGATTCGATCGGCGAAACCTCATGGAAAAGGTCGCCAAGTCCCTCCCGTTTGAGCCGTTCAAAAGAATCAAGTTGGACTTCGATTAGATTGGGGAGTTCGATATTGATGGGAATACGCGCGTAACTTTTTCGGGGTAAAGAAGGCATTCGGTTCACTCCTGACCTGAGGTCTGTGAGTTGGGACACAGTACCGCATGAATTCCTAAGTCTTGTTTTATCTACTGGCTAGTGGAGATCCAAATCTTAGAAATAATGCAACAAGCGGTAAACACACAAATCCATCCCGCGACATTTGGCGGGATAGCAAACCGTAATTATATACGAAAGCTTATTTATGCGCAAGGGGCATTTTTAGCCATTTTGATCACCCTGCCCTGTTTCTGAATGGCTTGGATTCTAACACATTCCCATATTTTCGCAACCTGGGCATCCCTAGGGGTGCACTAAAAGTTTGTAAGTCGGATTGGCAATCCGACCTACAAGAACAGCTAAACAAGCGCATTGCCTAACAACTTTTGAGTGCTCCCATCCCCAGATTTATGGCTGTCTCAAGAACGAAAATGAGTCCGCCCATTGTCCCGAATCCCCAACAGACATCGTGCCCAAAGGGTAGTTGCCAAAATTCGCGGACAAAAGAAAGGCTCACCCGGAGAATGTGCTCTTCTTTGAGCCTGTTGCCTCGCTCCTTTCATTCGGATCTCCCAGTGATCCTGGCGTAATCCTGTACTAATCCTGTACTGATCCTGTACTGGTATCCCGGTGCTCTTCCCTGGAAGCTATGGGACTGTGTTGTATTGAGAAGCATGCGACCCCGGTGCCAGGGTCTGGTTTCAAGTTTCCCCTTCCTTTCCTATGACGCTGGAGATCCATTTTTTGTGCCCGGCTCCGCTCTACTACCCTGCACCCTTGCAAGACTCAGAAAGAGGCTCTTGTCAAGCGACTTTGAGAAATCCATTGCCGTAAGGAACATTCCGCGCAACCTGAAACACGCAAACGGGGTTTTGATTGATAGAATCTCCCCAATCAAATTTTCCGGAGGCGCAATGACCACAGCGCAGGCAGCAATGAACGACAAACGTGAAATCTTCGGCTGGGCGATGTACGATTGGGCCAACTCGGCATTCAGCACAACGATCATTGCAGCTTTCCTCGGACCCTATCTTGCAAATCTTGCGGCAGAATCGGCTAAGGGAAATCCCGATGGGCTTGCCCGATTTCTTGGTCTACCGGTTGCTCCGGATTCCGTATTTCTTTTTGCTACAGCGCTTTCGGTTGTTCTTCAGGCCGGGTTTCTCCCCATCTTAGGCGCGATCGCCGATTATTCGCATCGTCGCAAGCAGATGATGCAGATCTTTGCAATCACAGGTGCCCTCGCAACAACCTTGATGTTTTTTGTCACCAGCGATCTTTGGCCTCTCGGTGGTGTCCTGTTCATTCTAGCCAACCTAACATTTGGCGCCGCGATCGTTTTCTATAACGCTTATCTGCCTGATATCGCCAGCGAAGAAGAGAGAGATCGTGTTTCATCTTACGGCTGGGCATTAGGTTATCTGGGGGGCGGGATTTTACTGGCTCTCAATCTTGCGTTTTTCATTCTAAGGGACAGTCTTGGCATATCTACGGAGCTTGCTATACGGATTAATCTTGCTTCTGCTGGACTTTGGTGGCTGGGATTTTCAGTGATCACCTGGAAGAGACTTCGTCCACGCCATACTGCTCGCACGTTGCCTCCCGGTGAAAATATATTCAGCATTGCCTTCAAACAACTTTCAGAGACCATGGAGGCATCTCCCCAATTAATCGCGATATTGCTTCTTTCCCCGCTGACCATATTTATCTGGGCTCCTCTCATTTCACCGTTTATTCTCAAGCTGATCACGATCCAGCACTGGCCCATAAATCTCGCCATCTTACCGATCTTTGTTCCCCTCTTTGGTCCAGTGATCATGCTCATTATCTTCCTGCGCAGGAAGGCTAAGAAACTACCTGAGACCTCCAAGTACCTGACCTCTTATTTGATTTATAACGACGGTATCCAAACAGTGATTGCCTCTGCCTCTACATTTGCGGCTGCTCCTCTTATCCGCGGTGGCCTTGAACTTCCAGATAATACTCTCTATGCTATCATTCTGATGATCCAATTTGTCGCCTTCGGGGGTGCCCTTCTATGGGGCAAGTTGGCAAATTGGGTTGGCGCCAAACGAGCTATCATCATCAGTCTTTTTATCTGGGCCGGAGTAGTCATCTACTCTTACGTTGGCATGAGAGGCGATTCTCGTGTTGCTGAATTCTTCATTCTTGGAATGATCATTGCGATTGTATTGGGTGGCTCGCAGGCGATCAGCCGGAGTTTGTTCGCTCAGATGGTTCCCAAGAACAAAGAGGCCGAGTTCTTCTCCATTTACGAGATCAGCGAACGCGGCACATCCTGGCTCGGACCATTGGTCTTTGGGATTGCTAACCAGGTCTTTGGAAATCTTCGTATCGCAATCCTGGTGCTCATATTTTTCTTTGTCGTGGGGCTGATCATTTTGCCTTTTGTCAATGAAAAGCGGGCAATCGAGCAGGCAAAACAAGAGTAGCAAATATGTGATACCCCAAACTTACTTTGGACACAGGTGAACGCTGACCGCGCAGCGCGCGGATTCAAAACAAAAAACTGCGTTTGTCAGGGTAAACACCTGCACTGCGTTCGTTGCAGTGCAGTGCAAGTGTCAGCGTCCCCTGGTCGTAGAGTATTGGCCCCCCTCAAAATATGAGATCCGGAGCGGCGCCTGTCTAAACGATATGCCGAAAATTATCCTCGCCGCATCAGAGTTAGAAGCCCGACCCCTAAATTCGCTCGGAACAGTGCCGCACTGATCGCGGGTAAATTCGAGGCGCCCGCATAGACCAAATAGCGCTGTGACCAGACCGGATGGAATTTTTCTTTGAATGAATGCAAACCCCGAAAATTATAGAAACGATTGATATTTTGATAGATGAAGTTAAGGGCCCGCTCGACGATGGGATCGTCCGAATGCTCTCCCACGCCCGATAGCGCGCTCAAGCCCAAATTGAAGCTGGCATAGCCCTGTTCCCGCGCCCATTGAAAAAGGGAAACAAAGAGGAAATCCATCAATCCCGATTCGCTGTGATGGAGATAACGCATGAGGTCAACCGCCACCTCACTCGCCTGAAATTCGGTCACGAGATTGGCAAAGGCTTCGATAAAACCCTCTCGATCTCGAACCAGCAGGATTGGACAGGTATTGAGATAGGCCTCATTGAACCAGCCCAGGGAAAACTTTAGTTCAGTTGCCCGGTGAGCCGTGAGCCAGTCATCGCTGATAAACCTCAACTCACGTAACATCCGCGCCGAATAAGGCGGTTGGATCACGTCATAGCGATAACCATTCCGCACCATTTTGTTATAACTGTTCCGCAGGGTTTTGTTCACACTGCCTTCTAACGTAAAGCTGGCTAAATCCACAATGGCTTCGTGACCGATCGCCAGCACATCGAACTCGGCTGCTTCATAAGCGGAAATACCAGCCGGCAGCACTTGATAGAAAACCGGCAGCCAGTCGTTGTTGGAACAGAACTCCTTGAACGAGGTGATCGCATCCTCGATATCCTCGATCGGACCAATAGGATCCCCTAATGCCAACGCCGCCCGGTTCTCCACGACATAGGAAATCAACGACCCGCCCGGTGTAAAAAAGAACAACTTATCGTCCAGCAAAGTCAGACGCGCCAACGATGTTCGCCCATGCGCCCGGACAATCTCCCAGGCACGATTCCGATCATCCTCTGTCAGAGGCCGGCGACTCAAGACAGGACGCAAAAGCATCAGCAATGCATATCCGCTGGTGAGGATGCCAATAATATAAATAGAATCGGCAAAGTATCGTCCAAACCCTGTGACCGGCTGCAGACCTGGATCATAGAATTGCGTGAACATGATGACCGTCTGGCGCAGGGCAGCCCAAAAGCCGAAGTGGACTTTGAAGTGACGATCCAGCAGGTAGAAGCCCAGGACGCCATATACCAGCGTAAATACCAATGCAGCCAGCAGGGTTTGCAAGCCTTGCTGAATGGAGGGAGGGTCCGAACGGGCATGGAAATGAGGGCGTAAATAGACCAGCAAACCGGCCAACACGGCTGCGAAGGTCGCTTCTTCGTAATCCAGGCCTTTTAAAAGATGGACCGGGATGGAAACGATCAGGATCGCAAGGGTCAATAGCCACCCCATTTGTTTGCGCCGCCAGAGATTGATCGAAAGCAATAGCAAAGCAAACCCTGCCAGCGCGGAAACCAGGTGACCTCCCCTGCTTACCGTGAAAGGTGAATATTCTGCTAATAAACGGAGCCGGGACATCACCGAGGGCGTGACCGCCGAGAGCAGATCGATCACCCCCATCACGGCCGTGAGCAGGGCCACCCCACGGACCAGGTTTTCTTGGGAGAGGGCAGATTTGGATTTCATTGCGGCTCCAGTATTTGTGTCAGTGTTTCACCAACGCTTTGACTACATTCGCCCATCTAAGACCCTATCATTAAATCAGCTACACCTTCGGCAGCACAATCGACTGCTGGTTCTGGTACTTCCCTTTCTTATCTGCATACGAGACTTCGCATTCTTCATCCGCTTCAAAGAACAGCACTTGCGCCAGACCCTCATTGGCATAGATCTTGGCAGGCAAGGGCGTGGTGTTCGAGATCTCGAGGGTGACAAACCCAGCCCATTCCGGTTCAAATGGAGTGACGTTCACGATAATGCCGCAATTGTGAACAAAGACGCCGCTTTCGAGAGCAAAGTTTCCAGTCTCAGGGACGGTCAGACAAAACACATCATGATCCCCCGGCAATGCCCGAACAGAAATGACTTTATGATTATCAGCCTGTGCCGGAAAGCCCGGTAGAGCAGGTTCACCGGCATCCAGAGGCAGCATATTCCAAAGAGAATTTTCCATCTGATCCAAATCGAAGTGTCGACGAGAGTTGTTTGGTCGAGCGGTATACATGCCCAACCGCAAACCCCATTCATCGACAAGGCGGTACTTTGGAACCCAGCGACCATTGAAAGGCTGGTATACCATCTCATAGCCTTGATTCATGGTTCTATACAATGGCATTAACGATGTACCAGCTTGCAATTCACCCGCCGCCTGCCAACCTCTATCACGCAACATGAATTGATGGTCAGGCGTGCAGTTGATCTTTTCGTTGTTGTCTAGAGTGACTTCGACCAAACTATCCCGCCCAATGTAACGGGGTTCATCCAATAATGTGGCAATCAAACGGCCGTTTGCGCCGATACTATATCCCCAGAACATCTCTCCCTCTTCGGCACGGCGAGCCATCTCTTCCAGAGTTGGGGAGGTACCATCCACCAAAGCGACACGCGTATCCCCGTGGAAACATCTTGCATACGAGCTTTTACCCAGACAAATCGTTAATACTTTACGCGGAATTCGAAAATACTCCACCGAGCGTGCCAGCGCAAACGAATTGGGTGGGACGATACATACCTCCCCCTTATACTCAAACATGGACTTCGGATCGAAGTTTTTCGGGTCAACAATGGCCGAATGGACATTGGTAAAGATCATAAATTCGTCTGCCACCCGCAGGTCATACCCGTAGGAAGAGACGCCGTAGGAGATTACGCCGTTGCGGACTTGACTGTCTACAAACGGCTCGATCATCTTCTCTTCCATTGCCATCTTGCGAATCCAGTGATCCGGTTTAAGTCCCATTTTCTCTCCAATTTAAGTTTATTTCACAACAAAAACGACTTGCGTAAGCTTTCCCGATTCTACTTCAACCCGGCGCTCATAGACTTTCCCATTGCCTTCCACCGCAATGCGATAATGGCCGGGAGGCAGCTCCCCTAACACCGCGTTTTCCGCGCCGCGCAGCATATCCGGCGAATACGTTTCCCCATAATAGGATTTGACCGGTTTCTTCTTTTGATCGGGATAGTATCTGATGGTGTAGGCTGCATAGCTCACCAGGCGGTGATCCTGATCGACCACAGAGATCATCAACGTTCCAAGGAGATTGCCGTCCGTACCCGTTTCAGGAGCCAGCCACAGCTCCGGGTTTTGTGTCGCAAAATAATCCTGCACGTCTCCCTGGCGAACCTCGAAGTGGAGATGGCTGCCGATCGCCACGCCCGTCAGGCCGACTTCGCCGATCTGATCGCCCACGAGAACTTGCTGGCCTGCTGTCACATCGACCCTGGAAAGATGGGCGTACAAAGTAAACAACCCGTCGGCGTGTGCGATGACAACCAGATTGCCATAGAAATTCACCCGGGGAGAGTACGTGGCTGCCGTATCGGGTCCGGCAAAGATGACCGTGCCTCTCCCTGCAGCATAGACCGGTGTTCCGCTCTTGTTGGGAAACTCAACTCCATGATGCGGCTCCCGTGTCCCATCGGCAGTGGATCCATACAGGTAGGTTGGGTCCACCAAATCGTGGGCAGGCGGATGGATCGGGCGCTGCAGGATAAAGTGACCTTCCGTGATACAAAAATCTGTGCTGAATGGATCGCAGGATGGCTCTAAAGTGGGTGTGATGGACGGAGAAGGGGTGGGTGGCAAAAAGGTATTGGTTGGAGTGATCTCTGTGTGAATCACAACGGGTCTTGCGTTCACTTCGCTCTTTGTACAAGATACGAGGAGCAAGAACATAACAAGGGTCCACAAATTTGGAGTCAGCCGGCTTGCCGGCGTAGTTTGATGAGAGTACATATCGCTCAATACATATTTGTTTGGAGTCCACCAGCTTGCTGGTGAGTGGTGGGAGCAAGCTCCCCGACTCCATACTCCCTTATGGAGTCCACCAGCTTGCTGGTGAGTAATGGGAGCAAGCTCCCCGACTCCATATTCCCTTTATGGACTCCACCAGCTTGCTGGTGAGTGGTGGGAGCAAGCTCCCCGACTCCATATTCCCTTATGGAGTCCACCAGCTTGTTGGTGAGTGATGGGAGCAAGCTCCCTGACTCCATATTCCTTTATGGACTCCACCAGCTTGCTGGTCAATGGTGGGAGCAAGCTCCCTGACTCCATATTAGATCCCTCCCCGCTCACTCATTGTCTTACGGATCTCTTTTTCCAGCTCATCCGCTTTTCCTTCAAGTTCTTTCAACTCGTCCAGCATCTTCTCCCCCACCGACTTATCTTCCAGGGAATTGAGATTGATCTTCACGTTATAGGCTGCGGCGGTTAACGCCGCGCGCGACATGGCAAATCCCGACATTGCATCACTGATTGCCGTGAGGTTGCCCTCTTTCACGCATTTCAGGGCGAGCTCCATTACTTTGACCACGTCCCTGGCAACTCGATGTGGGACGCGCGCCGCGTTCAGAGTAGCAACGTGGACCGCGGCCTTACGCTTGGTCTGTTCTTCTTCGGTCGCCTTGGGAAGTTTGAACGCACCCATCACGGCCTCGAAGGCAGAAGAATCGTCTTCTACCGCTTGTGTCAATTCCTTGCGCAAACTCTCAGCCATGACGCGGATCGCCTGCATTTGCGCTTCCACTTCAGCGTATTTCTTTTTCCCGATGGTCAGTCCTGCGACCATTGCGACCAGACCCGCGCCCATGGCGCCTGCATAGGCAGCCGCTGAGCCGCCACCCGGAGTTGCCGTCGGCGCGGCCAACTCTTCGATAAAGGAAACAGGTTTCGGCTCTGGGGCAGAGGCGGATGAGTCAACGAGTCGAGATTCGAGGACTTGCTCTTTGTCGAATTGATCGAGTTGGGTATACCAGACTGCCGCATCGACCAAGGCCTCCTGCGGGATCAGTCCAACCAGCTCGCTGTGATGAATGGCAACACCATAACGCTGCGCTTCGCGCCGGATAGTTTCAACGACCCGCGCCAGAGGTGTCTCATGGAAGTTCGTGAGATTCATAGAGACTTGCGCATGTCCTTCCACGAGCAAGCCCAGGGCTTTGACATAGCGGAGCCCGCCCGACGAATGCCGGATCGCCTTCGCGATTTTCTTGGCAATCTCTACATCGTCCGTGCTGAGATAGACGTTAAAGGCGATCAGAGGATTGCGCGCCCCAATGACCGTTGCGCCCGCCGTGCCCAGCTTCGCCGGACCATAATCCGGTTGGCGCTCCGGCCTGGATTGGATCTCGGACTTGAGTCCCTCGTATTGACCTTTCCGAATGTTCTCGAGATTAACGCGTTCCGGACGCATGGCCGCGGCTTCATATAAATAGACCGGGATGCTGAGCTCGTTACCGACCCGTTCTCCCAGCCGTTTCGCCATCGCAATACAATCATCCATACTGGCGCCGTTGAGCGGGACAAAGGGAACCACATCCGTTGCGCCAATGCGCGGATGTTCACCCGTGTGGTGGTTGAGATCGATCAGTTCTGAGGCGGTCTTGATCGCCCGGAACGCGGCTTCTTCCACCGCAAAGGGTGCACCCGCAAAGGTCAGCACCGTACGGTTGTGGTCGAGGTCCGATGAACGGTCAAGGAGCTTGACATCCTCCACAGATTGGATAGCTGCGGCGATCTGGTCGATCACTTCGGGTCGCCGCGCTTCGGAAAAGTTGGGAATGCATTCGATGAGAGGAATAGGCATGTAGTCTCGTTTTTTTCGTTTGGTAGTCTCGAAGTAACTAATCTCAATTATAAGGGGTTTAAGAT
Source organism: Anaerolineales bacterium (assembly GCA_035298105.1). Taxonomy (GTDB): domain Bacteria; phylum Chloroflexota; class Anaerolineae; order Anaerolineales; family Villigracilaceae; genus Defluviilinea. Next base: position 906 of record DATGYJ010000461.1, on the reverse strand, counting down.
ATACGGGAAGATAATATTTGGAGGCAGGCATTTTATGAACGGTCAAAAAACTCTAAAATTCCAGCAGCTTCCCTACCGCTCATGGCTGATCGGAATTTTATTACTTGGGTATTCGGGAGGCTACTATTATTTCCATCAGCCTGCCAGGCTGACAGCATTTACCGCTCTCCTCGCAGTGATTGGGCTGGCCTTTCTGATTGTTGCTTCTGGCAGAACGGTCTCTATCGACGGAGCAACCAGGACGCTACGAATAGTTGGCGATTGGCGGTTGTTCTGGCGGGGAAAAATTCAAAAGATTGCCTTCGATAATTTGGTAGATCTCCGTATAAACAGTTTTCGAGCGCGCCCAGACTCCTGGGTCGAAGTTGTCACGCGCGACAGTAGCATCATCGTGATCACTCCGGTTGGTTCGAGAGACCCTCAAAAAACGCTGGAACAATTACGGGAAATCATTGGGCTGAAAAACGATCCTGCTGGAACGACCGCAAACGTATATCAGCGCAGGGAAATCCGAATGCCTATTACCGGTCTTGAGCATGAACAGGTAACCGGCGGGGTAAAATGGTATCTTCTTCCTTCTTCAATAAAAGATTCCTCTTACTGGTTCTCTCCCGACTTGCGATTAAAGACCGGTCTTCTTTGGATCAGCTATGAGCTGAGCCCAAATAATCGCTTACTCTTTACCAGGTATCCGCGCCAATCTGACATTAAGGCCCTGGAAGCAGTATTTTCCTACTGGGGATTTCTGCCCAAAGTTCTGCCCAATTTTGCTCTTGCAGAAATGCTGGAGGAACTCAAGGGCGCCGGAGATACGCATTTCGATCTCCTCGCGATTCACCCCGCCGAGGCCAGACAGATCATCACGGCCGAAACGCAAGCGTTCGTCTTGAAATGGTCTCAGCAGCA
>DATGYJ010000460.1:0-7938 GCA_035298105.1 Anaerolineales bacterium | reverse complement strand
GAGGGATTGATAGACTGGGATATTCAGAAATGATATGTCGATAGAAATTTTCTCAAGATCATTGTTTAATCAGACCGTGGGGTGTAATTATTCATGTTTGATATTGTGTGGGGGCGTGGGGTGAATAGAACGTAAGGCACTGGTAGACAGAGGTGCTTTTTAGGAGACGAATTCTAGCAATGTTTCGAATCGAATGTATCTACTTTTGTTGGGTCTAATGTGATCATTAATTGATGATACGAAAGGGCTTAATCGGTGAGTAGCTCTCTCTCAAGAAGCAAAAGGCGTACTGTTTTGGGGCGCCATCAAAGTCTATTGCCGGTCTATTTGACTAACTGCCGTAGCATGTCCTATAGAAACACGCCACTATTCTATCCAGTGAACTTCTCCGTTGGCAGGCTGGAAAATCCGATTTAGAACATTTACGTAGTTGAATCAAAAAGCAAAATTTAGATCGTGGGTTCAAACCCCGCCCTCTCCGCTCCTAGACACTCTCTTCGCTCTGCAAGAGTTTGTCTACAAATGTGCCCTTTTTGCCGAAAGGGCACATTCTTTTTTAATTGGCGTTAATTTATCACCTCTTTGCATTATCGTCAATTAGTCCAGACCAGAAAAGAGTCATCTCGCCATTACGGCAGTATCGACCGGTGGACTCTTCACTGCCACGCAGCGTGTTCGCCTGAGCAACCTACTCTGGCATGTCTCCACCTCGTTTTTCTATCGCCTGGGCCGCTCCGTCCCAACCAATTTTCATGCACAATTATCCTATCTTTGTCTAACCAGTGCCTGGGAATCCTTCTTTAGCAATATCTATCTCGCTCTAAATTCCAAGTCCTATTCCAATGCTCTCCTGCGCACGGCTTAGTTCAACTCGCATCGATGCGGCGGCGCAAAGAGCTCCTCCTTTGACTTTCCTTCCTCTCGCCGCATCAATTCTTAATTCGTTAGGTTGATGGAATCCACCTGGTATTTAGAATTCCCGCTGCCACCACTTCGTAAGGTTCGGCTTGTCCCTGCGACCACGCTTTAACAAACGCGGGCTCACCTAACTTCGCGCGGACAGCGGCGATATCGCGTTCGTAGCCGAGGCGATCTACTGGCGGCAAGGGCGCACCAATAGTGGAGCGTATGGATGTGGCGTTCCCGAACAAGTATGCTGAGCGCTCTGCGCTTTCCGGTGTTACTAATCCGGCGAACACTTCCAAGGCCGTTGCAATACCGAGCCTGGAGTTGGTCTCGTAAAACAGGCCCAGACCCTCGCCAAGCAAGGATACGGCGCGTGCCGTCTCGCCCCGTGTGCGCATCACACGGCTTAGAGTGACAAGCGACCGTGCCAGATCCGGCTTATATTGGCTTTCCCGGGCAAGCACCATTATCTTTTCGAGCAATGTGGCGGCGCGCTCAATTTCACCCTCATAATACGCCAGCAACCCTTCGAAGTACCCCACCAGAACTTGCAACCACCGGTTCCCTGATGTATCCGCGTAGGGCAGAGCATCGTGCAGATGCAACCTCGCGGCAGACAGATTCCCTTGAACAATTTCGTTTTCCGCTAGTGCACAAAGCGGATCAGTGCACCATGCACCGCGTCCCCACTGTTCATATATCCTCAATGCCTCTTCAAAGTGAGAACGGGCTGCCGGATAATCTGCTTGGATTCTTAATACACACCCTATGTTGGTGAGCGCGTTTGCCATACCCCATGGGTCTGTAATTTCCCGAGCGATAGCTAAAGCCCGGTCGAAGTACGACCGCGCCGAGGTGTAATCTCCCGAGTTTACAGCGATGAGCCCCCGTGAACCGAGAAGCCCAACAAAGATAAACCTATCCCCCAATTTCTCAAGGATTGTTGAACCTTCTTCGAGCATGGCGTGCCCGATGGCGCTGCCTCCGAAATCCGACAGATTATCCCCAAGTCGGAAAAGGCTTCGGGCTATGTTCCACTGATCGCCCACCTCACGATATAGCGTCAATGACTCTTCCAACCGTGAATGGGCCTGGGTCGCTTTTCCTTGCCAGCGCAGCGACTGTCCCATAAGGATAAGCGCATCAGCCAAGCCCTGCTTATCGCCCAGTTCCCGATAAATTGCCGCACTATGCTCTGCCACTGTATATGCATCACCGTGATTTCCAAGTGAATCAGTCAGCAGTGCCAATCCTTCAAGGGCACAGGCGTAAACTCGCTGATCTCCATAAAAAATCGTGGCATCAGACAAAGTGAGCGTGCGGAGGGCCGGAATTATTGGGGATTTCTCCGGGCCTTGCTGGAGTGCTTTCATCAGCCAGCCGCGCCCCTCATAGAAATAGCCGCGCATTTGCCAGAACCAGCGCAACGCACCTGCCAACCGCAACGCCGAATCGTCTGGTCTTGTAAGCGACCACTCCAACGCGGCGCGCCAGTTGTCGCGTTCCTGCTCCAATCGGCTTAGCCACTCCAGCTGGCCGGAGTCTTTCAGATGTGGAGCAGCCGCCTCCACCAGGGCTAGATAGCAGGTGTAATGCTGCTGTCGGGCCGCGGCAACCACCGAGGGATCGGCTTCCAAATGAACTGCAGCATACTGGCGGATGAGTCCGTGTAGGTCGTAGCGTTCCTCCCCGCTGCGGCGGATCAGCGATTTGGTCACCAACGCGGAAAGTATGGAGAGAGTAGCTTCTGCAACTTGTTCCGCAGCTTCACGCCGGAAACCGCCCTGGAATATCGAAAGTCGCGATAGAACCGATTGCTCTTCTTTGGTAAGCAATTTCCATGAGTGATCAAAAACCGCACGCATGGAACGATGACGTGCCGGCAGGTCACGCGCGGATACAGATAGGAAGTCTAGTCCGCGTTTGATCTCATCGGCGATCTCGGTACAGGAAAGAGTCCGTACCCACGCTGCAGCGAGTTCTACCCCAAGCGGCATCCCATCCACAAGGCGGCAGATGCGTAGGATGGCTGGGTAATCATCGATCGTCGCGTTGAATCCTACATGTGCGCGGCGAGCACGTTGCAGGAATAATTCTACAGAGGTCCCTTCTGTATTTTCATTTTCAGGGATGGGTAAGCCGTGTACTTCAAAGACCCATTCGCCTTGAATATTCAATGTCTCGCGTGAAGTTGCCAAAAGTTTTATCCCTGGCGATCGCTGTAGTAATTCAGCCAGCAGGTCGGCAATACTTTGCTCGTTTAGCAGGTGTTCGAGATTGTCTAATAGCAGCAGAATTCGTTTTTCCCTTAAGTAGTTGAGCAGTTGAGTTTTTGGATCAGCAGGATTTGCGCTTTGAAAGGTAAAACCAATCGAGTCTGCAATTACAGGGATCACAAAGCGCGAGGAATTGACAGGCGCAAGTGGGACGAAATACACGCCATTCGCAAATGCATCTTCCAGTTGGGAAGCAGCCTCAATCGCGAGTCGGGTCTTACCCATTCCACCTGGACCGACGAGAGTCATCATGCGGCATTCCGTGTCACACAAGAGTCGGCTGAGTTCGTCCAGTTCACGGGAGCGGCCGATCAGTGGAGTCGGCAGGATGGGGAGGTTGTTACGGGAGTTTGCCTGAGTGGAGGAAAGGTTTGATTGCGGAACCAATTTCAAGGACGCAAAGATGCGGTCAATTCCCAATTCGCCGCGCGCTACGCGGACGAAAGTCTCCCGCTTGGTGGTTGGAACATCCAAAGCATTTGCGATCAATTCTGCGATTTGGGATGAGGGACGGCGTTCATCATTTTCAATCTTGCGCAGCATGGCCACTGAACATCCTACGCGTTTAGCAAAATCCCCGCGCGTGAGCCTACGTTCGTCGCGTTGCTGACGAAGCCATTCACCAAACGTGTCCATGTTTTCCTTTGGCCCAAAAATTGTAACACCTTTTGTAACACTGAATTGCCACCTACAGAACACCTTGGGGATGTTTAATGTGAACATGAAAACAAAGTCCTTGCAAATCAAATCATACATGCTGGAATGCGACGAAGGGCAACGATTCGAGTCGCTGGGCGCGTTGGTGTGCATGAAGGCAAGCGCAGAGCAAACGGGTGGCACATTCAATTTGTTTGATGTTGTATGCCCGATTGGTTTTGCTACGCCGCTTCATATTCATTATGCCGAGGATGTGGCGATATTTATTTTGGAAGGCGATTTGACATTCTTTTGGGGAGAAGAAAAAATGAAAGCAAACGCGGGTTCGTATTTCTTTCAACCAAAAGGTACGCCGCATGGATTTCGTGTGACGGGCACCGCCTCTGCCCGAATTTTGTATATGACCTTCCCAGCGGGTTTGGATCGTTTTGTTGTTGAACATGAAATGTCAATCAAATATAGTGAATTAGCCAACACCGCGGCGCGGCACCAGATCGAAATTCTGGGTCCGCTACCTGAGTGACTGAAAAATATGGCATGTGACTTTCTATCCCTGGCAAGTGTTTGCTTTGCTGCCCATCTGCCTTGCGCTTTCGTACATAGCACAACGGCAGCAGAACACCTGGGTCGCGATTGTCATTCACGTTCAGAACAGCATTGTTCTATTTGTCAGCCTGGCAATGGTTCTGGGAATGGCTTGAGAAATACACAAGTGAATAAAACAAAGCCAGTTTGTCCTGCAATGGCGTGCAGATGCAATTTCAAAAAAGGGAAACCCTGCCAATATACGGTTGAGAGATTTCATTTCATGATCGCTGATTTACAAACTGCACTTGAAGGATTTGTAGCACTTTTTGTAACAGCGAATTGTCACCTACGAAACGCCCTTGTGATGCTTAATACGGAAAATCAAACGACACATGTCGGTTCATGCACACAAAACGTTGAATGAGTAAAACTAACCCTGTTTTCAAACGATCTAGGCACAGGAGAGAATAAAATGATTTCTAAAACAAGTTCTTGTATAAACGCACGTTCGACGCAGGAAACAAATCCCTGGATTTGGGATATCTCCTGGCGCATTCCGATTGTTGCAACAGGGTACATGCTTGCATCAATGGTTGCAGGATGGGTGCTGGGCAGAAATGTTGAATGGGGTCAATTAGGACTGAGTTTGTTGTCGGGTATTCTCATCGGACTGACACTTTGTCCGATCGCGGCGCGAATGCAGGGATCTCGTTTGCGCCATATTGTCGTTTGGGGGAGCATCCTGTTTTTCAATACTTTTTCTCTGATGATTGAAGGAGCGTTCTATACTCTACCCCATAATCCATTTCTATCAATGCCAATTTTATGGATTGCCTTAACCCTGTTCCAGTCGTCGGTTACAGCCGCGTTGATCTCCTGGCTTTTTGCGCCCAATGCTCTTTCAATGACCTTTACTCCACTCGGGAAACGCGTATGGTATTCGTGGATATGGAGATTCCTGCTGAGTGCCTTCAGTTACCTTGTCTTTTATTTCATCTTTGGAGCGCTCAATTACGCACTGGTTACAAAACCCTATTATGAAACACACGTTAGCGGACTAGGTGTACCCTCACCCCAAATCGTTCTAATGGCAGAAATGGTTCGTGCTCCATTGATTGTCCTGGCAATCGTCCCTTTAATCCTGACGCTGAAGATGAAAAAACGCTGGCTGGCTGTGCTGTGCGGGATGATTTTGTTTGTCATTGGAGGAGTTATTCCGTTGTTGCTCAACACCGCTTTGCCTGATTTTCTCCGCTTCGCAAGCGCCATCGAAATCTTCTTCCAGAATTTTCTCACGGGGGTTGTTGCGGTCGCCTTGCTTGGGTTTGCGCTAAAGAGCGAATCTTTGGGTAAATGAGAAATGAGGCATCAAGCGACAACTCCATCTTCTCGGCATACTCAAAAATGAGAAGGCATGACACATTACAGTCGACAATGAGCCACCCAAAGGGAACATAAGCAAAATTACAGACGTCCTGTCGAGAAAGGAGAATTGAATGAAAGCAACAAAAGAATCAAATACAAGGAATAAAGTCTTGCGGGCACTATTGCTGGGGTGGTTAATGGTGCTCGCGGCTTGCATACCAGTCAGTAGTTCGGCGGATCCAACCATAACACCGCAGTCGCAAATTGCCAGCCGCGAAGCGCAAGTTCAAAGCGTTGAGATCCAGGTGCTGCAAGCAAGTCCGCTGCAGGTCAATGCGATCGTGCGCGGGAACCTGACGGAGTCTTGCGCGACACTTGGCGACAGTCAGGTGCAATATGCCTCCAATACATTTCGGATCGCGGTTTATGCAGTCAGCCCAGCAGATCGAGGCTGTGCACAAGTTATTACTCCTTTTGAGACGACTATCACGCTCGGAACAAACAGCCTGCCCGCAGGGACATACACAGTGATCGCAAATGGCGTGAACGCAGTCTTCACTTTGCCGATTGAGACTGCGATACCCAATACTGCTGTCCCTGCTAATACTGCCATGCCTACCGCATTCCCTACTGCCGTGCCAGCCAGTGTAGGCTGCACCGACTCGGCGAAGTTCGTGTCAGACGTGACGATACCGGATAACAGCGTAGTCGCCTCCAACACGGCTTTCACCAAGACATGGAGGCTGAAGAATACAGGCACCTGCACCTGGGATAATAATTATTTGGTGGCTTATATCTCTGGCACCACCATGTCTCAACAGCCTGGATATTGGATCGTTCAACAAGGACAAACGGTCGTCCCCGGCCAGACTGTGGACGTCAGCGTTGGGATGACCGCGCCAGTCGATAGCGGAAACTACGCCTCCTATTGGGGTCTGAAAAAAGTGGATGGACAATTTATGCCCATTCAACGTGGTGCGAATGGAACTTCATTCTACGTGAAGATCAAGGTTAACAATGGTGTTGCTGAAGGAAAAATCACGGCTCAGTCGATCAGCATTGAACTTGAACAAGGATCAGGCACGGTCTGCACTGCCAGCGCGACCTACTTTGTCCACGCCTCCATAACCGCTGACGGGGCGACGACGGCCACCTATGAAGTCGGTTCCACGGCCGGACAGATTCCAGCCGGATATTTTTATACGTCTCCCACCGGGCCGGTATCTCTTTATGCAACTGGTGTGGTTGTGTTCGATCAGGCAGGCGCAAAGACGATCGATTTACGCTTTGTCGGTCCTTATCCGTATCCTGATGACATCACCGTAAACCTCAGGGTCAATGGCGGAGAATGGTATAACACCGAACTTTCATGCCAGTAATAGCAGGGTATCGTTCAACAATTTCGATGCGGAGTGGGCATCAAATCTGCCCACTCCGCATCAGGCGAAGCTGGTGTGGCCCGCTCCAGGCCCTGGTCTTCAATTTGAAGTAATTGTTCTGAAACTGTCGAATCTAGAAAATGAAAAAAAATAGAAAGGAAATAAAACGATGTTCTACCTAACCGGGTTTTGGTTGCTTCTGTTGGCCAGTTTTCTGTTTGGATTGATCCTAATAGCAATAGGTACAATCTTATTGCTCAAAGCGAGAAACAAGATAGCTGGAATCCTTGTTGGGGTGGCTGGCGTGGCATTTGCCTTATTATGCCCATTGGCGGGTTTGATGTATTACATGGTAATTGTACGGATCCAAGGCTGACAGCTGAACAGCCAGGTTCGAAGGCCAAGCCAAGCTCAATCCACTTCACCTGATGAACCCGCAACTCTTGAACTCGGACAGAAACCAAAAAGCCAGGTAGATGAAAGTCCAACTTGGAATAACACCTTACAGCCGGCTTGACTGTCTGTAAGGCAAGGCGTGATGCGCTTACTACACATTACGGCATGATCATCATGTTATTCGTAGAGAAGTCAACAATTTACACTCCCTTAATTCAATAGTGAGGTGCAAGATGGATTTTCAAAGCATAAATAAGGGCCTGTCTTCCAAATTACGCGCACGTGGATATGCAGCGCGCGTGATACCCATTCATCGTCTCGAAAATCTCAAAGATGAGATTGAGCACCATTATCAGCAAGGCATGTTCAATGCGCAGTTCTTTCAGGAGCGGCTCGCACACTTCGATTTCGATCAACCCATTGATATGCCG
>DATGYJ010000459.1:0-9619 GCA_035298105.1 Anaerolineales bacterium | reverse complement strand
TGATCACCTCCGGCTCCCAGCAGGCATTGGATTTCATTGGAAGGTTGTTCATCAACCGCGGCGATTACATTGTGGTCGAATCGCCGACCTATCTGGGCGCCTTGCAAGCCTGGAACGCTTACGGCGCACAATACATTCCTGTCCGTGCGGATGAGGATGGCATGATCGTGGATGAATTGGAAGCCGCGCTGCGCATCGGACCGAAGTTCATTTACGTTCTTCCGAACTTCCAGAACCCGAGCGGCTCAACCCTCAGCCTGGAGCGGCGCAAGAAACTGATTGAGCTTGCAGACCGCTATGGCGTTCCCATCGTTGAAGACGATCCATATGGGCAACTGCGCTATGAGGGTGACCATATTCCTTCCATTGTCTCCCTGGATAGTGAATATCGTGGCCCAAACGGCGGGCATTATAGTGGCAATGTTATTTATCTGAGTACATTCTCCAAATTGCTCGCACCGGGTCTGCGCCTGGCATGGGTGATCGCACCACCGCAAGTGATTCGTAAACTAGTCATGGCAAAACAGGCGGCCGATCTGCATACCCCTTCCTTCAATCAATATGTCGCCTATGAAGTCGGAAAGGGTGGCTTCCTGGATGAGCATGTCAAGGTGATCCGTGCGGTCTACAAGGAACGCCGCGATGTCATGTTCGAAATGATGGAAGAGATGTTCCCTCCCGAAGTGACCTGGAGCAAGCCCCAGGGCGGCATGTTCCTATGGGGCACGCTCCCCGAATGCATGGATGCAGCCGACGTATTGAAAGTCGCAGTGGAGCGCAAGGTAGCTTTTGTCCCCGGTGGACCCTTCCACCCAAACGGCGGACACCTGAACACCATGCGCATCAACTTCTCGTATGCGAAGCCGGAAGTCATCCGGGAAGGCATCACACGCCTGGGAATTACATTGAAGGAGTTGCTGCAGAAGAATGGGAATGGGCATAAGTGATCAGCCGTGAATGATTTGTAATCAAACCTGACTCCTCCGGATCTAAGGGACGAGGAGTGGAAAAGAGGCCTCTGGCGCTAACAAATTGCGCCGGAGGCCTTTGATATTTAGGCAAGAACGAGAGGTAACAAATGCTTACGTCCAGCCATTTGGAGCCTGGTGCCAGGTAGATGGAAGAAACCGGGAATGTGCCTCCCTGGTTTTCAAAAATTTTGAACTGCTAATTCTCTCGGAACTCTCTCGCTTCTCATTCGCTCTGCCTAAATCGTGCCTATAACCTGCCTATATGGTGCCTATATCCTGGCTATATCCTCCCGGCGCTTCTAATTCGCTTCAATTCTGCGGCACTGTTGGCGATCAAAGAATGGCCATCCCTTCCCGGGCCTGGCAGGGAAGAATACTGGGCGCGTGAACCCTCCCTTAACGATTCAGCCACGGACACTGAGTGTCCGTGGCTGAATAGATACAATTTAGTTTGGTAGTGCTCTTATAGTGTGTCAGTCTCCCACTGGCTCGACAGCGGTTTGTGGTGTAAGAGCCGGAAGAGCTTTGATCTCACGATAGGTCAACGTCCAGACCGTGGAGGTGTAAACCGATTGCCAGCTGCCCAACACGAGCCAGGGCGAGAAAGCAATCAGGAAGAACAGGGGCAGGACAAAGAGCGCAGCCGCGATCCAGGGGAGGGGTCCACCCAGGAAAAGGCTGAAGAGCCCGACCAGTAGCAGGGCAGGGGCGGCAACCACGACTGCTGCAATGATGGTTGTAATGATCACAATCGGGATCGTGATGATCACGGCAATGAGGGAGACAACGATCCAGGCAATGCCCAACCCGATCATCACGAGCCACATCAAACCGACGCTTTTCCAGTTCTCACGTACCATGGCAAAGCCTCGCCGCAGGGATTCACCCACACCGGCATCTTCCAACGCACAGACTCGCCAGAAGAAATAGCGCAGTAGGCCAAGAATGATGCTCAGGACAATCACTACGAAGATCCCGAGGAACACCAAACCAATCAAGGTCACAATACTTACTGCGGTGAAAGTCAAATTGCCTTTGACAACTGCCAGGAAGATGGTCACACCGGCGATAAGCAAGATCAGGAAAAAGAGGATGGCTGGCAGGTTCACAATCAGATTGATCAGGAACAATCGCCAGGCAGTGCGCGACCATCCTAGCCGGACGCCCTGACGCAGGGTCATTTTGGTGCCGCTGTTTTCATATTCATCCACCATGCGGATGACCGCAGTTTCAGAGACATAGCGAGCAATTGCCACAGCGATCCCCAGGATGATCATGGTCACGATGAAGATACCAAGGACCCAGAGAAATGCGGTCAATGCCTGTCCAGAGATATGAAACTGCGGGATACCCTCCCTGAAGAGTTTTTGGATCTCACGGGTGAGATCATTGAAAAATTGCTGCATATTTTGAGGGGGCGCGGGGTGGCTATTTCCATTCTCATTGTATTGCACACCGTTATTGCCTCCGCCATTGTATGAGCTACCTGCGGCAAGAGCCAAGATCAGGCCAAAGACCCATAGTATTCTGTAATTCCACAGGATATACCAGGCACGTTGTAATATTTTGACGGGATCTATCATTCTATTCTCCTTATTGACAAACCTTTTCTTTCGTTTTTCCGGGCTGTGGCCTGCCTCAGCCTTCAAGGAGTTGGCCAGGCTCCTGACGCCGATGGCGTGACCACCAGATCGCAAGCCAGCTCAGGTAGAGCAATGCGATCGCAACATGTAAACTGATCTGCGGCATGGATGTCCTGGTAAAGGCTTCCATTGTTGCTGCCCAATCCAGGCTGTTTCCGCTCAGGATGCCGAACTGACCGAGTGTGCCTGACCAGTAGGCCTGACTCGAGGATGCAAAGACCAACCAATTAGAAATGCTGGTCAGTAATCCCAACCGATTTGCCACAGACAACAGGTCGTTCACAAGAAACGAAGTACCGATAAAGATCCAGGTTCCAAGAAGTCCAACGGGTATCATCCACCAGCCCACTTCGAGCAGCTTCTTTTCTGAAGATGCAGACTGTCGGTGGGGCAGGCGCAGGTTAACTTGAGCCGCGAACCGCTCTGGTGAAGTAAACTCGGGCGCCGGAACCTCCTGTAGTAAACCTGATAACCTCTGTAAAGATCCCAGTTCCGTCTGGCAAGCCTGACACTCGGCAAGGTGTGCTTCTACATTCTGAAGCCGGCTACCTTTCAACTCGCCATCCAGGTAGGCATTCAACCATTCGGTAATGTGCTTAGACATTTTCGACCTCCTCCTGTACCTGCGAGAATAAATTTTGTCCCAGCTTGTCTTTCAATAGCTTGCGAGCATAATTCAATCGTGACATAACCGTACCAACCGGGATATTCAGGGCATCTGCAATCTCGTGATAAGACATTTCTTCATATTCTCTCAGCACCAGCACTGCCCGGCTGGCCTCTGGCAGCGATAGGACTGCTTTTTGTACCAGCGCAGTCCGTTCTTCCTGAAGGAGGAGCGCTTCGGGGCCGGGCTGTGGATCCTTCAACTGCAAATCCTCCAGGGCATGAGGCAGGATGCGCTTTTGCCTGCGTAACATATCGGTCGCAGCATTGACCGCGATGCGGTATAACCAATTGCGCAATGAGGTCTGCAGCCGGTAGGAGGACAGGTGCAGCCAGGCTTGTATAAATGTCTCCTGGGCAGCATCTTCCGCGATTTGCACATCACCACACATGCGATAGATGACGTTCATGACACCCGGGGCATGGATGCGGACCAGTTCGCTAAATGCATTTCGTTCGCCATTTTGCGCCCTGGAAACAAGCTCTGTTTCATTGCTGGAGGGGAGCGTCATCTTCTGTGTCTTGCCTTTGCCATTCTATTAACGTGGATGGCCCCGTTTTTATTCGAAATAAATTTGTTTGAGATGCACCCGCTAGTGCCTAGGTAGACAGGTATAAAAGTACACAGGTAGACACGCCAGACAACGACTTGTTTACCTGTGTACCTGTTTCCTTGGTACTACTTACTTGTTCCTTTTTACTCTTTCTTATCCGTCATGCTTTTTCTGATCTCGGAGCGAAGCTTCTCGGCTTCCTCCGAGCGTTTGCCTTGCGCCTCGTTGGTAAGAGCGCCAAATCGGTCGGAGAGCAGCATGGCAAGCAAAGCTTCCATGATGTTGCCTGAGCCGCTGTCTTTATTTGCGCCAACGACCACACGTGGAACGACATCCACCTTCGACTGTTGAACGGCTTCGGAAAAGCGGTTGAGCACCTGTTGTGTGACCTGGAACTGTGGTCCACCATATGCCCGAACCTGCTCCTCAGTCGCCAGGGCTTGTGCGATACCGATCCGTGCGATCTTCTCAGCTTCAGCCTCTGCCAGGGCACGGATCTGCGCGGCCTGCTGGATGGAGCGCTGGTATTCAGCCTTACCCTGGTTGCCCTGAACATTGATGTTCAACTCGGACTGCGTAATGCCGGTCTGCATTTGGGCGCGAGCTTCCGCCTCGCGCAGTTCGCGTTCCTTCACTGCCGCCTGCTCCTGCCGACCGTAAGTTTCCACTTGTTCGGTGGCAATCTGGCGCGAGCGCAACTGCGTCAGAATGGTTTCAATTTGAACATCTCCAACCGGAGACGAGGGCGTACCGATCAACACTTCTTCCAGTTCCAGGTTGTAATGTTCGAACTTGATCTTCATCTCCTCCCCGGCAATTCTCTGTATATCGCTTCGTTCCTGCAATAACTGGATCAAAGTACGCGTCTGGCCGATGTTCTTGAAGTATGCCGCGACCATAGGGTCGAGGGTCTGTTCAACCAGGCGTTTGATATCTCCGAAGCGTTGAATGACCAGCGGAGCCTTTTTATAGTCAATATGAACGACCACCGAGAGCGGCAGAGATGGCTCGAATGCATCTTTGGTGATCAGCGAAACTTCGGTGAGGTTCTCATCGAAATGATGCGCGCCAGTCTGGCTGCTGATCCATTTGAGGATGAAGTTGGTAGTGGGCACGGAGACAACCTTGCCGGCGTAGGTGTTGAATGCATACTTGCCGGGCAGAAGTGCCTCTTCCCACACGCCGCGTTTGCCGCGTGTCACCAGCTCGCCATGGCGATAATCCGTACCTGAAAGGTCTTCGCCTGCTTCACCTGTGTAGGAGACGACTACGCCAACATTGCCTACTTCGATCACTGTCTTGGGGATCATTTCGATGGTCGCGAACAGGCGGTTGATATAGTAAGTACCTTCCACCAGTACCTGCAACTGGCGACCACGGAAGCCGTCTGCTTTTAAGAACTTATCAGGATCCTGGAATTTATTGTGATAGGTCTCAGGATCTTTAGGACTGTCGCCCACCACGGGAGCGATAATCTCACCTTGTCCCAGGGATGGGCCGTCATGAACAGTGACGATGCCAATCTTATCGTCTGTATCTTTGAGGATAACGGGAGAAAATCCACCCCGCTCCGCGATCACCTGCGCCATGCGCTGAATGACATCGGTGTCTTCGCGGCTGAGCGGTAGGGAATACACACGTTGGTCTGTGATGACAATGAACTGCACCAGGTTAATAGCATAGGTACCTTCACGCAGGATGCGGCGTTGCGGTCCGCGCTGGCCGCCGTTCTTGAGGAAACTTTCCACATCCTGAAAATCGCTCACATCTACGTTTGACGCAAGCGTTTGCGTGGGATCGAGGAGTTTGCCGTCACGGGCGAAGATGTAGCCGATCTTTCCTTGCGGGATGGTCACCAGCGGCGCAGTATGCACAACATACTGGATGGGCATCAGATAATGTACACCGCCACGCAAAACGTTCGGCTGAAAGCCAGCTTCGCCCTTCAGAGCAATAAAGCCGCTCTTTACCGAACCCCTGGGGCTGAAACGCTTTTCGACGATACCGATGCGAGTGTTGGGGATGACCCTTATTCCTGATAATAGGATCAGGGCAAGGATACCCAGTACGACTAAACCAGCTAGCACAACTAAACCAGTTAAACCAGTCATTTAGACCTCCTTTGATGTCTCAATGCACCAAATGATTATACGTGAATCGACGATTGCGGGTTGCGCCCCCCTCCCAGCCTACCACTCACTCCGTTCGGGTACGCTGTGCAGTCCCCCAAATACAACGATCTGCTTTCTGAATGCGTATCCCAAATTTCCTGCGTTGGATTTGGGGGAGGTGCCCGCTAGGGCGGTGGGGGTCAGTCTTCCGCGATCACAATCAGTTTGTCTGCGGGAGAAAAAGTCACTTTTGGGGATTTCTTCGGGTTCGTGTGAATGCCATACGCTTTACCGGCATTGTTCGCTTCAGAGGCGATGCGGTAACCGATAGCAGTCTCTCCACGCCGGCGGGCAGCCTCAACAACAGTGTAGAAATCGATAGGCTCTCCAGTTGCTACATAATCGCTAATGGGTTTGAGATAAATCTCCGAGCCTTCCGGGTCGAAGATATCGGTAAAAACATCGAACAACTCGGCATTTTCCGAGAGTTGCGACATCATCAAGCTGACCAAGTGTTCGCTGACGATAAAGTCATCCACCTGGGTGGCTTCCGCGAGCTCGCGGTTGCGCAGGTCAAGCATCTCGCTGACAATGGAGAAAGGTGTCTCATCTTTCTCTGCCATATCGCGCAAATGCAGCAAGGTCACAAGCGTCCTGGCATCGGCTTCCTGCGGCTCGACGGTACTATACGCCAGGACGATCACATGGTCATAATCCTGCACACTAAGCATGTTGAGCAGGTCACGATCTGTGGTTTCCCCTTCTTTCACGACCAGGCTTTGATTTTTCAGCCTGCCCCCCTGAGCACGGATCTGCTTCTCGATGTTATAGATATCGGCAACCACCGTCACCTGGGAGCCTTTGGCAACGTAGTGGTCTAATTCATGCACAATGGTGGTACCGCTGCGGTTCCATCCGAGGATGAGACACTTCTCAGGTTGGGGTTCCAGCGCCCTTCTGCTCGAGCGGATGACCGCTTCATTAATCGGAGGCAGGTTCTGGCTTGAGAGGCGAATCGTGTCGTCGTCTGCAGAGAGCGTAAAGATCTGATCGCCATCCTCAATCAGGGCATCCATGGACGGGTTGAGGAGAATCTTCCCATCCGCTTTACGCAAGCCCATGACGCACGAATCCTCATACGCCAGTAGAGCCTCGCCGAATTTTTTTCCAACCAGGGCAGGTTCGGACTTGAAGTAAATTTCATCGCCGCCGAAATCCATCAGTTCGGTATACACCACCGAAAGCCCGGATTGGCGCGAAGTTTGTGCTACGACCCGCGCAATGAGATCGCCGGTCAGTACCGCCTGGACATTATCTTTCTCTCCCACCAATTTCAACACATCCATATTCCTGGCGTCGCGAATTTGTGTGACAATGTGATACGGCTCGGGACGGCGATTGGGATTGTTTGTGATCGCCAGGACAGTTTTGATGACATCGGTATCGGGGTCGCTGTTTTCAGGAGGTAAGACAATAATGGATTTGGCCGCATGAGGGCTGGTGATCTCCAGATCGTTCGGATCGATCGGGCTTCCATTGCGGCAAATAATACGCGTCTTGCCCCGGACTGCGACCCGCTCCCGGATCTCATCTTCCATCTCCACCTTGTCTTTATCCGCCAACACCACAATACGCGCATGGCTTTGATTCTCATTCGCGATCATCAGCTCATTGAGAATGGTAAAGATCTGGGCGGACCAACCCAGCACGAGCGTGTGATTGGATTCGAGTACGTGTGAGCGTCCTTTGCGCAGATGTTCCATCTGGCCCTCGATGGCATTGTTCAGGACACCAATTAACGCGCTGACGACAAAGATACCGCCGAGGGTAACGAACAACATCACAATCCGAAAACCTGTGCCGGTATCACCGCCCATTGTGCCTGAATCAAGTGTACGCATCAGGCTTTCCCAGGCCGCTTCACCGAAACTTAAGTGCCCGCTCTGACCTTCCTGTGCAAAACCGGTAATCGAAATAACCGCCCCTGCAATAAGAACAACAATTAATGAAAGCACGAACAGCATGCCAATCAGGGCAGGCGTGCCGCGTGCCATCAGATTATCGAACTGATACCGCAGACGCTGGCGAAATGTGGGCTTCATGCAGCCTCCGTAAAATAAGATTGGTAGATTATAGGGTTTTTTATCCAGGTTGCCAACAATCATTCTTGTTATGTCGGATTTGGCAGGACATAGGCGCCAGTATGTAGCATCGAAAACGGCACCCTGGCCCACAACAAACTCCTACTTGACTTTTTTTTAGGAAGACTTACACTGAATAAAGATCCACTTTTCCTCTATTGCAACAGGTGGGCAGACGATATGGTGCATAAACGGTTGTCCTTTTGGACCATCCTCGTCAGTCAGCAGCGCAGGGCATTTCTGGCTGCATTAGTGTTGGTTCTCCTTTTTTCAGACTGCTTGATCAATATATCCCATGCCCAGGCTGGAGTACTAAGCCAGACGGCAAATACACAGGTCTCGGTCCATGCCAGACTTGAAATAGATGCGATTCACTTTGACTTTCCACACGTAACGAGCTACCTGGAGATTACTGCACCAGATTCATGGAAGCCATTTACTGCATTGGCAGGCAAAACACCGGGTACAGACGAGTACTGGCAAGCCCTGTTGAATCTCTTGCTCGCTGTTGGTTTGGAATATGCTCCCCCCCGGGAAGCTCGTCTGGAGGGTCCAGCACCTGCAGATTTCGGTATCAGCAAATTCATAATACATCTGGAGGACAGGATCGAGTCTTTTGATCAAAAAATCTCGGTGTTGCCTCCGTTTCAGGTATATCCGGAGGACCGCAACCTGGTGATTGTGTTCGCTGCTGAATCCATACATAGCGAGATTCCTGTAAACGCCGAGGCTCAACTGCGTGGTATGGACGCTGATGAGGTGAGCGATATAGATATAGAAGGGAGAAGAGGCGACTTTTCATTTTCCGACGAGCTAGTTGCTAGTTGGGCACTGCCTCCCGAGGGTTACCATGAGGGTGGTAAGTTCAAGATTCCATTTCTCTACAAGACGTTAGAGCAGTTGGTCAAGAACTCGTACCGTCTTCCTGCCGGCAAAGTCGTTCACGTCAAAATCCATCATGTCATGGAAAAATTCGGCTCGCTGCCCGCTGGTACCAGCTTGCAATTTAACATGGAGATTGAAGCGCCGCGTGATTGGCCTTTCGTGGACGGCTTGAGATTTAATCGCAACCAGAAACCGCTCGACCCTGCCCGGTTGAAATTGTTTCTCTTCACTTTGCAGGATTGGTCCCCAAACGAACTGGATGGTCTGGTGAATGGACCGGTGACCCTTTCAAACTTCAGCATTACTGATGATTCTGTCCATCTCTCTTTGTCCAATTCTGAACGGGGCTATATTCCGCTTGTTCTGCAGAGCCGAGGCCGGCAGGACTTGATTGCAGGCAGTGCGATTGATGTGCATGAAAATAGGACTCTGCTCTATCTTAAAAGTGGCTCATCCCAACCTTATCCCTGGTTGAGCCAAACGGTGGAACTGGAACTCAGGGATCTGGATATTTTATCTGTTACTCCCCTGCCAGACATGGATGATGGAAAGGGGCATCTAAGCTGGCAACTTCCCGGAGGCATACCCGCCGGTCAGAATCCGGAAATCCGGGTCGAAGTTAACACGCAAGCGGTCACACCGCTGCAG
>DATGYJ010000458.1:0-18450 GCA_035298105.1 Anaerolineales bacterium | reverse complement strand
CCCTAACCCCTAACCCCTAACCCCTAACCCTTACTCCCTTAATCTCTTTTCTCCTCAAACGCTATAGCTCATGGCAAATACCCACATGTTAAGCTATCCTTTAATCTTCTACTCTCTGGTATAATCCCGCCGCTTCAATTTCATCTCACACAAGGAACCCGCAAGAATGATCGACGTAAATGAACTTCGCAAAGGTGTCACCTTTGAACTGGATGGCAACCTGTATAAAGTGCTGGATTACAGCCACAACAAAACTGGGCGCGGCAACGCTAACATTCGAGTCAAGGCTCGTAACCTTCTCACCGGCGCCAACATTGAACGCACCTTCAGTTCGGGTCAATCTGTTCAGGATGTGAGCCTTGAATTCCACAATGTCTCATACCTCTACACCGATGGCGATTTCTATCATTTTATGGATAATGAGACCTTCGAACAGCCTGCGATTAAGAGCGACATTCTCGGCGAGAAAGCACCCTTTTTGAAAGAGGGGATGGAAGTCAAGATCACCTTCTATAAAGGCGCACCGCTTGATGTCGAAATTCCGGGCTCCGTCGATCTGAAAGTGGTTGAAGCGGAAACTGCCATTCGTGGTGATACTGCCACCGGCGTCACCAAAAAAGTCCGGACGGAAACGGGCCTTGAGGTCAGCTGCCCGCAATTTGTAAAGATCGGGGATACCATCCGCGTCAATACCGAGACCGGTGAATACGTTACACGTGTATAGGTATTGCCCACATGTCATTGCGAGCGTACGCCGCGAAGCAATCTCCAGGTGACAGTCAAATCCAATGGCTGTCACCTTTTTTTAACGCTTATAAAATTTTTATGTTCTAGCCCTATAATCGGTCACTATGAGAACTCCTGCGGGCAGTGACTGCCCTTATTTCTATGGCGATTATTATCGCGGCCGTAACGTGGAAGAATGCCGCTTACTGAAAGCCGCGGGCCAACAGTGGACCCGGGACTTATGCAAGACTTGTCCGGTGCCAGAGATTGCCCGTGCCAATGCCTGCGAATTTCTGAAATTGTCTCCCACGATCGTGAGACCCATCGAGGCGCTGTTTCAACGCCGCGTGAAGGTCTCTGCCTACTGCGAAAAAACAAAGCGGAACGTGGCCGAGCCGCATATTGGCTGCGGGGAATGTCATGTCCTTCCGTTTAAATTTGAAATTAAATCCTGAACCTTCCAAGCGGGGCGTTCCACAGTCCTGCAAGAGTCAACATGAACCTTACATTGCTGCTCGACCTTGATGATACTTTGCTGGACACCAACCTGGAGACATTTATGCCGGCCTACTTCCAGGCGCTTTCACAGCACCTGGCGAACCATACTGCGCCGGAGACGATGTTGCGTGCGCTCATCAATGGCGTAAACCTGATGAATGAAAGCGAAGATCCCACCCAGACGTTAGAGGAGATCTTTGACGCTGACTTCTACTCCAGGTTGGGCGCCGCCAGGCATGACATCATTCCTCTCATCGAAGAATTTTATGATAACGTTTTTCCGCTGCTGGACCGGTATACCCGGCCGAGACCCGAGGCACTAGCGCTGATTGAGTGGGCGCGCTCCTGTGGCTTCCGCATTGCCATCGCGACCGATCCCCTCTTTCCGCGCAAAGCCACGTATCAACGTTTGCGTTGGGCGGGCTTTGATCCTGGGCAGTTTGAGCTGGTCTCCACATTCGAGCATTTTCATTTCAGTAAAAGACATCCTGCTTATTATGCAGAAGTGCTTGGGCGGCTCGGCTGGCCCGAAGGACCAGTACTCATGGTGGGAAACGAAATCGCTCGGGATATCCTTCCCGCCCACCAGTTGGGACTGAAAACTTTCCTGATCGATGGAGACTCTGCTGCAAGCCCTGAGTTTCTGGCAGGAGTTGGCAAATTAGCAGATCTTCGCCCGTGGCTTGAATCCATTAATTTGTCCACATTGGAGCCGTCGTTTAAGTCCCGTGCTGCAATTCTGGCGATTATGGCCTCTACCCCGGCCGTATTGCGGAGCTTGTCTTCATCCCTCACTGAAGAAGGCTGGCGCCATGAGCCCACCCGTGATGACTGGGCCATGAATGAGATCGTCTGCCATCTGCGCGATACCGAGCGGGAAATTCATCAGATGCAGCTGGGATTGATGATCGAACGGGAAGGCGCTTTCATCCCACGGCCTGATAGTGGCGTCTGGGCGAATGAACGGGAATACTTGAATGTCGACGGCAAATCGGCATTACATGAATTTGCACTGGCGCGCATTGACAATCTCAATACACTCAAAACATTGGACGAGCAAATCTGGGCGCGCAGCGCCCGCCACGCAATTTTCGGTCCCACGAATTTTCTTGAAGTCACAAGTTTTATCGCCGATCATGACAGATTGCACATTCAGCAGGCCTGGAAAACGCTAAAGAGCGTATAGGCATACCGCGTCTAATTCCCATGAAGCGTGTTATAACAGCCTAGAACTTGGGGGGCGGTACATTACTGCCCTTCATCCGATAAGGAGAATTGTTTATGAACAGACGAGTGGTCATCACAGGGATGGGGTGTATTAGCCCTGTGGGCAACAATGTCAAAGAAACGTGGGATTCCATCCTGGCGGGTAAGCCTGGTGCCGCGATGATCACACATTTTGATGCCAGCAGACATAAAACCCGCTTTGCGGCGGAGGTCAAGGGGTTTGATCCGGTGGCTTTGTTTGGAACACGTGAGGCCCGCAAGATGGATCGCTTCACTCAATTTGCAACCGCAGTTGCCCTTGAGGCGCTTGAACAGTCCGGCTTGAAAATAGATGAATCAAATCGTGATCGCATCGGTGTGGTGATCGGCACCGGCATCGGCGGGATTAGTACCTTGCTGGAGCAAGTGGAGGTAATGCGCGAACGCGGGCCGGAGCGTGTTAGTCCCTTTCTGGTCCCCATGATGATCTCTGATAGTGCCCCGGGCATGCTTGCCATACGGTTTGGTGTGCGTGGTCCCAATATGGCGCTTGCCACCGCCTGCGCCTCAGGCAACAATGTCATTGGCGAAGCCCTCGAGATGATCCGGCGCGGTGCGGCAGACGCCATGATTGCCGGGGCCTCCGAAGCGGCAATTGTGCCTGTGGCGATGGCAGGTTTGAACGTAATGACTGCTCTCTCCACCCGCAATGATGATCCCGCTTCCGCATCGCGTCCGTTTGATAAGGAGCGCGACGGGTTTGTAATGGGGGAGGGCGCCGGCATCCTGATTTTGGAAGAGTTGGAACATGCCCGGGCACGCGGGGCCAGGATCTTATGTGAACTTTCGGGTTATGGTACAACCGATGATGCTCACCACATTTCCGCTCCGGCAGAAAACGGCGCCGGGGCAGCCTTGTCCATGAAATTGGCTCTGGAAAACGCCAAATTGGGTTTGATGGATATTGGTTATATCAATGCCCACGGCACCTCTACGCCCTTGAACGATAAAAGTGAGACTGCCGCCATCAAGACCGTTTTTGGCGAACAGGCTTATAACCTTCCCATTTCTTCCACCAAATCCATGACCGGACACCTGCTCGGCGCCTCGGGAGCGCTGGAAGCGGTGTTTTGTACACTGGCGATCCGGGAGGAAGTGCTGCCGGCGACGATCAATTATCATACGCCGGATCCGGAGTGTGATCTCGATTACATTCCAAACCAGCCGCGTAAGGCTTCACCGAAACATGTCATGTCTAATTCCTTTGGGTTTGGCGGACATAACGCGACATTAATATTCAGTCGTTTTGAGGGATAAATTTTTATCCGGCATTGCGTTCAATATTCTGCACTGAGGATGAGTTAGAGGAGCAAGTTATGCCATACGCACATATCACAGGCTGGGGCATGTCGGTGCCTGAACAAGTTTTGACAAATGATGACATTTCTAAAATGGTCGAGACGAATGATTCCTGGATTCGGGAGCGCACAGGGATCCAGGAACGACATATTGCCCGGGAAGATCAATTTCCAAGTACGCTAGCGGTCGAAGCCTCGATAAAAGCGCTCAGGATCGCCAATCTTCGCCCAACGGACCTGGATTTGATCATTTGCTCCACTTCCTCGCCCGAATATATTTTTCCTGCCACAGCTTGTTTGATCCAGGATCGACTGGGTGCAACCAAGGCTGGCGCATTCGATCTGCTTGCCGCCTGTACCGGTTTTATTTATGCCCTCAATATGGGGGCGCAGGCCATCCGCAGCGGTTCGATCAAGAATGCGTTGATCATTGGCTCTGAAACGCTTTCACGGTTTGTGAATTGGAAAGATCGCGGCACGTGTATATTATTTGGCGATGGTGCCGGCGCCTTTGTTTTGCAGGCCAGCGAGCAGCCTGGGGGAGTGCTTTCGGCGGTCATGCATTCCGATGGTTCAGGCGGTGATTTGTTGACGCTTGCGGGAGGCGGAAGTCACTTCCCTGCGAACGAATCTACAGTTCTGGACGGAAAGCACTTTATTCAAATGGATGGCAATGAGGTCTTCCGCTTTGCCACACGTGTGATGGCTTCTGCAACACAGGAGGTCCTTGGCTGTGCAGGATTAACGATCGATCAGGTGCAATGGATCATCCCACATCAGGCGAACATCCGCATTATCAAGGCGGCGGCACGCGGCCTCAGCCTGCCGATGGACCGCTTCATTGTTAATCTTGAGCATTATGGCAACACCTCGACCGCCTCTATTCCCATGGCCATGGTGGAAGCCATCGAGAAGGGACAGATCAAACCGGGCGAAAAAATCGTCATGGTTGGGTTTGGGGCGGGGCTGACCTGGGGAGCTCTTGCTGCCGAATGGACTGGACCCATCCCAAGCAAGGGCCATGTCCACCCGGAGCAATATCGCTGGTTTGCCAGACTGCGCTCGGTCGTACGCCGTGGCCTGCGATTTATCGAGGGCCTGATCTATCGGCGCGAGTTATGATCGTCATAATTGGCAGTTAATCTCGATTGTGGTACGATAGAGAGGAACTTGAAAAGGAGTAAAGCTATGCGTTTACCTGGCGGCATGGAATGGGTCATCGTTTTGCTGATTGTCTTGCTTTTGTTTGGACCCGGACGAATTGGAAAGATCGCCGGAGAGCTCGGAAAGAGTATAAAAGCTTTTCGGGATGGTTTGAACGGTGAGAAACAAGATGATCAAACGCAAACGACAGATTCGAAGGGTAATATCGAACCGAAATAGATCACTGGGCTCTCGGAAAGAGAGCCTTTTGATTTAAAAGATCTTCATAGCCTCAGTCATAATTATCTACTCTTTCCATTGACGCGCTTCTTTGAGTAAAGCGACATAATTCTGCAGCGGCACGAAGTTGGCGATCGTGTTGCCGGAACCAAATGCGAAGCGGCCGCCCGGCATGCAGATCTTTAAGATCTCCCGTAAATAGACTTGCAGTTCGGTTTCAGGCAGAGTGGAAAGTTTGTCCATGTCCACGCCGCCTAGCAGGGCAACCCTGTGCCCGTAGCGAACTTTGGCTTCCGTCACGGGGAGGATGACATCCTGGAAGGAGTGGAAACCGTCAATACCAACCGGGCCGATCAACTCATCCATCACTGAAGGCGACTTCTTATAAAGATTACCGCAGCTGTGCAGGAAGAAGGGTTTATTTTGTTGGTGGGCTAGCGTGGCGTACTTCGCCAGCCAGGGGAAGAGCAGGCGGTGTAGCTCTGCCGGAGAAATCATGGTCCCTGTATTAAAGCCCATATCGTCGACGTGGAAAATACCGCCCACTGCTTCCAACCCGATCACGGAGGCATAGTGGTCATAGACTACCTGCCCCCAACCATTGAAGACATGCTCCACCAATTGCGGGTCATCGTGCATGAGATAGCAGAGCCCTTCATAACCGAGCAGGTTTTCGAACACATTCTCGAACAGGTTGGCAATGACCGTCATCTTCATCCCGTCGGGGAGGCAGCGGGCAACCATCTCGAACGTCTCCGGCGCGGCATAGATCCTTTCCCACGGGAAAGACTCATAGTCTGCCCGGGACTTGATCAAAGCCGCTGACTCGTCTACCCAGTTCCGGGTGCTGTACGGCTGGTCGGATGTGTCCGTAGCTCGGCGGATCCTACCAGGCGGGTTGTTCACCCAGAACGGCCAGATGGGCACAAAGTCGTAGCCCAGACGGTAATAGAGATTGACCAGTTGGCGGTAATAGCGCTCGTCAGGTCTTTCCAAAACATGGACGCCGCGCGGCAGTGCCCAGGGTTCGCCAAGGCAAGATTCCTGGATCGTTTGGAGCACTTCCGGGTCGATGCCTACTTCAACCAGGTGGACACGCCGCGGAGCTTGTTCTCCTTTCAGCACACGCACAAGTTCATCGAAATCAGGGGCAGGATGATCGAGGAGCAGATCCGGCATAGGTCAAGCTTCACTCACTGAAAGTTCAAGATCGTATTCCACCGTTTGACCCGGCGCCAACCTGACCAGCGTACCACGCTCACGCTCGGCAGCGCGTCCTTCCACATGGCAGTTGGCAGGCTCAAGGCCCAGTACATGCATGCCTGCGCCAGGCATTTTCCACTGTACCAACAGGGGTAAGCCATTGACCTTCCAGGTCAGGCGGACCAGGAGCGGCCGATCGGTGAGCGGGAAATGAGGGTTGCGCACGGTGACGGTCGCCCTTCCATCTGCCTCGGCAGACAGATCTTCATGGTAATAAACACGCTCCCGGCAGCCAGCTTGAGGGGGCGGCCATTTCTCCAGAGCTTCAAGTGATAGTTCTGGTTCACGCGGCGTCACTCGGCCTGACGGGAAGCGGATTTCAGTCTCTGGGCCAAGTAGCGGAAAACCAAAGTTGAAATGATACAGCATCATATGGGGAGCGGGCTCAAAGCCGGAATTCTCGAGGACATCGTGGATCACGATTTGATTTTTTCCCAGGTAACTACGGATCTGGCGGGTTAAGCACAGGTTCCAGCCCATGATAGATGTTTCCTCAAGCCTGCCGCGCACAACCATCAAATATTCGTCCCCTTCCCATAACCCTTCGGCGCAGACTTGCCGCGCCGGAGTGTGATGCGCCCGCCCGTGCAATCCTAACTCTTCATTACCGTCTACTCCCGGCGATCCCACCTGCGAGAGCCCACAGGTCATCAATAGGCCTCCGGCAGCCGTGCGCAGCCAGGCTGTACCATGGTCATTGAAAAAAGCCGGGTGGACCTCACCGTTCGGCGAAAGCCAACAAAGCGGAATGCCGCCGAATTCAGCCAGCCCAATGTCCAGGCCGCGTGATGGCAGAACAGAATACGAAAGTCCTGCCCCGGTACGCACCTGGATCTGTTCAACGCCCTCTTCAGGACCCTCAGTTGATTGGAAGCGGCGCACGCCACCGATCTGTTCGATGCGCCCCATATGGGCTTCCAACTCACGCCTGCTCCATTCCTTTCCGTACAGTTTCATTCGAGGGCATCCATTCACAAATTGGGGTGGGCGATCTGCACAAGTTGGCGGACCATCCGCTCGGGATCTGGAGATTGGGTCACTCTGCGCCCCATCAGGCAGCCAGCGCAGCCAGCCTTCAACCCGTCGGCCAGTAGTTCGAGGGTATCCTGTTCATTTTCTGAGCGCGCTCCGCCCAGAACAAGCACAGGCACATCCGCAATTCTAACCAGGCGGGAGAAGGATTCTACATCACCGGTGTAGGGAATCTTGAGGGCATCCGCACCCAGTTCGACAGCCATTCGGGCTCCCAGCGTGAGCAGGTCGACCAGGTTTTTCTCCGTCACCTGTGCACCGAACGCCAGCGGCTCGAGGATGCAAGGCAAGCTCGCTCTCCGGCACTCGCTGATGAATTGGGCGCAGGATTCGATTCCGGTTGCCTCAATTGTGTCATCAGTACCCAGGAAAAGATAAATGGTAATGGCCTTCGCCCCAAGGGCCAAAGCTTGCCTGGCGCTCAACATCCTTTGGTGGAAAAGGTGTTGCGGGGGCACACCGTTGTTGAGATCAGCCTCGCCCAGACGCGGCATATTCATCCAGTCGGCACGTACGATCAAGGCTGGGGCGTCTGGAGCATCAAAAAGCCGTGCCAGGCGATGAGCCTGCCCCGGGCTAAGCAGCACACCATCGGCGCCGCCTCGTATTGCAGCCTGTGCGATGGCAGACAGATTGACCACATTGGGAGTGACGTTACTCATATAGCCATGGTCTGCTGCCACGCAGATGGCCCGGCCATCCTGCCGGCGGTTGAACAGTCGCTCCATTTGCACTGCCAGGTTAGTATTCATGATCCATCTTCCCAGTTGATCTGTGTAATGTGCGCAATGGTTCGATCAGGTCATTGAATGGGATGCCTGCCGCCAGCCAGGTATGGTCGAGCCACAGGCCCACTGCCCCCTGAGCCTCAGCGGCCTCCCATTCTGCGATGCCTGTCTTGATGGAACTGGGCTTCAGCAACCATGGACCGGTCAGCATGGCCCCGATCGTCTTAAGGGAATCCGGACCAGGATAAGGCACGCTGATCGCATCGGCACCGGCCTCCTGTGCAAAGGAGGCGCCCAACTCGATCGCTTTGTCCCGGAGTAAGACCTGCGGCCCGTTGGGGCGTACCTCCACGATCAGCGGCAAATTCAGTTCCCTCCCCGCTAATGCCAGTTGCACGGCGGCCTTCAAACAGTGTGCCTCAATGGCTTCTCCATATCCCAGCAGGAGATCCGCCACCATACCCCTTGCTCCCATCTCAAGCGCATCTTCCGGATCAAGAATCGAGATGTGTTTTGGAGTGCTCGGAGGCAGAGGAAAGTCCGCCTCACGTAAGGTGTTCGTCCAGTCCACTCGAACGAAAACGGCGGTTCTGGAGTCGGTCAGGCTGGCCAGTCTCCGCAGCTGTCCTGGACTGCAGATCAGACCCTCCAACCCGGGCAGGACGGGAAGGATTGCCTTACGGAGGTCTTCCAGGCCGGGCAAGGCTCCCAACGCTAGACCTGCGCTTGTGTCTAGAAAAAGTCCGGGATGTCTTGACCCGGATAGAAATTCTTTCAAACGATTGTCATACATATCCATTTGATTCTTTTCTCCTTACGCGGCGGGTCCACGCCACAGGCCGCTGCCTTCATCAAAATTCCAGTGAGGATCATCCAGATCGAGAGTTTGCTGTTCCCAACCGGCGTCCATACGCGCCCGGGTAGTTTCCCAGGACTGGATCCCACTCAAAGCATCTACTGCTTCCACGTTGCAAGCCCCGATTGCGACAGCCAGGCGCAAGGACTCTTCAAGGGACAGATCGCGCAGCAGCGCGGCCAGGAAGCCGGCGATGGTGGCATCTCCGGAACCTGTCGTCCCTGCAACTGCCACCTTGAAACACGGCGCCCATAATTCTTTGGTGGCCCACGCCTCGGGATTCGATGGGCGGGCGCGTCCCATTGAAATGAGTCGAGTCGGATTATCGGTCCGAACATATAGCCCACGATACCCGAGCTTGAGGCCGACAATTCCTGCGCCCATTTCAATTAATTCCTGAGCGATGTCGGATAATAGCCTGGGAGTGATCAGTGGCAGAATGTTCGAGCCTGCAGCCGCGCCACACATTTCTTCGTAGGTCGCCCGTTGCATCATGAACAGAATCTCTTCCACACTTGGGATGAAGATATCTACATAAGGTAATACGCCCTGCAAGATGCTCTGCCAGTCGGCCCTGCCCGCCTCAGAAGCCGGATCGGGAAATGCCATGTCGAGCGAAGTGGTGATCCCGGTATTCCTGGCCCGCCGAAAAATATCTGCAAGAGCTGTCCCGTTCGCCGTAAAGGTGGCGCGCATGAGCGGGGGATATCCAAAATGAAATAACCGGGCTTGATTCAATAATTGATAGGGTATGTCATGGGCCTGGAAAGTATCGTTCACGCCGGAAGAATGCAAAAAGATCCGATCCACACCGGGGTAATTGATGATGACCGTATAGGATGTGCCGGAGGCAGGATCGATGATCATACAGTCTGTTAGATTTTCACCATGAGAAGCGATGATCCTGCAGACGGTCTCTCCGAATTGATCATCGCCGACCTTACCGACCAACTTCGTTCTGACACCCAGGCGATGGAGTGCCAGTCCCGTATTCGATACTGCCCCGCCGGTTGCAAATGAGACTGGACCGCTGGCAATCAAATGACCCGGACGGAATATTTTTTCGAAAGGTTCACGCGCCGCTCCGCTGAGGTCCGGGTGCAGATCCAGGCAAATATGGCCGGCAACAACTGCCTCAAGATCAGAAATCATGCTGGCTCGATTCGCAGTGTAATAATTTTCCTGGCTGCCAAAGCCATTTTCAGCTTCCCGCCTTCTTCGAGGACCGGTGCTATCTCTGCACCGGCTGTCGGTCGCGGCAATTCATCCAGCCCGACCAGTTCTACCTTTTTCGGCACGAACGGCAATAGCAGGGTGGCCTGCGTCAGGGTGTCTGATGGGTTATATAGGCGAAGGATCAAAGCTTCACCGTCTTCGGCTTTCTTGAGTGTGCTCAAAACGGCATTGCTCCCCTCGACCGTCAGGAATGATCCGCGAGTTGGCCAGATCCCATGAGCGGTGCTGGCTTGATTTTTCACCATTCCGGTGGTGATCGCACATGGCGGGTTGTTATGGCTCAGCGCCTGCCGCCACACCTCAGCGGACTGCCATGTCCCCCGGTGAGGGAATAGGGCGAGTGAGAAGGTCAGGTGACGCTGGACTTGTGCTTCTGGCGTGGCGATATGTGGACCCGCGCCCACGGCGGCACTCCGCAGGTCAGTGCCAGCACCCAGGTGCCCGACGGCACGCAGAAGGGTGATCGCCACCTCACGCCGTTCCGTGTTGAGAACCTCGTATTCGGGTAAGCCTCGGTTGATCACACACAGCCCGCGCTGTTCGTCTGACACATCGACCCACTCCTGTTGTGGGAAAGTAGCTGGGGCATCCTCCACCCAGGCTTCGCTTGGGACAGGGATCGCATCCACAGCATGGCTGACCACATCGAACTGCGCGCTGGCATGTGACACGTTCGTGCTGACATCGCTGGGAAATAACATGCGCAGCCGGTGATCGCGCACATGGTTCTCAAACGTCACTTCCAGATCCAAAGAAGGTGATTTTTCCCTTAGAGAAGCAATCACACTTAAGCGGCACGGCATACGGGTATTGCTGCGCTTCTGACCTGAGCTGTCAAGCGCTTCAGGCAGCGACCAATCATAATCAATTTGGTAGCGCTGGACCGCCGGACCAGCGCTGAGACGGCTGACGTACGCCTCCAATCCCAGCGTGTTCTCCACCCGGTCTTCCAGCGGGGCAGAGTAATTGTAACCATCTCCACAATCCCCGCCGTCTTCGAAGTAGCCCAGGTCATGGTAGGCCTGCCCGGAAACTTTATCCTGCAGGAGGAAGCTGCCGTTCGATGCGACCTGGACGCGCAGATACTCGTTCTCCATCACGTTCGAAGGATGCGCAATCGTTACAGGCTTATTGGGGTTTGCAGTGGGAGTGACTGCATAGACTTGATAGCCCAATGCCGGCAGGCTGGCGATGAACGATGCCCGCACCCGCCTGGCAGATCGCTCGCTGGCTAATCCGCTGACCAGGGGGCGAAGAATGTGGGAGCGACCGATCGATTCGATCTGAACCGGGAGGGGTCCAGATCTGTCCAAGGGACGGATTTGCAAACCGCGGAATCCGGCGCTCGGCAGGATCGGGCGGTCATCCCACCACTGGCGGCGGATGCGCCGGCGGTAAATCTCAGGGGCGCTGGTCGCAGGAGTAAGATCGCTCTCGGGTGTTAGCGGAGTCCAACGCTGCATGGCAACCTGATCGAGGAACCCCTCCCACAAATCGATATCTACTGAGATCGTTTCCTCGCGGGGCCAGGGCAAATTGTTGAACACGATCAAAGCCGCTTCATCCTCTTTCAGACCGGATAGGTCGATGCGGCGCGCCAGCAATTCGAAGCGCTCGTTGGCGATCTCCTGGGCAATCTCCGAAGCCCAGGAGAAGCGCGTCTCCATCTGAGCATGGACCGGGTCTATGCTGCAGCCCCCAATTGAATCATGTGGGTGGTTTTGGAGTAACCATTCCCAGGCTTTCCACAGGAATGTTTTCGGATACTCTTCACCTTGCAGCCATAACAACGCCGACCAGGGTTCTGCCCAGCGCTCGAGCAGCGTCTGGGTGCGCTCGTTTTGCATTTTGTTATAAATGCGGGCAGAAAGGATGTGAGGTAAGAGACGATTATCTCTGCCGGGTGTTCGGTTGACGTCGCGCAATTCTCCGGTGATGGTCTGGAGGGGCTGATCGCCCAGGGCGCTGACCAGGGCCTCAAAATATTCTTCCAGCGAAGCCTGCCGGAAGACATAATCACCCCGGGAATGTTCGTTGGCAGCTTCGATAATGGCAGGGAGATCTTCACGCGCCGGGAGATGATCGACACCGTTTAGAGCCAATAGCACGGAAGAGACCGCCCGCCTTGTTTCGTACTGAGCGATGGCTTGCAGGTCAAATGCCGCAGCCTGAATTTCATCTGCTAATGCAGAGGCGTTGGCGTACCCTAGATCCGTGGGCAGATGGCGCAGGAGCACGCGGCTTCCATCGGGGGATTGCCACCAAAGCTCCGACTTCAGGTCGCCTTCATCCAACCCACGGAAATGCATCGCGTACGGAATTCCAAATCCCTGCAGGATCTGCGGCAATTGCGAGATATGCCCGAAGGTGTCTGGGATATAACCAACTTTTTGAACGTGCCCAAAGTCACTGGCAAGCCGGTGTCCCAGGAGCAGATTGCGCACCAGCGCTTCGCCACTGACCAGGAATTCATCCGGAAGCACATACCAGGGTCCAACTCCGAGGCGGCAATCCCGGACGAACTTTTCCAGCATCGCGCGTTTCTCCGGCCGGATCTCAAGATAGTCCTGCAGTACAACGGTCTGTGCGTCCAGGTTGAAGTGGGTGAAGGCAGGATCTCGCTCCAGCAGATCGAGCAGGGCATCCATGACATGCACCAGGCGAATCCGAAATTGTTGGAAGGTAGCATACCATTCACGATCCCAATGGGTGTGTGGGATTACGTAGACGGCATATCGATTCGATGCAGGTCGTTCTGGCACTTCTTATAACTCCATGATCAGGAGTGATTATACAAGAGCTGTTATGCCACGCTCTCCATCGGCTTGCTTTCATTGGCAAAGACCTGGGTCGCCTCGATGAATTCCTGTGAAGAAACGGACACACAGTACAAGCTTTCCAGCATCTTTACCATCCGCTGCGTGCCAAGCAGCTCATCTTGTTCTTCGGGGAAGTCATTGGCGAGGGTACAGTCCCGCAGCAAGATGACTTTGTAGTTTCGCCAGAGTGCATCGATGATGGTTGTCATCAAACAGGCATCCGCAGAAAAGCCGACGGTGAACAGGTTCTTGATGTCCAGGTAACGCAGCAGCAGGTCGAGCCGTGTGCCGACAAAGCCGCTGTAGACATGTTTGCGAACAAAGTACTCATTCTCGCGCGGCGTGAGTAATTTGGAAATCTTGACGTGGTCGGAATCGCCGAAGTGATATTCTTTGGGATCGACCTCATCCTCGGCAAACATCCGTTCCATATCGGTGTTCAGCTGGCGTTTCAATACTTTCCCGAATTCCGAGTATCTTAAGCCGATCTTGGGAGCGCTGTTGTTAAGATAGATGACCGGCAGGTTGATCTCTCTGGCGGCGTTCAACGCCGGGAGCAGGGCCGTTTTGATGATCCGATCTTCATGCTTGGAGCTCTCCAGCCAGGCGAGCGCGGGACGCTCTGCCGCGGCATGACCATCCTGGTGAAACGCTGGTACGGGATCATCCGGGTGGAAACCCAGCCCATAGACATCGATCACCAGGAAAGCCGAGCGACCGTATTCGGCTTCGTAGTCTTCGAACCCATAGCCGAGATAGCCGGTGGAGGGGAAGAGACGATAATAACGGGTCTTGCACTTGATCATATTAGCCATGTTGCTCTCCTTTTTAGCATAGATAGGCGGATGAGTGAGCTGCATTGAACAGCGGAACCTCTTTGTACCAGGAGAAGTCTTATGACGGTCAGTTTCAGGAGGGATTTTCGAGCCATGGGCTGATTCTTTTGCAACGAAGGATGTACGAAGCTACTACGAAGCTAGAACGAAGGCAGCCACCGCCTGGATCTCAGCTATTGAGAGCAAACCGCCCGGGTGGCCCCACTTTGCACAGGTGATCATCTCTATAGAAAGCCGGCGAATCTGATAAGCGGCTTCCTCTAACTCCGCGAGCTTCTCCGGTGATAGACCTGCCATCAAATCGTTCTCCTCAATTCCGGCCCCTCCGGTAAAGCATTGATCCACATCTTCTAGAACCCCTTTCCGACCAGGGCTTGTACATTGAGAGGCAAACAGTTAAAGTTTTCAACCCGCGGGCCAAATTTGCCCAGAGTGTTCTCGATCACAATGTAATCGAGATCAGGCAAGATCACATCATTCCAGTGATCACCAATCCCGCGCAGAGCGACATCCAGCATCGTGACGATCTGATTTCCCAAAGGATCGCTGGAATCCAGCGTGATGGCACCGAAGAATTCCTGGCACTCCGTATATCCCGAGTTATGAGTGCCGGTATATGGCTTGAGAGTCTCCAATTGGATGCTTTTCCCATAACGTTTGGAAACTTCGCTGCTATGCGCTGAAAAGAAATCGATTAGAGCCTGCTCTTGCACTTGAGCCGGGAGTCCTTCCAGTGCCACCCTGCGATAGGCTGCCTCGCCGACCTGATAGGCCTCTTCGATGAAATCGAACCAATACTGCTGTTCGGAAGGAATTTGCGAAGGGCCATCGACCACGACCAGAGATCGCCGTACACAGGCGTTCAACCCATCCCGCTTGGGAGCAACGCCCAGGTGCAGATATTCACCTTCACGGATCGGACGGTTCAAGGCTTTGCCGATCAGGGTACGGTTCGCCTCTCCAGAAGTGACCATCACATCCCAGCCATTTTCTTCTGAACCAAGTTCTTTGGCCGCCCAATAAGCCCAGCCCGCGACCTGAGTTTCCAATAGACCCGGACGGATGACCGCCAGCATGCAGCGCAGCATTGCATCGCCAATCCGCGCGGCATCTCGGATCAACGCCATTTCGATATCCGATTTCTCATAGCGGATGCGCTGATACAATTCCTGGGCATCTACCACGTTCTCTCTGCCTGCAATGTGCTCCAGGAAATCTACAATCCCACAGGGGATCACCTGCCGCGGGGTAAGCAACCCGATCCGGCGGACTTTCCTGCCCGCGGCTTGTTCAAGTACATCTTCAATGCGCTCTGCTCGAATGGGATATTTTTCATCAGCCAGTTGCAACAATTCAACTTTGTGGACCTTGGCGTCCGCACGGGCTGCAAGTTGCTCAGATACATAGCCGCCTTCGAGTCCGGCAATGATATGGAAACCATCCTTGCCGAGCACCCCAGCCCCCTGCTCGATCGTGATGTTGGTATTACCGCCCAGATAAGGCACATCCCCATCGTAATGTTCATCCGAAAATACAAACCCTACATCCAGGTCGGCCTGCTCTAATGCTTGAAAGGTAGCCACCTGGCGGCGTTTGAATTCCTGAGGTGGAACAGCCAAACTCTTTTCAATCTCGGGACAGCTGGTCAGCACATCCAAAACTTTGAGGAAATCGCGACTTAACTCTTCACATCGTGTTGAATTGATTGCGGGCATCGGACCTCTCTGCTTTTTCCAGACCCTGATTAGTTGGCCTGAAGTTCCTTTTTGAGGATTTGGATCAACTCTGTGCGCGGTGAACAATTTGCATACAGAAAACTTGCCGCCAGTTCATCGATCTCGTCGAAATCCAGACCATGAAGAAGTGGATAAAAATCTTCGATCAGTGGTTCCGCTAGTAGAATATGCCGCACTGTTCGATGGATCTGCCAGTGAGCGCCGAATGGAAAAGGTTGGTAGTTCGGAAAATACTCCGCAAACGTTTGTTCGATAGGCTCCAGGATGTGTCGCACGTTCTTATCTGGTCCTCCCCACGCATCTACACCCAGCATGGCCTTCTTATCCAGAATGGGCTGGATCCTCTGGATCCATTTCGAATCGGGCGAAAGACTTACCGGACCCTGTAAACCCAGGTCTTTATACGTCCATAAACTCCAGTTTGCCCCGAGCTCTCTGTAAAGAGATAGTTGATCTTCCAGGACTTTATACCGCATGGCATCATTTTCCGGTATGCCGGTATAAACCGGCCCGAATTCCCCGACCCAGATGGGAGTCTTGTTCTCTAACATGTATTGGCAGGTTTCCATCAATTTATGGCATAAGACCTCCCGGTCAAAGTATTCGCCGCGCGTAAAGCCTGGATAGGGACCGCCGTTGATGAAGCCGGGAGCGGGGTAGTCATGCAAGGTATAAACGGCATTGGGCAGCGGTGGGCCAAACATCGAGAAGTCTCGCGAATACCGATTTCCCTCCAAAAAAATAATGTGTTCTGAGTCAATCCTGCGGATGGCAGTTACCACGCGTTGATAAAATGCATTGAGTAATACGCCGGAGGGATCGGATGGCTCATTCAATGGATTGTAACCAGCCACCCAGGGATTATCCTTATACCGTTCGGCAATTTGTTCCCAAAGCCATACGGTTCGATCCTGGAAGTGTTTGTGTTCCCAAAATAATGCCTGCTGAGAGGGGTTGTCGGAATGCCAGTCCTGATTTTGATAGCCTGCAGCCGCATGTAAATCCAGGATTGTATAAAGCTCATTCTCGGCGCAGATCTTTATCACCCGGTCAAGGGTTCGCCAACCCGATTCACGGATCACCGTTGGATTCATATCATCTTCGAAATGCCGGTAATTGAATGGCAGGCGGACCAGGTTGAGTCCAAGCGAACGAATAAACCGCGCATCATCCCGTGTAAAAAAGTATTCGAGATAACGATCGAAGAAGAAATCAGCTTTTTCTTTTCCCAGTGCCCGGTAAACCACTCGGCGAAAGGCGTTCTCATTCGCCGAAAAGCCGGTGATGAAATTTTCCATATTCATCCATCCGCCTAGCCCAACGCCGTGCAGGATGACTTGCTCGCCAGCCTGGTTCTGGATATGGCTTTGATTTACCTTCAGGAAAACATTGTGACTGGACATAAAATGATCCTTAATGAAAAGTATCAGGTGCGGAAACAAATTTCGATGGGATACAACTCGCTATTCTTTGACTGCTCCGGCAAGCATTCCATTCATGATTTGTTCCTGGAAGAAGACAAAGATGACGACTACTGGGATCAAACTGGTTACGACACCCGCCGCGATCAAACCGAAATCAACTGTCCGCTGACTTGCTCGGAGCAGGGCCGCGGCGAGCTGGATCGTGCGGTTGTTCGAATCCATTAAGATCAATGCGAAAAGGTACTCGTTCCACATATTAATAAAATTCAAGACCAAAACCGTAATAATACCCGGCATGCAGATGGGTACGAAGATGTAGAATATGATCTGGAGGGTATTGCCGCCATCCATCACTGCACTTTCCTCCAGTTCGCGTGGGAGCTTGCGCATGAAGCTGGAAAGCAGGATGATCGAAAGGGGTAGATTAAATGCGGGATAAAGGATGATCAGCGCAATGGGATTGTATAGCAGCCCCGCTTTGGCGGTCATCAGGTAAACGGGCATCAGAATGGCGAGCCCGGGGATCAAAAAGCCCAGGCTGAATATGGCTTCCGTCCATGTCGAAAGGCGCGTCTCGATGCGGGCAATGCCGTAGGCCGCTGGGAAAGCCAATACCAGAGTTACAAGCTCCGCTCCGATAGCAACAACCATTGAGATTAGCGTAGCCCGCGCTAGATTGACCATGCTTTGGGCCTGGAAGAATTTTGCGAAATCGAATGTTGAGGGTAGTGAGAGCGGTGTTAGGATGATCTGGGCATTACTCTTGAACGCTGAAATGACCACGAAGTAAAGTGGGATGATGATCAGCAGGGCATAAAGAATGGCTAGAATATAACCGCAGATAATAAATGGATTGCTGCGATTCTTTATCTTCTGAGCGAGTTTCAGGAATCGGAAATGCATCATTTATCTTCCGTCAATATGACGACCGTGATGAAATGCGGCGGACCATGAGAATCACTATAATGCCAACAAAAAAAAGTAAGACTGCGATGGCCTGGCTATATCCCAGATGCTGCGTTAGAAAAGCCTGGTTGTAGAGATAGAATCCGAGTGTTAGAGTGGCTGTCCCGGGTCCGCCTCCCGTTAGCAGGATGACATTTTGTGCAGCTCCGGAAAGGATATAAAGGAATTGCAGAATCACGACCACTCCAATGAAATCCTGCATCAGCGGGAAAGCAATTTTCCACATAATCGTCCAATACCCGGCCCCATCCAGGTGCGCGGCTTCATATAACTCCTGGGAGACACTGGACAAAGCCGCAAAGAACAACACACTGAAGAAGCCAATCCCTCCCCACAAATCGATCGCGATCAGCGATCCTAACGAAGTAGCTTTGTTCATCAGC
>DATGYJ010000457.1:0-5007 GCA_035298105.1 Anaerolineales bacterium | reverse complement strand
TCTGATGAATGGTTCGATCCCGCAACCGGTGCGATGGGATTGACCGATTACGCCCAGTCTCAGCTTTCCGACATTGTCTTTGTCGAAATTCTGTTAGATGAAGCCGATACCGTCGACACCGGAAAACCGATCGCCTCGGTTGAATCGGTGAAGGCTTCTGCCGAAATCTATGCCTCCGTCAGCGGCAAGGTCAGCGCAGTGAACAAGGATCTCTCGAACAAGCCCGAAACCCTGAATTCCGATCCTTACGGCGAAGGTTGGATGGTCAAAGTTGATGGCGGTGCAGCAGGCGATCTCATGGACGCTGCTGCGTATGAAAAGTATTGTGAGGAAAGAAGCCATTAGTCGAATCATGTCGTTGCGAGGAGCGCACTTTGCGACGAAGCAATCTCCTCATTCCCTGGGGTTGCTTCGTTGGGAAGAACCGCGAAGCGTCCTCGCAACGACATGAAAAGGTAAATAAACCATGACCTATATCCCTATTAGCCCTAAAGAACGGGATGCGATGCTGGAGACCATTGGCGTCCAGTCACTGGATGACTTGTTCGCAGATGTACCCGCCAGGCACCGTTTCCCAAAGTTGGATCTACCTCATGCGCTCACTGAAATGGAAGCAATGGAAGAGCTTTCAGGTCTCGCACAAGCCAATGAGAATGTGCGCACCGACCTGATTTCTTTCCTTGGCGCAGGCATGTATAACCATTACATCCCCTCGGTTGTCGACCACATCCTGCGGCGTGGTGAGTTCTATACCGCCTATACTCCATACCAGCCAGAAATCTCGCAGGGCACCCTGCAAGCCATCTTTGAATATCAATCCCTGATGGCTGCACTGACAGGCATGGAGGTATCGAACGCCTCGCACTATGATGGCGCGACCGCCACAGCTGAAGCCGTGAGCCTCGCATACGCTCAATTCCGGGGCAGGCGCAAGAAGGTCGTCATCTCCCCCACGGTCCATCCACAATATCGTGCCGTTATCCGCACCTACGTGCAAGGCATGGAATTGGAGCTCGCAGGCGACGACTCGAACGCCGATCTTGACTCACAGCCCGATGAATTGGCAGGCCTGATCGACGATAACACCTCCCTGCTCATCGTTCAGTATCCTGATTTCTTCGGTCGCGTCTACGATTACACCAGGCTCATAGAAACTGCGCACGCCAAGGGTGCGCTGGTTTGTATCGTTGCAAATCCTACTGCCCTCGCAATGTTCAAGACACCCGGCTCGATGGGTGCGGATGTCGTTGTGGGCGATGGGCAACCGTTGGGCATCCCAATGTGGTACGGCGGACCCAGCGTCGGCTTTTTCACGACTCGCAAGAGTTATGTTCACAAAATGGCAGGACGTTTGGTGGGTGAAACCGTCGATAACCACGGGCAGCGTGCTTATGTTCTGACACTCACCGCCCGCGAGCAGCATATCAAGCGCGAACGCGCCACATCCAACATCTGTACCAATCAGGGATTGATCGCGCTGGGTACGGCTGTCTATCTGTCCCTGCTGGGCAAGCAGGGTCTGCGACAGGTTGCTGAACTCTGCTACCAGAAGGCCCATTACGCCGCGCAGCAGCTTAGCCAAATCGATGGTATGGGCTTATGCTTCACCGAACCTTTCTTCCACGAATTTGCACTGTGTGTCAATCGTCCGGTTGCAGAAGCCAACGCACATTTGCTCGAGCACGGCATCCTGGGCGGTTATGACCTTGGGCAGGATTACCCGGCTCTCAAAGATCACATGCTGGTCGCAGTGACCGAGATGAACAGCAAAGAAGATATCGACATGCTGGTTGAAGTTTTATCGGAGGTGAGCCATGCTTAACACCACTTCGACCGCACCTGCGGCTCCGCTCCCCCCATCGGGGGCGACAAGCGTGAACGGAAAAAATGTGAAGATTGTTGAACCAACCATCTTTGACCTATCTTCCCCCGGGCGGACCGGTGTGACCATGCCCGCTTCGGATGTGCCGGCAACAGCTCTGCCTCCCAAAGAACTGCTCCGCTCAGACCTGCCTCTGCCCGAGCTGGCGGAAGTAGACGTGGTCCGCCACTATATGCACCTCAGCAGCTTCAATTACAGTGTGGATAGTGGTTTCTATCCGCTGGGTTCCTGCACGATGAAGTACAACCCGAAGATCAACGAAGATACGGCCCGCCTGCCAGG
Source organism: Anaerolineales bacterium (assembly GCA_035298105.1). GTDB lineage: Bacteria > Chloroflexota > Anaerolineae > Anaerolineales > Villigracilaceae > Defluviilinea. The sequence continues at coordinate 2,843 of DATGYJ010000457.1, read as the reverse complement.
GTTTTTGTATACCCATCCCTTGCAGCCAGTGGAAACCGTGCAGGGCAATCTGCTCTTGACCTACCAGTTGCAGGAATGGCTGAAAGAGATCGGCGGTTTCGCCGCAGTGACCTTGCAACCGGCCGCAGGCGCGCATGGGGAATTCACGGGTGTGCTGATCATGCGTGCCTACCACAAGTCACGCGGTGACACGAAACGCGTGAAAATGATTATCCCCACTTCGGCTCATGGGACCAATCCTGCCTCGGCGGGTATGATGGGGTTGCAGATCGTCCAAGTCCCGTCGGATGAGCGCGGCAATGTCGATCTCAAAGCACTGGAAGCCGTCTGCGATGAGACGGTCGTGGGCATGATGCTGACGAACCCAAATACGCTGGGTCTCTTCGATGAGAACATCGAGAAGGTGATCGAGTTGGTGCATGGCTGCGGCGGTTTGATGTACGGTGATGGCGCAAACCTGAATGCCCTGCTTGGCATCATCCGCCCCGGCGATTTGGGCTTTGACCTGATGCACTTCAATCTGCACAAGACCTTTTCCGTCCCGCACGGTGGCGGCGGACCGGGTGTTGGTCCTGTCGGCGTGGCGGCACATCTAGCAGATTTCCTGCCTGAGCCACTAGTTGGCATTGTCGAAGAAGGTGACGAGGAGACACCTCCGCTATATGGATTTGTCAAGCCTGCCAAATCCATCGGACGGATGAAAGCCTTCAACGGGCATTTCGGCGGCGGCTTTGTGCGCTCCTTTACCTACATCGCCATGCATGGACCGGATGGACTAAAAGACATCGCTCAGTACGCAGTGCTGAACGCGAATTATTTACTTGCGAAATTGCGCAACACTTATCACGTCCCATTTGACCGGATCTGCATGCACGAGTTCGTCGCGGAAGGACGCTTCGAAGGCAGCGACGTGAGGGCCCTCGACATTTCCAAGCGCCTGATGGATTACAACTTCCACCCACCCACAAACTACTTCCCGCTCATCGTCCATGAAGCGCTGATGATCGAGCCGACCGAAACCGAAAACAAAGACACCCTCGATGCCTTCGCCGAGGCACTCATCAAGATCGCGGACGAAGCCAGGACCCAACCCGAACTGCTCCATAATGCGCCGAGCACCACGCGGTTCGGCAGAATGGACGAGGTCAAGGCCGCGAGAGAGTTGGTACTTTGCTGCTGGCTGCCGGAAGGATACGATAAAGATTTGGTGAGTAGCAATCCGTAAACAGTGTTCAGTGATCGGAAGGCCTCGGAGAGTGACCTCTCCGAGGCCTTGTTTCTTGATGCTTGGTGCTATAATTTATTTCCGCGAGTCCATATGGAATTCGGTCAAACATTTGAATCCTTAGCACCAGTAATTTCCCTAACAATTATAGATCAGGCAACTCTCGATGCAGGCTTGATCTCTGATTCGACGAGAATCCTGGTTGTCGTTCGAGATCCTAAGACGAATACTGCTCATCCTAACGTCGTCAGCGTACCAACACAACGCATTCCCGCTAGTCTCCACTTGGAAATATGTGGAGCAACGCCAGGATTTGGGGAATCATTAAAAGAGCACTCCCATAGTATATCTATGGTAAGCAATCGCTTGGTGAATGGGCATAACCCTATCATTTACGCGGTTGAGTCCTTGCTCTCAAGCAAATTGGGGCTTGCAGAGCACTTAGAATCCGGTCAATTATGCTTCCAAGCGAAGCTGCGGCTTGTAAAGGCTGGCAAGTCGTATCAGTTAAATAACTTCACAGATGAACAAGTGCATTACATCTCAATGGCAAACATTATCGTGGTAATTTCAGATGGAGTAAAGTTATTTCCGTCCAAAACAGCAAGTTATTCCCACATATCGTGGGTGGAAGTTAGTAGATTTTTTAACACGGTAGAGCAGAGAAATCCAGAAATTCTTGGGGTAGGTTTGAATTCAATTGATTTTTGTGTTCATGGACTTTGTATAGCAACCACATATGAGCTTCTCACAGCAGTAGTCGGCAAAGACCTATACCAGACGCTCAAGTAGGTATAGAGGGAATTAGAACAATGAGTAAAATATTCATTAGTCACTCCTCCAAAGACAAAACAGAAATCGTTGAGCCATTAGTCATTGGCTTAAAGAGTAATGGCTATCAGGTCTGGTATGATACTGAAAAGATTAAACCTGGTGTTTCGATTCCCTCTGCTGTCTCAGAGGGTATTCGCTCCTCCGAGATCTTTCTACTCGTCATTTCGGAAAACTATCTTCAAAGCAAATGGTGTCAAAAAGAACAATGGGCCATTATTGAGCGATGTATTGGAGATCCGAGTCAGAGCCTGATCATCATACGTGTGGATAACACAGAGATTGAGCCGCTTATCCGGGATGTTAAGTATTTAACATATAACTCAAGAATCACGGGAAGTCTGGACAACCTTATCGTCAGCTTGTCTAATAGCTTAGGGGTGCTAACGACAGGAGATCGCCGACTTGATCTTGCAGATGATCAGAGCAGAGTGTCAACTCTTGTTGCAACCATTGAAAGAGCAGTAGAGACAAAGATTTTTGGTCGTGATTTGCTAAACTCTTTTGAAATAATCAAAAAGGACCAGACATCGCTATCGAATGAAGGAGTGATTCTGATCAAACCCGGGGGAACTTACTATCGTCCCTGCTTAGAAGAAATACTATCACGTATCTCTAGGAAATGCGAGATCCGCCAAATGAGGGTTTTTGATGGCGAAAGGGTCAAAGATGAGAACCTTTTCAACCGCCAATATTTCAATACGACGCAAATTGCAACTGGTGAACTGCCACTTGACGATGATGATTACCGTGCTATTCGAGCGATTTATGACGTTCCTGAGTTCTT
>DATGYJ010000456.1:0-24312 GCA_035298105.1 Anaerolineales bacterium | reverse complement strand
AAAGATTTATCAGCAGGCCCTGCTTGCGATACGCCAATACTAATGGTGGAGTGGATCGATTTACTATCGACCGTACATGGCGTTTGCTCCCATACCCTTTGAATACGCTCGGCGACAATTTTTGCCTGCGCCAGGTTTGTTTCTGGCAAAAGCAGGCCGAATTCCTCTCCACCCAGGCGACCAAAGGTATCCTGAGTCCGCTTCTGTTCCAGCACCACCAGGGATAAGCTGCGCAGCACAAGGTCGCCGACGTAGTGTCCATACGTGTCATTGATGTTTTTAAAGTGATCCGCATCCAAAACCAGCACGGACAATTGCCGGTGATAACGCCGGAAGCGCAGAAATTCACTTTCGGCAATATTGAAAAATTGACGGCGTGTCAGGCTTTTCGTGAGGGGGTCGATGTTTGCCAGGTAAGCCACCATTTCCTTGGCATCCTTCTCCTGCATATAAGCCTTGAAGGACTTGCGGCGATAGGATTGGATCTGTAAACCTGACATCAATCCTAAAGCATGTACAACTAGTTGTTCAGTAATCATTGTATTCCAGGTGATGGGATCAATCCCTGATTTGTATAAAAAATCGACATAGAGTGTGCCTGTTGAAAAGCCAAATGCGAGGGCAATATTGTAAAAAAGTTTGAGTGGTGAAAATATATAAATGGCAAAGGGCACAATTACGTCAAATGCTGTATTGATCAAGCTTGATGGACGTGTGAAATTAAACAGGAGCAGGAAGAAAATAGTAATGACTAACCATGCAAACACGAGACGATCGTACACCCTCACTCTGGTTGAATTTCGAATCGCGATCATCATCAAAATAGATACTAGAATGTATCCACTCCGATAGATAACCAGCCAGACAAACAGATTTGGCCTATCCTGGTAAAGCAGCCCATCGGTCTGGATCATCACTAAGACGCTGATTGTGGTAATCGAGATGTAAAGAATACTAAACTCGATATCGTCCTTTAGATGAAAAGCACGGTAATCCCCTTCTAATTCCCTCAGATCAACAAGAAATTGACTTGAAATTCTCTTGAACATCCATCAGTCCGCAACCCATACGTATCATACTCAGGATGGATTGTTCACACAACCTTTAATCTGTTTCATCCTGTAAACAATTTGTTGCACAAGAAAACGAAAGGGGAGGTGATAAAATTCTTTCAAGAATTGTTTTCGGAGGAAACATGGCTTCTCATATCGCTGAACTGGTCAAAATGCGCGACGTCGATACGCTCTTTGAACTCATGACGGAAGACGATGAATGGCTGACTCAACTGGATGCTGCAGAGGGCCTGATCCAACTAGGCGACCGCCGTGGCTATGAATTTGTGCTCAGCGCGACGATGAGCGATGAGGATGCAATTCGCGAGGCTGCACAGGAGATCCTCGAATCTCCTGAACTGGCAAAGATGCGCAGTGACATCGAAGCCGAGCGCGAACGTGAGCATCGCGCCCACATCGCCTCTGCCAGGAAACGTCTGCAAAATGGCGGTAAGGTTTTTCGCTACAAAATGGTCTACCTTCCATCAGGAGCACTCATGGGCGAAGACCTGCTTGGTGAGGGTTTTGATATCCCTGCCCTGGAAGCGCATGGCTTGGAAGGCTGGGAAGTTGTTCATATGATCCCAAATCGGAGGTCCCTGCTCGTCGGCAGCATTGACGATCACTTCACAGGGGCGTATTTCCTGCTCAAGAAAGAATTCCTTCCGAGTGAAGGCGCCGAATTGGATAGTGAATAAGGAGTACTAATGTGCGTGTTCTGTGCCGCCATCCCCGCTACGGCCGCAGTGGGTGCAAAGTTGAATGTCGCTCAATTCAAGAAACCGGTCGAAGACCGAAAACCGGTTGCAAAAATTACAGGAATTGCGGTCGCGCTCCTGGTTGCGGCTTCGATCACGTATCATACGCTGGTCTGGCGAAGTTAGAATAGCAAAACTTATTTGAAGCAGGGCAGGACTGATGGGCTTGCGCCCTGCTTTTTTATAGGGTCAAATTATTGAAATTGATTTTCAATATCAAAAAGAAAACTTATGGCTGTCGAACTCTGGCTTACTCAATTACAGGAAAATGGATATCGTCTCACCGCAGCGCGGCGTGCCATTGTAGAGGCGATTCGAAAGTCCACACATGCCCTCACACCTGTTCAAGTCTTCGATATCGCCCGCAAAAAATACCATGCGCTGGGATTGGTCTCTGTCTATCGCACCCTCGAAAAGCTCGAGGAACTTCACCTCATCCAGCGGGTCCACCAGCCGCAAGGCTGTCAGGCATTTATCGCCGAAAGCCGCGGGCATAAACACTTATTGCTGTGCCAAAACTGTGGTCAAGTTACATTCTTCGAAGGCGATGATCTCGACGGTCTCATTCGCGCCATCTCAAAGAAGACAGGTTACCAGGTCCAGGAACATTGGTTGCAATTACTTGGCCTATGCCAAAATTGTAAATAAATTCTAGGAGAAGATGATCGTGTATCGTCTAATTAGTATTCTGACAATCGTTACCTTGGCCCTCTCCTCTTGCGAGCTTTTCCCCTCACGAGTTCCCGATGTTTTAACCACCACCACTATCCTGGCCGATGTAGCGCACAATGTTATAGGTGACCGGCTCAGTGTTGGTCCGCTTCTTCCAATCGGCGCAGATCCCCATTCTTATCAGCCCACCCCGCAAGATGCAACGAAGATCAGCAAGAGCAAAGTCTTGATCATCAACGGCGCTGATTATGAACATTTTCTGCAGGCATTACTTCAAAATGCTGGCGGGCAGAAAGATCCCATCGCAGCCTCAGCCGGCCTGCGTCTGCGGACCGATCCGGAAATGGAACAGGGAGTGGATCCCCATTTGTGGCTCGATCCCAATAATGTCATCGTTTATGTAGAGAACATCCGTGATGGGCTGACCAAGTTTGATCCGGATGGCGCAGAAGTATATCAAGCCAATGCACGCGCCTATATCGGAGAGCTCCAGAAGCTGGATGCCTGGATCAATGGGGAGGTCGCCCATATTCCGCCTCAGCGCAGGCTGTTGGTCACCAATCATGAAGCGTTTGGGTATTTTGCAGAACACTACGGCTTTACAGTGGTCGGAACCGTGATTAAAAGCTTCAGTTCCGATGCTTCTCCCTCTGCCCAGCAAATGGCTGCCCTTGTCGATCAAATTAAATTGTACGATGCTCCTGCAATCTTCCTGGACGCCTCAGATAACCCGGCGCTCGCGCAGCAGGTCGCCGCTGAAACCGGTGTGAAAGTGATCACGGATCTGCATCTCGAATCTCTTACGCAGGGTGCACCGGCTGCGACTTATATTGACATGATGAAATATAACGTGACAAAGATTGTTGATGCCCTCAAATAACCTGGCCCTCTCCCGTTTCGAGAGGTGAGCCAGGCCGGGCTGCGGAAGAAACTCTCATGTATCCTCATATCCACCACGAACCCAACAAACCAATCCTGGATGTGCAGCACATCAGCGTCCGTTATAACGGGCATGTGGCACTCACAGATATAACCTTTCATCTCCATAAAGGTGAGCGTATTGCAGTCGTTGGACCGAACGGCGCGGGAAAAAGCACATTGTTCAAAGTAGTATCTGGCGTATTGCAACCGGGCGCTGGGGAAGTGAACATCTTTGGCTCGCGCCCGCGCGGACACGTCTGTATTGCCTACATCCCGCAGCGCAGCCAGGTGGACTGGAGCTTCCCTGTGAGTGTTGCCGACGTAGTCATGATGGGACGTTCCGCAAAATTGGGTCCGCTCAACTGGCCCCATAAAAAGGATTGGGAATACGTTCATCATGCACTCGAAACCGTCGAGTTATCAGACCTGGCGGCGCGTCAAATCGGCGAACTCTCGGGTGGACAGCAGCAACGCATGTTCATCGCCCGGGCCCTCGCCCAGGAAGCCGAATTGATGTTGATGGACGAACCGCTGTCTGGCCTGGATACGCCTTCGCAGGAGGGCTTGCTCAATTTGCTGGATACCTTGAGAGACCAAAATGTTACCGTGATGGTGGCAACGCATGATCTCGACCAGGCCGCACGCCACTTCGACCGGATCATGCTGCTCAATCATCGTCTGATTGCCTTTGACGTACCCCAAAAGGTATTGCATACTGATAATCTGCTCCAGGCCTACGGGGGGCGCTTGAAAGTCGATCCCGAAGGAACAATGTTGGTAGATGATTGTTGTCCACCGGAATAATTTGCGACTGACGAGTTACGATTAACGATTTTCGATAAATGTATTTGAAGGCCCAAAGGAGCAAACATGGATGAAAAAACTTTCAAAACACGGACAAAGAAATTAGCTCTAGCGATTATCAATGAGGTTGGCAAGCTGCCACATGGCGTTGGAGCCGATGTCATTGGAAAGCAACTCATTCGGTCAGGAACCTCCATCGGTGCAAACTACCGCGCCGCCTGCCGGGCAAAATCACCGGCTGACATGATCAATAAATTGAAAGTAGTCGAAGAAGAAAGCGACGAAACCGAATACTGGCTAGAACTCCTGGTGGAAGCTGAGATTATCGGGCAGGACCAAATGGCAGACATTTATAGAGAAACAGATGAAATTCTCTCAATGACTGTTGCATCTATAAAAACTCTCCGCAATCACAAATCCTAAATCAACTCGTCAATCCAAAATCGTCAATCGTCAATCGTCAATCGTCAATCGTCAATCGTAAATCGAATGTCTTTTCTTCTCACTCCTCTCCAATACGAATTCATGCAGCGTGGTGTAATTGCCGCCATACTGGTTGGGATTGTCTGCGCCGTGGTCGGTACATACGTTGTTCTGCGCGGCATGGCTTTCTTTGGCGATGCATTGGCTCACACTATCCTCCCTGGCATTGCGCTTGGATATCTTTTCAGTGGCGGAGGACGCGAACCACTCTTCTGGTGGGCGCTGGGGACAGCGATCGTTGCCGCGCTGGGGATTGGCGCGATCAGCAAAAACTCAGAGATCAAGGAAGATACCGCCATCGGAATTATCTTTGCCGGGATGTTCGCGCTGGGGATTGCCCTGATCTCCACCGTGCGCAGTTATGCGGTGGACTTGAGCCACTTCCTCTTCGGGGATGTACTCAGCGTTTCATCCCAAAGCTTATGGCTGATCCTGATCTTCGGCGGACTCGTCCTCCTGATGATCTTCGCATTTTACAAGGAGTTCCTGACCTTATCCTTTGACCCCATTCTTGCCGTTACACTGCGACTCCCCGTCGGATTGCTCAATAACCTTTTGCTCACCCTCATCGCAGTGACGGTCGCGGTGTCGCTGCAGACTGTCGGCGTGGCACTGATGGTCGCCATGCTCGTCACCCCGGCTGCCACTGCCTATCTGCTTACCCGCCGCCTCTCACAGATGATGGCTCTCGCAGCTGTCTTTGCCTCCCTCTCAGGGGTCATTGGCTTATATCTTTCCTATTACTTGAGCATCGCCTCGGGCGCAGCCATTGTGCTCATGGCAACGTTTTTCTTTATCATCGCGTTTGTCTGGAAAAAGGCAAAAGGGAGATAATCAGCCTCGTTGATCGAGGCTGCGTGCCCGTGCACCGTCCTGGCAGTAACTCAGGCAAGAAATCTCCCGCGTTGGAACACGGGAGATTTTATATTTCTGGGCAGCAGCCCGTGCGAGGTCTATGAGCTTGGCGCAGGGATCACTTCCTGGAAGACGGGGCGAGTTAAGTACCCAGAGAGTCAATCGCATCGACAGTTTGATCTCATGACATATAGCAGTTGTGAGCAAGTCGCGAAGTTGCTACAATACTGAGGCATGGGTCGAACTGAAATGGAGGTTTTGATGAATCGGGTTCGCTTTTGTCAACAAATCATTCGGTTTTGGGCCGTGCTATTTCTTCTGTTCGTTTTGGATTCAAATCGGGCTCAAGCGGTGCAGGTGCAGGGCGAATACGATCCCACTAGCCAAAGCCCAACGCTCCTTTATAACGAAGCCCGCACCGTGTATCTGGGCAACCTGGCCCGCCGTGCTAACGGCATCCCGCCTCTGCGTTGGAACGCTCAGTTGACCTATGCTGCGCGCTGGTTCTCATGGGATTCAACCGAGAACCGCCCGGCTGGTTTTTGTGGCCATCAGGATTCCCAGGGCCACTGGCCCGATTACCGCACTTCCGTCTTTGGCTACCTGGGCTCCGCCGGGGCTGAAAATTCCTTCTGCGGCTACGTAAGTCCCGAAAATGCGATCCAGGGCTGGATGAATAGTCCCGGCCACCGCGCCAATTTGCTTGATCCCAACTCACGCGAGATCGGGGTTGGTTACTATCGTCGTAGCAGCGATGGGCGCGGCTATGTGACCCAGGACTTTGGTAATGATACCATCTATGCCCCGGTCATCATTGAAAATGAAGCTGTTTCTACGACAAACCCTGCTGTAAATCTGTATATCTATGATCGCGCGACCGGAGGCGGCTTTGCAGGATTAAGCGCAGCAACCGAGATGATGGTAAGCAACAATGCGCATTTTTCTGGCGCGAGCTGGGAACCGTACAGCGCCAATAAGCCCTGGACACTGGCCAGCCTCCCGGGCTGGCGCACGGTCTTCGTGAAAACACGCGATGTGTTCACTCGTACTTTGACGGCCAGCGATACCATTTACCTTGGAGCGGAAGCGGATGTCCCTCGCAATGAACTCGGTGAGGCACAGATGAGTACGACCCAATCACAGGTAACGCTCCTCAACCTGAACGGGGGGACACTACCGCAGGTGCAGTTTAGCCTGGGATGGCTGGCTGACGATACTTTCGAATCATTCCATAAGTGGTGGGGGAATGGAGAGCCTGTTGACGACCCGGCTGCCTGGGGCGGCACAGCGTATCGTCTCTTCCCAGGCGATGGAGAATCCTTCGCCTGGGTGAACGACTGGACATTCATCAAAGATACGCCACTGGTGGCTTATTTTCGACTCAAGGTAAATGATAACTCTTCGAGCAGCGAGGTGGCGCGTATCTCGATTAACGGTGGCGGTACGGAGTATGGGCCGCTTAGCCTGCGGGGCACCGACTTTACTGCCTCGGATCAGTATCAGGAATTTGCCATAAGTTTCACATTCAATACTAACCCTAACGATGCCTTCCTGACCTTCAACTTCTGGCGCAGTGGGAATGCCGACGTTTATATTGACGCAGTCTCCATCTTTAGCGCACCGCAGGCCATCACATCCCCGCTGACATGGTCAGTACCCGGCGGCAATTACCGCGGGCAAGGCGTCTGGGTACGCTACACGGACGGCAGCCAGTTCTCTGACATATCAGAAGTAGACCAGACCCCCTACACGATCTCCGGCAACACCGGAGTAGCTGGAGCAACCTTGAGCTACAACGATGGCACTGGCAAAACGGTTGTCGCGGATGAGAATGGCAACTATTCGATCACGGTGCCATATGGCTGGAGTGGTACTGTCACGCCTTCCCATCCATGTTTCATTTTCACACCTGAGAGCTGGCCATATACTAATCTGGTGGACGATGCCCTCAACCAGGATTACACACCGAATGCGGGGACTTGTGTTTCAGCGATCACGCGTGCCCACAACAACCCTACCGATCTGGCAAGTGTGGACTTCACCGTCACGTTCACAAAATCGGTCACAGGTGTGGATATCGGTGACTTTGTCCTCAGCACGAACGGCGTCAGCGGCGCGGAGATCAGCAAGGTAACTGGCTCAGACGCAACCTACACGGTCAGTGTAAATACCGGCGCCGGCACCGGTACCATCCGCCTGGATGTGGTGGATAATGACAGTATCAAGGATGCTTCCAATCATCTATTGGGCGGCCCCGGGAATGGAAATGGCAATTTCAACTCAGGCGAGACCTATACCCTGGCTATCCTTGTATCAAAACCTGTGCTGCTCTTCCCCGCAAAGAACAACTACACCACGAATGATTCCATGCTGGCTTTTACCTGGAGCGAATCCGATAATGCCCACCATTACGAGATCGTATTTGCCACCGACACTGCCTTCTCTCATCATGTGGGCCCATTTACGATTACGGATCCCAGCTTCAGCTTCGGCACACCCCTGGCAGATGGCCGCTACTATTGGCGCGTCCAGGCCTATGACGCCAGAAACTCACCAGGCGGCTGGAGCGTCTCACACTCCTTCATCATTGACACCTTATCTCCTTTGCCGCCTGCTCCCCGGTTTCCCGCCAATAATACTTCTACGCGCGGCGCACCCACCTTCCGGTGGTTTACTGTAAACGGTGCTGTGCAATACCAGTTCGAAATCGACAACGAGTCCAATTTCTCCAGTCCCATGCTTTCGGTGATCCAGCGCCTCACCTATCGCAGACCGCCGGGTATGCTGCGTGGCGCCTATTACTGGCATGTCCGCGCCCAGGATGCGGCGGGCAACTGGAGCGATTGGTCACCGACCTTGATCGTCAATATCCTGCCACTCAGGTGAGGCAGGCCTGTTGCCTCTGGCTGCCTGGCTCTTATCTGAAAGCGACATGGAGCTATTTTCGCCATGATCTGGTTGCGCGATTTGGCAGGGATGAATTCATGACAATCTGTAGTTGTGTTTGACCGGGGTGCTAGCTAGAATAATTCTAGGCTGAAAGCCGGAGGAACTCATTCACCATGAAGATTGTGCGTGGAAAGCAACTGTTGGTTTTCAGATGTAAGCTGCTATTCGGAAAGGTACAACCATGAACGTTGAACCAGCACCCAAATCAATTTATGAGCAAGAGCCCGTGAATCAGCCTGCCGATCAAACCGAAGATTTCATCGTTACCGGCGAAGAATCGATCAACGAAACAATCCCGCCCGAGGCCTTCAGTGAGGATGAAAGAATTCACATCCTTGCCGAAATCACCGATATGGCCACACATGCCCGCAGTGATCACGAATTGTACGAGGGTTGTCTTCAGAAGATATTTGCTGCCATTCCTCGCGTGGAAAGGGCAACGATCCTGGTTGATCTGGGCGGCGAGTTATTCCCTATCAAACATTTTCCGCGCGAGCAGGCTTATTACAGTGAAACATATGCCGCGCAAGCAAAGCATAAACGCAAAGCCTTTTCCTGGCTACGAAAACATGCAGAGAGTGAGATCCCTGAGAGTATGTTTGACGTGGTCGCTGCCATGTACACTCCCATGGTTAGAAACGGGAAAGTGGTGGGGGTATTACATGTGGATAGCACTTCGCTCATCGAAGGGTTTTCTAGATCTGAGCTTGATATGTTAAATGTCATTGCCAGCATATTAGCCCTTGCCCTTTCGTCTAAATCCCCAACCGATGAACCGACGATTCCCTCCGTATTTATCTCTTACTCACATGAAGACGCTCAATTCGCCAATAAACTCAAAGGGGATTTGCGCCGTAACGGAATCAGCGTCTGGATTGACGAAAGACTCAAGCCAGCGGAGGAGACCTGGTTAGATCAATTGACCATTGCCATTCGAGAACAACGTTATTTTTTGTTCCTCATGAGTGAACGCAGTATTTCATCAGAATACTGCCAGTGGGAATTGAATATGGCACAAAGTTTCGAAAGGAACATTATCCCCATCTTGCTTGAGAAAATAGATCTACCTCCGAGCCTGGCACCTCTACAATATATTGACTTTAGCAGCGATGCCAGGAAAGGGCTGGATTTATTGACAGAAACAATTCACAGCAAAAATCAGTACAAGCGGTAGTCAGGAAGAGAGATCTATGCCCCTCTACCCTCCGGATACTCTGATCGCCGATCGCTACGAGGTCATCCAGGCGCCTGATATCGGGCGCAAAATTCTGGTAGGCAGGATCGGGCTTGTCTATATCTGCCGGGATAGGCAAACTGACCTCCCTGTTGCACTCAAGTTCTTCAAACCCGAATACCTACCCAACCGCGCTGCCCGTGACCGTTTCCTAAATGAAGGCCAGACCTGGGTCGAACTGGGAAGCCACCCACACATCGTTCGCTGCTTTAACGTCAAATACGTCGACCCAACACCTTTCCTGGTTCTTGAACGGATCGCGAACGAGCACGATCCTGAAAATGCCTCTCTGTGTGCCTGGATCGGGCAGCCTATGCCACGGGAACAGGCTTTTTTGTTTGCCCTGCAGATTGCACGTGGAATGGAACATGCAACCGAACAAATCCATGGATTAGTGCATCGCGACCTGAAACCGGCGAATATATTGGTCAGTGCCGATAAACTGCCCGGTACGCCTATCAATCGCCTGTGCGTAACTGATTTCGGACTCATGAAGATAATCACCGATTACGCGGAGGATTTGCCAGCTGGCGATCGAGGGAATTGGAAGTCTGCTCAGGTTCAACTTACGGGCGCAGTCGGTACCCCACAGTATATGGCGCCCGAGCAATGGAAGGCTGAACCGGTCGGCATGTACACAGATATCTATGCCCTGGGCTGTATCCTGTATGAGATGCTGAGCGGGCAGACGGCCGTAAGTGGGCACAACGCAAACGATTTACGCGCGGCGCACTGCAATGGAAATCTACGCCCCATGCTACAGAACTGGTCCGGGCCAGCGGGCGTCTTCTTGAAACGCTGCCTGGCAGTAGACCCAGGCAGACGCTATCAGGCATGGAAGGAAGTAACCACCGCGCTGGTAGAAATGTATGAGGGGTTGGGAATAGGCTCTGTGCCGCAGGAAAGCGAACAAGAGGACCAGGGAAATGCGGAGCGCCGGTCTATCGCTTCCTCTTATAACGCGCTGGGGATATCCTACGCCCAGATTGGGAAAGCACAAAAGGCGCTTGAATACTTCGACAAGTCGCTGGAGATCTTTCAGGAGATCAATGACCGGCAGGGGCTGGGGGCAGTGCAAGGTAACTTGGGCAGTGCCTACGCTCAACTGGGTAAGGTGAATGAGGCACTCGGTTACTTTGAGCAGGACCTGGCAATCGCTCGTGAGCTTGGCGACCGGCGCCGGGAGGCAATTACCCTGGGCAATTTAGGAGAAGTGTATCGTAATCTGGGCGATGTGCGCCGCGCAATTGATTACCACGAACAGAGGCTTGAGATTACACGCCAGCTCAGCGACCGGCGCAGCGAGGGCAATACTTTGTGCAGTCTTGGGCTCGCATATTTCGCACTTGGAGATACGAACCGCGCCATTAGTTGCCACGAACAGCAACTGATCATCACTCGTGAAATCAGCGATCGGCGTGGGGAGGGAAATGCCCTCTGCAACCGGGGCAACGCCTATGCTCAACTAGGCAAGGTGAACGAAGCGCTCGCTGATTACAACCAGTACCTGAGAATTGCACGCGAGCTTGGCGACCGGCGCGCGGAAGGCAATGCCCTCGGCAACCTGGGCAATGCGCATGCGCAACTGAACGATCTCAAAGGCGCCCTCCTGTTCTACCAAATGAGACTTGATATTGCGCAGGAGATCGGTGATCGGCTTGGGGAGAGCAATGCGCTGGGGAACCTGGGTATTGTATATACTCAACTCGGTGAGCTGCAGCACGCCCTTGAATATTATGAACAGAGACTTAAGATTGCAGGCGAGATCGATGACCTGACTGGCATATGCTCGACCCTCTTCAATATGGGGCATCTTTATGTCCAGATTGGGCAGGTTCGGGCAGCCGCACACGCCTGGGGAACGGTATACGTGTTGGCCAAACAGGCAAATCTGGACCAGGCTTTGCAGCGACTCTCTGACCTCGCACCGAAAGTCGGCTTGCCAGAAGGCCTGAATGGTTGGGAAGCCCTGGCACAGCATATGCAAGAGCAAGGATTACTACCAGGATCCGATGGCATTGAGCCCCTCCAACGTACCGGCGATGATTATTGGGTTAAGCACAATAGCGCCGCTCCTGACCCTTATATAAAGCCTGGCAAAGGGCACAGCATTCCGTGATTTGAAATATAGGCCACCTCCCTTACACGCTGGAACGGGGTGACCATCGCAACCCTTTCCAAGTCGGGCAACATCTGTTTCATAGAAAATATGACATAAAACACTGGTAACCTGAACTGCTTTTTTGTAAAGTAAAGATATCCGTGTGTGTAGAGCGGGGACAACAACGCGTTTTCCAGGTACTCACTACACACCAATTGGGATGGAGAAATCATATGCATACTAATATCAGTGCTCGCACGCGCAAAATCTTGTTAGGCTCTCTATTCGGTGGGATCATTCTGATTTTCTGTTTTCTCGGGAATGGTTCCCCTATTGCCCGCGCCCAGGAGATACAGACACCCGGACCAAATCCGTATTACACAGTGGACACGCTGGCGCTCCCCGATGGCATGTTGATCGAAAAACATGCCATCAATGGACCGATCTTGCCGCCGCCCGGCTTTGAGACAGAACGACAGACAGTTGACGTATCGACATCCAGCGCCAGGATCATTGACAATGTGCCAGCCTACACCTGGACCTTGGGTTGTTCGGCAGGCGCCGACGGAATGATTGCGGCATTTAACGACAAGCTCCATCCGAATCTCTTCCCGGGCGATACGCCACTAAATGACAGCGCCATGGAAACTGTGACAGATGTCCACGGCGACAGCTATAAATTAAATCCTGTGGTCTTATCTCGGGCTGCCTTTAGAGACTATTGGGTTTGTTACGAAAGCGGTGCACCCGACCCCTATACAGGCTATGCTGGGGGTTGTGCGGTCCCCGCTCCACGACCGATTGGGGATGATCTAACAGGTCAAGCTGCTGGCTGGCCGCAACATGCCTGGGGAGACACCATCGGTGATTTTATGTATACCAGCCAATCGGCGTTCGATAATATCGATGGGCAAACCCAGTTTTATATTTATGCCAACTCGGCCAATCGCTTCACCTGTGACGTAATGTCAAGCCGTTCACTGCCTGATGGGTCGTTGGGAACGAAACTCTTTTACGAGACCAGGGGCTATGCCGTTGGAGATTGTTATAACCAGCCCACGGATAATACCAGGACCGGCGGCTTTTCCTTTGCTCAGTACAAAGCAGAAATAGATGCCGGCCGGCCCGTGATGCTGCACCTGGAGGGACATTCCATCGTCGGCATTGGTTATGACGATTCAACAAAAACAGTCTATATCCATGATGGTTGGGACTATGGTACTTACAGCATACCCTGGGGAGGAAGTTACTTCGGCATGCGCATGCAGATGGTCAGTATCGTAAATATTATTCCTGGCGTGCCAGATTCTTACACCATCTCCGGCAACGCTGGCGCGGCCAATGCAGCGATCACTTATACCAGTGGTTTCACCACCACCAATGCGAGTGGCGATTACTCCTTCACTGTGCCAGCAGGCTGGTTTGGAACGGTGACGCCCTCCAGGCCAGGTTATACCTTCACACCACCCAGCCTGTCCTACGCGAATATACTTGCGAACCAGGTCGCTCAGGACTACACAACAGTGCAGATTTCGCACACCCTCTCTGGCAATGCCGGAATGGCTGGGGCTATTCTCAGTTATATAGATGGCACGTCCAAAACAGTCGTGGCGGATGCGAATGGTAACTATTCGATCACCGTGCCATATGGCTGGAGTGGGACCGTCACGCCTTCCGATCCTTGTTTTATTTTTACTCCGGATAGTCAGGTCTATGGCGATGTAACAGAAAACCTGACTGACCAGAACTACACCACAGCTCCAGGGATATGTGTTTCCGCGATCACGCGTGCCAATAGCAGCCCCACCGGTCTGGCGAGTGTGGACTTCACCGTCACGTTCACAAAATCAGCCACGGGCGTCGATGCCGGTGACTTTGCCCTGACCACCAGCGGGGTCAGCGGAACCGGCATCACCGGGGTGGCTGGCTCGGGCGCAAGCTACACGGTCAGTGTGAATACCGGCTCGGGCAATGGCACCATCCGTCTGGATCTGGTCGATGATGACACGATCAGGGACGCCTCTAACCACCTATTGGGCGGCACAGGGAAAGGGAACGGCGATTTCACCTCGGGCGAGACCTATAGCATGGTGACCAATCTATCTCAACCGGCTTTGTCCCTGCCGCGGACGAACTATACAATGAACGATTCCACGCCTGGCTTTTCCTGGAATGCGGTCGCTAATGCCCAGTATTACAAGATCTTATTCGCTACCGACATGGCCTTCACCCAGAATACAAACTCCCATATCGTGACGCCCCCCAGCTTTATCTTCAGTCCGCCATTGGCAGATGGCAAATACTATTGGCGTGTGCAAGCCTATGATGCCAGGAACTCGTTCAGTAGTTGGAGCAATTCGCGTTCCTTCATTATTGACACATCGTCTCCCTCGTCTCCTACTTTGAGAATTCCTGCGAATAATACTTCTATGCGCGGTGTTCCAACATTTCGTTGGTCTGCTGTAAATGGGGCTGTGCAATACCAGTTCGAAATCGACAACGACTCCAATTTCTCCAGCCCCCTGCTTTCGGTGACCCAGCGCCTCACCTATCGCAGACCGCCGGGTATGCTGCGTGGCGCCTATTACTGGCATGTCCGCGCTCAGGATGCGGCTGGCAACTGGGGTGCCTGGTCGCCGACATTCACGCTGAATATCCTGCCGCTCAGATGAGGCAGGCATACTGGTCTTAACCATATGCACTGAAAGGGCCTCCCACTTCTCGAAGTGGGAGGTTTTGTTTCTATATCGTTGTTGCCGTTCAGATGAGAGCGTAAAGGAAAATTAGAGCTTCTTGCTCTTCGCGGTTCAAAAAGTTTCACCTTTGTCCGCCTCTGAACGTAGGGGCGTCGCTGCGAGTGAGTTCGAGGACATTGTTGTTCACTTTTTACTTCTTACAGGAAACTTCTTGCGGGGAACCTTTGCTTTGGCTGTAGCGTCATACTACCGAGTACATCCCGGATGAGCATGCTCGGATCACTACAGGATCAGTACAGGATGAGTACAGGATCACTACAGGATCATCCAAACCAAAGCGAGATAAACATGACAAAGCCGAAACTCAACCTCGTTCTGCCAGAACTCTCAGGAACCATGTTCGGCATCACGTTCCGCCAGATGTATGGCAAGGATACTCTGTGGCCAGGATCATCCCGGCCTTCCTTGTGAAGCAGCTATTTCGGTTAAAATAACCTTCATGCCCCCACACAACACATCTCGCATTCTGCTTTCTGCCCTCTGTGTTCTTCTCCTACTCTCCTGTTCGCCGCAAGCTCCAAGCCCTTCACCGGTATCGACTACAACTCCTCCTGCCTCTACAACCGAAGACTCTGCCACCGCAGTTCCCCTTCCCGTCGCCTCAACCGAAACGCCGACTGCAGCTCCTACGCTGCAGCCCGACCTGGCGCGGCCGCAATATGCGTTGGATTTGCAGTTGAATTATTCCTCCAAAGCTGCGATCGTGAATGAGACCATCACCTATCCCAACTGGACTGGTGAAACGCTCAATAATCTTGTCCTGGCCGTGGAACCGAATCTATGGAGTGGCGGCTTTAACCTCAAATCCCTCTCCATCGATAATCAATCAATTACGAATTACGTACTCGAAAATCTCAGTCAGCGACTCGAGATTCCGTTATCTCAACCCGTGCAGCCCAGCCAAACGATCACCATTACCATGAGCTATGGTCTCATCCTGCCTCAAATGCAAGCCTACAGCAACCCTGATGAGGTGCGCCCACAGATCTACGGCTACTCAGATCGGCAAGTCAACTTTGTAGACTGGTATCCGTTTGTTGTCCCGTACGTTCCGGGGCAGGGCTGGTTGTTGCATAACCCCTGGTTTTATGGCGAACACCTGGTTTACGATCTGGCGGACTTCGATGTCACCGTCACGTTCACAGACGGAGCCAATCCCAAGGTCGCAGCCTCAGGAGTGGAGATCAAGCCTGCGCTCGAGGAGGTCACTCCTTCAGTCACCTCCTCAGCGGCAGTGAAACGTCATTTTGTGATGGAAGCAGGCAGGACCTTCGCCCTATCGATCAGTGATTTCTTCAAAGTCGCCACGCAAACGGTCGGCGATATCACAGTCTATAGTTATTATTTTGGGCTTTACGATGCACCCGGTGAAGCCATGCTGCAAACCACCATTGAAGCCATGCAGATATACAGCCAACGCTTCGGTCCTTATCGTCACAAAACGCTGACCGCCGTGCAGGGTGATTTCAACGATGGCATGGAGTTCTCCGGTCTTTATTTCATCAGCCGTGATTATTTTAATTTGTATGATGGCACGCCAAAGAATTATCTGGTGACAATTGCCGCCCACGAGACTGCCCATCAATGGTGGTTCGACGCGGTCGCTAATGATCAGGCGCTTGAACCCTGGTTGGATGAGGCGCTGGCGACCTATAGCGAGCGCATTTATTATGAAACGGTTGACCCCGATCTTGTGGATTGGTGGTGGGGCTATCGCTACTTCGAATTCGATAAACCGGGTTATGTGGATACACAAATCTATGATGGCGGAGGTCAACGCCCTTATTGGGATAAGGTCTACCTGACGGGTGCACGCTTCCTGGAAGCCTTACGCAAACAGGTCGGCGACGATATCTTTTTTGCTTTCCTCAAGAGCTATTACACACAATATGAAGGCAAGCGTGCCACTGGCGCCGATTTCTTCCGTGTGCTGCATGAAACCACGGCGGCGGATATTACTCCTCTGATGACTCAATATTTCCAGAATACATACTAGGGCACCGTCCTTGCGAGCGAGCGCCGGTCGAGGGTTCTTTGAGACCAGGCGAGCGAAGCAATCCCATAGTTGGCAAAACTTCATGAAAAAAAATCTTATTGTTCTTTGTCTGCTCTGCAGCTTAATCGTTTTCGCCTGCGGGATGATCCCCTCGGCGACTCCGCCTACGCTGGTGTTTGTTACCGCCAACCCGAATGCCTTGCCTACCTCCACGCCTTTCCAGCCAATTGCCGCAAATCAGGCGGCGGTCCAACAACCAACTCTGCTCTACACATTTACCCCGCTTCCCCCTACAGACACGCCTCTCCCAACGCTTGAATTCACCGCCACGACTCTGCCTTCACCGACTGCCCCGCCCTCCTCCACAAGGACACAATACACCTTATATGCATTGCTCGATTATGCGGGTCACCAAATGGGCGTGGATGAAACCATCCGCTACACCAACCAGACAGGTATCACGCTTGGACAACTGATGCTGGCAGTGGAGCCGAATCTCAAAGATGGCTTCACACTCGAGAACATGCTGCTCGACGGCAATCCGCTTACTTACAATCTTAGCGGACAGCAGCTCACGGTCCAATTACCCCAGGCTCTCGAGCCAAATTCAGAAGTGACGTTCACCATGCGTTTCCGCATTGCGATTCCGGCCAAGGTCAAAGAACATCCCTACGGATATGACGTAGATCAGGTCAACCTCACAGATTGGTATCCGTTCGTGGTTCCCTATAGCAATGGCTGGATCTTGCATGATCCCTGGCCCCTGGGTGAACACCTTGTCTATGATGCCTCCGACTTCGAAGTCAATATCAAGACCACCCAGGCAGGCGTCGTTATTGCCGCCAGTGGACTGGCCGATTCCCAGCCGAATGGCGAATGGACACGGTACCGCCTCTTCGGTGCACGTACGTTTGCATTTTCAGCCAGTGACCAGTTCCTGGTATATGATGCGACCGCGGGCGCAGCGCAAATCCATGCCTACTATTATCCGGGATATGATACCCAGGGAGCAGCCGTTCTCAATGCAGCAGTCCGTGCCGTGGGCATCTTCGAGGCAAAGTTTGGTACCTATCCCTATGGGAGCCTGAGCGTTGTGCAGGCTGATTTGAACGACGGGCAGGAATATGACGGGCTCGTGTTTTTGGGGACCAAGTTTTACAATGAATATGAGGGTTCAGCGCGCAGCAATCTTGTGGCAATCGGGGTGCACGAGATCGCCCATCAATGGTGGTTCGGGCTGGTGGGTAACGACCAGGCGATGGAACCGTGGCTGGACGAAGCGATGGCTGTGTACAGCGAAGCCATCTTTTACAAATATATCTATCCCAACTCAAGCGATTGGTGGTGGAACTTCCGTGTGAATTACTTCGGTCCTTCGGGATATGTGGATACGACCATCTACGACAGCCCGACGTTCCGGGCATATGTCAACGCAGCGTATCTCAACGGCGCAAACTTCCTGGAAGCCCTGAACTACCGCATGGGTGATGATGACTTCTACCGCTTCCTGCAGGATTACGTCTCCCGTTATGGGCATGGTCGCGCTACCGGCGCCGACTTCTTCGCTGTGGCGCGTCAGAACACCACCGCGGATATCTCTGATCTGATCGCATTGTATTTTAGAGGATCGTATTAGAATCCATAGTGGTGGAAATACACCGTCCCGAAGGTTGTTGGAAGCTTACCCGAAGTAACAAAACGACAAAGAATCCACCATGGTAGCCAATCGTTTTCAAAGCAAACCTTCGGGACGCTTCGTGTAAGGTGAGTTACTGATGGACAGATCCTATTTGAGTAGAAAATGGAGGAAATAAGAGATGCAGAAACTTCAAATTGGTTTCTTATTTGTGTTTCTGGTGGGCTGTTCGTCAGGTCAAAATTTTCCCCCAACTGTAACTCATGATATTGTACAAACACCAGGTCTGCTCCCAACCCAAACGGCAATCCCGCCCACCCAGACATTAACTGCCACGTCTACGCTCATACCTACTCTCAGCCCCACGGCAATCGCAGATGGCGGGGGAAGAATTGCTTTTGTATCGGAGCGCGATGGGGTACCGGAGATTTATGTAGCAAATTCAGATGGTAGTAATTTGACCAAATTGGCTAACGAGATCACTCCAAAATATTACCCGGCCTGGTCGCCGGATGGCAAGAAGATCGCGTTTGGCTCCAACAACAATAACTCAGCTGCTCTCTACATCATGAATGCGGATGGATCCAACCCCGCAAAATTAATAGACACGAAAGACATTGATGTTTATGATCAGGCGACCCCAGATTGGCGGTTTGTTACAGGTTGCTGTAATCCAGTTTGGGCACCAGATGGCAGGAAGATTGCCTTTAGCATCGTCCATTATGTGGGCTGCTGCATGCTCTATAGCAACATCTATATCATCAATACCGACGGCAGCAATTTGATCAGCATCGCAGATCATCCAACAGAAGATTTCGGCCCGGTCTGGTCTCCGGATAGCCAAAGGATCGCTTTTGGGGGAAACTGCCATGAGCATGGGAGCATCTGCGTGATGAATGCCGATGGCACGGATCTCCTCGACCTCACCCACAACAAAGGAGGTGGTGGCCCAGTCTGGTCACCGGATGGCAAAAAAATATTGTTTGCTACCGGTTGGGGTGGCAATGCTCAGGTGAACGTGATGAATGCCGACGGCACGGATCTTGTCAGCCTGACACGCTCTGGCAGCCCATGGGACAGCAATCCGATCTGGTCGCCAGACGGTAAGAGAATTGCTTTCACTTCTCATCGGGATGGCAACTTTGAAATCTATGGCATGAATGCTGATGGCACAGGTCTTGTCAACCTGACAAACAATCCAGCGGATGACGGTAGCCAGGCCTGGTCGCCGGATAGCAAGAAAATTGCGTTTGTTTCGGGAAGCGATAGCAAGGCAGAAATCTACATAATGGATGCAGATGGCAGCAATCCGGTCAGATTAACCAATAATGATGCCAGGGATTATTCTCCAGTCTGGTCACCTTAATGGAATGAAACACCGTCCCGAAGGTTTCTTTGAAAGACCGAGTTGAGTCTCTCAAACCTTCGGGACGCTTTTTCAAGATCAGCTAAATAGTACATTGTTACTTTGAATTCATCGCAGGTGCTTCTTTCTTATCAAACCTCACCAACGACGTAAATGCGATCTTCTTTGAGCTGATCGGACGCATGATCTCCCACTCGATATCGAGCATGGGCATCAATGCATCGTTCTTCACTCCCAGCCACAGAACAGGCGTATCCTCATCCTGCTCCGCCGGGCGCAGATTGATCTCGACCTTCTCAAGCTCGTTTCCTTTATCTAAGATTGCAACCTCCGCATAAGCCAGTTGATTGAAAGCAACCGCGAATTCTGCACCTTCCACTCCGGCGGGGGCACGCTGGGCTGCGAGAATAGGTTCTTCACGAAAGTCTCGGATCAGGAGTTTGGATTTCCTGGAACCTATGAAATAAGAGACCTGATCCCTGCGCGGTGAGTCAACAGGCAGCAAAGCATGCTGTCCCTGCAAATGGATCTGCACATTGCCCTGGTATAAATAATTCTCTTTAGACATATCCGTTCTCCAGAATATCCGTTCTAATTATTCATCTTCAATGTAGAACATATATTCTAGTCTGTCAAGGGCAAGATTAGAACTTACTCATGGATTTTTGTCTGTTACAATCCCTCATCTTTTGAAGGAAAATCTTTCTCCCATGGACTTGGAACATAGTGATATAGAAACGAATGGCATCCGTTTGCACCTCGTGCAAGCTGGACCGAAAAGTGGGACGCCTGTGCTGCTGCTGCATGGCTTTCCAGAGTTTTGGTATGGATGGAGAAAACAAATCCCGGCATTGGCTCACGCAGGCTGCAGAGTCATTGTCCCTGACCAGCGCGGCTATAACCTGAGCGATAAACCGCGCGGCCTAAAAGCCTATGACATGCGCGAACTGGTCAACGATGTGGTTGGGTTGATCGATGGCTTGGATTATGAAAAGGTCAATGTGATCGGGCATGATTGGGGCGCTGCAGTGGCCTGGATGCTGGCAATCTGGAACCCTGAACGTCTACACCGGCTCAGCATTATCAACGTGCCGCATCCCACCGTGATCAGACGCTTCCTATTACGTGATCTGGAACAAATCCGCCGCTCCTGGTATATCTTTTTCTTTCAGTTACCCTGGCTGCCCGAGCTGAGTATGCGTGCCGGCAATTGGCGCGGCGCAGCACGTGCCATGCGTGGCAGTGGAAAGGTCCACACGTTTACCAACGGAGATATGGAAAAATACAAAGAAGCCTGGTCGCAGCCCGGCGCGATGACAGCGATGATCAACTGGTATCGGGCTGCCGCCTGGTATCCGCCGCAGATTAACAATGATATGCGGGTAAAGATTCCCACCCTGATGCTATGGGGGGTCAATGATGTGGCTCTCACCTATCGCATGGCACGCCCAAGCATGGATTATTGTGATGACGGGAAACTCATCCTCTTCCCGGATGCCACCCATTGGGTCCAACTGGACGCGGCGGAGGATGTCAATCACATGCTGATTGATTTCCTGTTCGATAAACAAAGCCAGGAAGTCATTCGCTGATTATTTTCTTTCATGCTGCCAATAGAAAATAATAAGCACGATCGCCAGTGCGCCGGTCACTGCGCCATATATCCATGCGCTTACAGTCGTATTCAACTGACCTGTGACTAAATTGAATAGCCACACCAGGAAATGTCCTCCAAAGAACAGGATAAATCCCTGTATACCCATGCGGATCTCAACCCAATCGACAGCAAACTTCATCTTTGCAGCCCAGAATACAATGCCCCCGAAAAAGGAGGACATGATGCGTGCGTCGAACGCAGTCAACTGCCAGGGCCAGATGTTCGCAATGAACTTCATAGGATTGATGAACAGCATGGCGCATAGCGCGGCAGCAATGAACATGATCGCCAGCAAAAGATTTTGCATTGCGGATGAAATAGCGCCTGTTCCCTGACCATTTGCTATGCGCCCGTCCAATTCAGCGCCGCGTGGCTCAACGAACGGGATCGTTAAGGGCTCACCGGTATAAGCGATGAGCCAGATAACCGTCATAAGGTTGAACGGTTTCCAGTTCATCAAGTCAATGTGCCAATAAGTTGCTGCAAAAATAAAAGTAAGGAAGGCCATGGTTCCCCAACTGAGCCAGCGCAGGCGAAGCCAATTGGCTTCGCGCCACATGAAATATCCCTCGAACGCACGCAGGGCAAAGCAGGTACCGATGAACATGGCACTCAAACGGTTCGTGATCGGCCAAGCAAATTTACCTGCCAGCCCGGGTAGGAAGACCAGCCAAATCACAAACACAGATGCCAGCAGGAATTGGATCAGACCGACGTTACGATAAGAACTCGATGTCATGGAAATCTCCTTTTGCGAATCATGTCGTTGTTATTTAAACCCCTCATCCATCGGAATGGCCCACCTCAGCGGCGGACATGTCGTGTCAATTTGACGATACCGTAAAGAATCCCGAACAAAACAAGGACTATCGCTGCGATCAGCAGAAACAGGTTGAATGTGATTTGAAGTTTGCCTGGATTCGGCTGAACTTCAACAGACAAAAAACCGGTCCGCTCAATGGTCGAACCATCAGGTGCGAGTCCTGTAACCACAATATCTACCGCATACATTCCGGGATTGCGTGGAGTCCATCTGGTGGAAATGTTTTGACCGGCGGAAAAATCCAGTGTTTCATTCGTTCCTTCTGAACCCCTGATGAAAGCTTTCGCTTCCTTAATTTTCAACGGTTGGCCGTTCAACGAAAGCTCCGCATCGAGCTCTACTTTCTCGTTGAGCTGTGGAATTAGATTGCTCGACTTCGTTTCAAGTTTTGCGCCACCCACGAAATATACAGAGATGGCAAAGTCCGTACCAGTGGAGGGCGTCGCCTCTGTTGCTTGTACCGTCACTTTCCAGGGTCCGGGTCGAGGATTTTGGAAGCCATACCCCAGATAAAGCAACGAGGCTGGGTCATCAACCCTAATAAAGCCATTCGTTTGGGGATCGAGAACAATGACGTTACCGCTTGCGCCGCGTACGATTGTGGTCACCGAGCGGGAGGGATCGTACAACGCGAACGCTGCAACGTTGATGTTTGGTTCAATATTGATTGTGAGCTCCGTTGAATTTCCCGTCTCCACGTGACCCGTATAGACGCGCGTAAACTCAAGGGGCGATTGGCTCTGCTCCGGGGGGGCAGGATCGGGCTGGGAAAGAAACGAGCCGGCTGGTTTCTGAAGTAAAGGTTTAACAAAGTTCTCAAACACCGCGCTTGCGAACGTCAAATCACTGTGAGTTTCATTCATCTTTGAGGCTTGCAGGGAGATGGCATTAATGCTGCCAAACGAAACAACCGTATCATTAGGCACGTCGGTGCAGGGGGATTTAAAAGCATCGCTAATCGCGGTGCCACCAAGATCATAAAATTCAACGCCGCGACGGTGCGTGATCTGTTGGTTGAAGACGCCCATCATATAACTGGGGCGGATTTCAATGGAAGCAGGCAGGTAGAAACCCAGCGCAGCAGGGAGCACCGCACAGTCAGAACCACCCATTGGCGAACCCAGCATAATCAGTTGTGCAACGTCACGCTCCTGCATCACACGATCGATGTAGTAACGTGAGATCATGCCGCCCATGCTGTGTACAACGAGATCAACCATCTCCGCACCCGTTCTTTGTTTCACTTCTGAGATGTATTGGCCCAGTATCTCGGCATTTTGTGCAATGGTATTTGTGCGCGCCGCTGGGCTGGCAGGCGAACCGACATTGAGTTCGCCTGTGACTTGTCCATCACCAACCGCGAAACCATGCAGACCGAGAGAAGCGAGATAACCGTTTGGATCAAGGTAGGTAGTCCATGTTTTCCAGTTGGAGAGAAATCCATGCACCATGACAACGGGCCGCGGCAGCACGGTAATCGGATTGGATTGCCCCATGAATTCACCGTTATCATTGACAGCTTGAATGATGCGCTTGTCTTGTAGAACACCACCCGGATCCCAATGCCAGCCGAGCGAAGGGAAGGACTCGGTTGTACAACGTGTACTTCCCTTTGTGATCACACAAGTACCAACCGGTAAAGATTTCTGGCCGAGTTTGAAATCAATTCTGTCCTGTTCCGTGACAGGCTGTAACAATGTAATCTGTATTCGGATCAGATCTCCATCCGTGATCTGAGTTGCTATTTGATTATTTCGATTGATGATCGTTATGTTTGTTCCGGTTTGTGGAACGGGTAGGAAGCCAGAGATGGAAAAAGTGCATAAGAGCATAAGCAGGACTGAGATAAACCGCCGCATATTTCCTCATACAAAACAAAAAAAGGATTCAATGATAAGATTATAGCAAAACGTAAATTTGAATACAAATCCTCCAGGATTCTCGCCTGGATGGGATGTAACTCTATGATTTGCTTGATACAAAACAGAGAACTAAATTCGCCAGGAAGTGCGTTAGCGAACTGGCAATTGGATATTCTCCCCGATGCCCTCCAGGGGATACGACACGAAGAGATGGGCGAAGTGAACGGGTATTTATTGAGTGGTACTTCAGCTGGCAGATACCTGCGGCTGTTTCCTTGTGACAGCCTGGCTGCGAGCGCGCAGGGCAGAGAGTCTTTGTCTAAGTTTAGCCAAAATCGTTTCGCTCCTGTCAAGCCGCTCACGCTCCGCGTGGATGTAACGAATATA
>DATGYJ010000455.1:0-20556 GCA_035298105.1 Anaerolineales bacterium | reverse complement strand
AAGAGTAACCTCAGAAGATAAATATTGATTTTGTAAACACCTTCATAGCGCTCCTCATCCGGTCCAAAAACATTTTTGATAGTGAGTAACATGGAAATCTCCTATTATTTGTTATTTATAAAATGGCTCATCAGGTGTGGTTTCTATCTTTACAAGTTCATGGCGTCTGGCGGGGTTCGAGGCGAATAACCGAAACTAGTGGCATTCCCAGGTCGCGCACTTTTCTTAGCAATCTATACAACGCAGCCTGATCGACCACCGGGCAGGCTAAAAGCGTATTCCCGTTGTCGTCCAGTGTAATGGTCGCGCCCCCAAACCATTCGGTCCATTGACGACCCAGACAGCCTTCGATCTTGATTTCATAGACCATCGGTTGACCTGCGTCAGCATTCGGGTGGAGTTTATTTGACATGACCTTGTCTCGGTGCTTTTCGCTCAATGTGCAGGTAATATAGCTGGGTTAAGGCATGAACGCACAGACACTAAAGTGTTGTGCGGGGTGTTGTTTTGGCATTGCTGAAATAAGGCATTCGTTTTGAGGCCCCCTCTGCGAACAATTCTTTATATCAAATGGACAGGCAGACCCACTGTCGCTCTACAGCAAACCCAACTCGCGGGCGCGGGCTACGGCTTCGGTGCGCCTTTGTACTCCCAGTTTGTCAAAGATTTTCCGGTTATGGCCCTTAACGGTATCCAGAGCGAGGAAAAGCCGCGCGCTAATCTCTTGATTGGAGAGACCCTGAGCAATAAGTTGCAGCACTTCCAATTCGCGCTGGCTCAAGGGCTCGATAAGAGACTCGGCAGGCGGCAGGTCAAGTCTGTGATCGGTCTGCTGCTTTTGAGCTTCAAAGGCGGCCAGCAGCTTACTTGTGTAGTCCGGTATCAACCCCTGAGCAGCTACTTCGAGCAATAGTTGAGCCATTGGGAGTCCTTCATCCACAAAGATACGGATGAAGCCGCCCGGCTCCGCCAGCGTCAACACCTCACGCAGTAACTGCACGGCTAGTTCCTTTTCGCCCTGTGTATAGTGAGCGCTCGCCTGGAGAACCATCAACTTGAGCCGTTCATCCTGCCAGCCCTTTGCCTCCGCCTGCTGGCGCAATCGCTCCAATATCGCCAGTGCTCCGGATGCATCTCCCTGTGCCAGGTGTACCCGGGCCTGGCTGAGAGGCAGATCATAAGCCTGAGCCAGATGAGCAGCTGCGGCCAGATTGCCCTGGCGCAATAATGCCAGCACCTGGGCCGCAGCAACCTCCGGTGCCCGATGGATGAAATTATTCTGGCGCACAGATTGGCTGGCCTTCGCTAAAATAGCAACTGCCTCGGTCACATCTCCCCGGGCTAGTTTCAGGCGCGCAAGAAACACTTCACAGATAATGAACCTGTCAATCATCCGCTCATACTGCCGCTCCAGGTGAAGGCTCTGTCGCCCATGCTCCTCAGCGCCATCCAGGTCGTTCCATTCGTAAAGTACACGTGCCAAACCAAGATGCACTTCGCCAATAATCTGAAGCGGCTGATCACCTGCCAATTGGAGGATGTGCCGGTAGGTCTCAGCTGCCGGATACAGCTGGTTATCGGCTTCCTGTATGTTGCCCAGGCCGAGGGTGGCCAATATGGTGGTGAAGGTATCCCCGGATGCCTGGCTGAGAGAGATGGCTTCAGTAAGCGCCCGGCGGGCTGGGACACGATCTCCTTTGAACAGGTAGGCAATCCCCAACGACCAATTCGCATTCGCGCGAGTAGTCAGGTTGTCCAGATGCAAATACTCCAGGGCGCGGCGCGATTGGCTGAGCATGGTCTCTACGTCATACCGGGTGAGCGCCAGCGTTGCCCGGGCTGCAGCAATTTGTCCAATGAGGTTTCGCGTCTTGTCGTCCGCCTGAGCCCCTTTCAGGATGGCGGCTACAGCTGCCTCGGCAGCCTGTAGTCTCTCTTCTACGCCGGTTGTTTGGCCGCTAACCAGCAACAGTGAGGCATGTCTCCACCACAGCCAGGGCCTGGCATCCAGGACTGCCCTGGGCAGCGACTCCAACCACTCGAGTATGGCAGTCACCGCACCGCGAAAGTGCCGGGGAATTCCCGTTCCTTCTATCAGTCGCTCGGCACGCTCAACGTCATTGGCGGCAGCCGCATGACGAAACGCTTCGAGCTGCAGGCCATTGTCTTCATACCATTGGCTGGCACGGATATGCAATTCGCTCAGACGGCTTTGCGAGTCCGCCGTCGATGAGGCGAGGCTCGATTGAAGTCTCTGCCGCAGCAAATCTGCGAACAGATGGTGATAGCGGTACCAGCGCCGCTCGTTGTCCAGAGGGATAATAAAGAGGTTAGCACGTTGAAGATACTCCAGCATTTCTTTCCCACGGACACGAGGATCGTTTATAACCGCATCACAAAGCGGTCCACACAGGCGGTTGAGGATCGAGGTGCAAAGTAAGAAAGTCTGAATGCCTTCGGACTGCTGGTGCAGGACTTCTTCAACGAGATAGTCCATCACGAAATGGTGGCTGCCTGTGAAGGATTTGATGAGGCTAGAGGCATCCTGATTTCCTCGCATGGAGATCGTCCCTTGCAAAGCAAGGGCAGCCAATTGCAGGCCGGCAATCCAGCCTTCAGTGCGATCTTCCAGAGCGGAAATGTCTTCCGCCAGGAGATTCAGACCCATCGTCTGGTTGAGAAAATCAGCAGCTTCGGCAGGGGTAAAGCGCAGATCGGCAGCGCGCAGCTCGGTCAACTGGCCGTGGGCGCGTAACCGCGCCAGGGGTAGATCCGGATCCTGCCGAGTGGCGATGACCAGGTGCATCCGGGCCGGCTGGTGCTCGAGCAGAAAGGTGAGAACCTGATCAACCGGCCTGGCATCAATCATATGGTAGTCATCCAGGACGAGGATGAAATCCTCAGGAACGCCGGTGATTTCATTGAGCAGGGACGTTAGAATCGGTTCAATGGGCGGTGGCTGCGGAGATTGGAGAGCACCCAACACCCCTTGTCCAATATTCGCCGCAATCGTCTCCAAAGCGGCGACGAGATAAGTCAGAAAGCGGGTGGGGTCGTTATCCGGTTCATCCAAGGACAGCCAGGCGACCGGGCGCCTGGTACCGACAATCC
Organism: Anaerolineales bacterium; assembly: GCA_035298105.1. GTDB lineage: Bacteria > Chloroflexota > Anaerolineae > Anaerolineales > Villigracilaceae > Defluviilinea. The sequence goes on along the minus strand of DATGYJ010000455.1, from coordinate 17,445 downwards.
ATTCGCTGAGCAGGGTAGTTTTTCCAAAGCCAGCGGGGGCAGAAATGAGGGTCACACCTGGGGTGCGGCGCAAGCTCATATCCAGCCGTTCGATTAGGCGAGGCCGGGAAATTAGTCCTGGTCGAGTGGAGGGAATAAAGAGTTTGGTGGATAGAAGTTGTACCACTAATGCCCTTGAATTTCGTCGTAAGCGATCGTGCTGACGACGCAGGAACGCTCGAATCAAAGATCTCAGTAGAGTTGATTTGTGTTTAATAAGTATATCAAAACTGGAAAAAGATTCGAACTTCCAGCGGTACCCAACCCAATGGCCGAAACCTCAGGTGAAAAGATTATGCAGGATGATCGAGCTGGCTTGAAAAAGAGTACTGACCAGCCTTGACCTCAAAAACGGCAAACCCATTTTCCACGCGCAAAAAAGTTATCCCTTGAGCTTTTTCTTCGACAGGCCCCCCATTTTCGGTGACATGAGATAGATCCCCGGCAGGCATATAGACTGTCGCAGTGGTATTCACTGGAACTGTAATTTGCCAGTCAAAGTTGGTATTTTCCAAAGTCCATTCACTTCGAATAAACCCATACATCGAGCGTAATGTTGCTTTTGCGGAGGTTAATCCGCCTCCGGGTCGTGGACGCATGATGATGTTTTTATAACCAGGCTGCTCGGGGTCAAGCTCAATGCCGCCCACAACAGCATACATCCAGGCGCCAACGGCACCATACGCATAATGGTTGAATGAGTTCATCGTCTGATCCTGGAAGCCCTTGTCATGTGTCCAGCCATCCCAGCGTTCCCAGATGGTTGTAGCTCCCTGGGTAACGGAGTAGAGCCACGAAGGCCAGGTGGTTTGTTTCAACAACGCGTAAGCGATATCGAAATGACCCGTATCGCTCAAAACCCAGTTGAGGTAAGGGGTTCCTACAAAACCGGTGCTGAGATGATTATCCCTCTGCTCAATATTTCGTACGAGTTCGGCGACAGCGATCGAGCGAAGCTCCGCAGGGAGTAAATCAAAATGCAATCCCAGCACATAGGAGGTCTGTGTTCCTCCGGTCAGGGTTCCATCTGAACGGACAAAGTGTTTGACAAAAGCTTCTCGGGCTTGCCTGTGAAAATCCTCATATCGTTTTGAATCTTCTTCTTTACCCAAAATCTGCGCGATCTCTGCAAGCAGGCGGCTGCTGTAAGCAAAAAACGCCGTACCGATCAGTTCCTTGGATGTTCCACCCTCACGCCCATCGCTTCCGTCGAGAGCAAGCCAGTCACCAAAACCATGCCAGCCCGTATATTCAGCGTAGCAACGCAATCCATCCCGACTACTCTGGGATAAAAACTCGACGAAACGCTGCATCGAGGCATAACGGGACGCAAGCAAGCGCGTATCGCCATAGCACTGGTAAATCGTCCAGGGACAGATCACACCGGCGTCAGCCCAGGCGGGACCCCCATCTCCGATTGACCAGGCCGAAGGATTAGGAGCCACGGCCGGGTAGGCTCCATCGGAAAGTTGAGCGTCTTCCAAATCCCTCGTCCACTTCGTAAAAAAGCCGGCAACATTCATATTGTAGGCCGCAGTACGGACAAAGACCTGGGCATCGCCTGTCCATCCCAGGCGCTCATCTCTTTGAGGGCAGTCGGTGGGAACATCCACAAAGTTGCCTTTCTGACCCCAAACGATATTGTGCTGAAGCTGATTGATCAATGGATCGGAACATTCAAATGTACCGGTTAGCGGCGTATCAGAGTGGATGACGATTCCCGTAACCGTCTCCTCGGTTGGGATCCCGGGATAGCCTAATAATTCAACATAACGGAAACCGTGGAACAGAAAACGGGGTTCCCAGATTTCCTCGCCGTCCCCTTTCAATGTGTAATAGTCAGTATTGCGAGCGGTGCGCAGGTTTGCAGTATAAAGTGTTCCGTCAGGATTAAGAACTTCGGCAGACCGAATGGATACTGTCGTTCCTTTGTCTCCGCAAACCCGCAGACGTACCCAACCAACCATGTTCTGACCCAGATCGAAAATCCAGCGCGGGTTCACAAAGTCAGGAATTTCCCAGAGCTTTACCGGCCGCAACTCTTCCTGGCGTTTTACTGCGGGCCCATTTGTGGCCACCAACGCAGCACCACGGTCTTCAAAAACTTCGGGGGACCACCAGGCTGAATCATCGTACCCGGGGTTGCACCAGCCAGTCAATTCTCGCCGTGCATCATAGCTTTCGCCCATCAACATATCCGACTCCAGGACAGGGCCCTGTGTTACTTTCCAACTTTCATCAGTTGCGATTATTTCTTGATTACCATCTGAATAGGTAAGAATAATCTGGGCCAGCAGCTGCGGGCGGTCTGTATAACGCTGTCGACCTACCCAGGCAATGTGACCTACACTCCAGCCATCACCCAGGATTGCCCCCCAGGCATTTGGCCCTGCCTGAATGAGGGGAGTGACATCATAGACCTGATATTGAATGCGTTTGTTGTAATCCGTCCAGCCTGGTGTAAGCAGTGCATCCCCGACTCGCACACCATTAAGATAGGACTCGTACAGGCCAAGGGCAGTCGCATACAGGCGTGCCGAAACAACCTGTTTTGTAATTCTGAATTCCTTCCTCACGTAGGGAGCCGGGCTCGTCGTTCTCGGGCCGCCCGAAAAAAACGCACCGATCCATTGCCCCTGCCAATCGGTGCGTTCCAGCAAACCCATTTCCCACCAGGCAGACCTGCTTTGTGCTTCCCGTCCGGCTTCATCCGAAACCGAGACTTTCCAGTAAACGCGTTGGCCGGAGACAAGCCCCGGACCCTGATAAGTGATGTGAATGGATTGATCGGATGATACCTTGCCACTATCCCACAGCAGGCTACCCTCAGTAAGGGAGGCCTCAGACGCGGCCGTAAGGATGCGATAAGCAGTCTGGCGGGCGCCCCGCCGATCGCTTTCCAATTGCCAGCTCAGGCGCGGCTGAAGCACATCGATCCCGAGAGGGTTGATGCGATATTCGCAGGTTAAGTTTGAAACAGTCAAAGCCATAATGTATTCCTTTGTCAAATTTATTTGGACGCGACCGAGTTACCCTCTGCAAGGCCACTGCAATGACTGGGTTGTGAACCTCGAAAGGATTTTTCCTGCTGCTGTAGCGCTCTCCCAGGCGAAGTTAGCCCTTGATCGCGCCAGCCGTCATCCCTGAAACGATCTGCCGCTGGAAGAACATGAACATGATGAGGGGTGGAATTGTGATGACCAAGACATCAGCAAAGAGGAGATTCCACGCTGAACTAAATTGACTCATGAAGCTGAACAGGGTTAGCTGGGCGGTGACGTTCTCTGAACCGGGCAGAAAATAAAGTGGTCCCGTGAAGTCGTTATAGATGCCGACAGATGAGGTGACAATCACTGTGATGATGGCCGGCTGTAAAAGTGGTAGAACAATGGATAGGAATACTCGTAAGGGTGAGGCGCCATCGATAATGGCGGCCTCGTCAAGTTCGCGCGGAATGTTTGCCATAAAGGCACGAAAGATCAGGGTCGCAAAGGGCATGGTAAATGCGACCTCCACCATGATCAAACCCAGCAGTGTCTTATAGAGGTGAACCCACTGCAAAAGGAAGATGGTTGGCACGACAGCCGGAGGGATAATCAGTCCTGCGAGCATAATGGAATTGACGATCGAGGCAGTGCGATCGGCTCTGCGCTGCATGACAAAGGCCACGAGTGCAGAGAATAAGACGATCAAAGTCACAGAACCCACGGTCAGAAGTGTGCTATTCCAGAGTGCCCGGAGCATCCGTCCATCGCCAAACGCAATCACGTCGCGGATGTTCTGCAACAACTGAAATTTGCTGGGCCAACTGAACTGAAAGAGGGCAGCCTCCGGACGAGGTTTGGCCGCGGTTAGCAATATAAACGCGAAGGGTACGACAAAGACAATGACCAGGATGATAAGAGCTACAGTGTCCATCCACATACTGGCAATAAACTTACGGACCTTCATAGCTCAAGCTCCAATCGGTTGAAGAACCGCATCAGCGGATAGACGATAGCCGTGACAAGGATGAAAAGCACAACATTCCCAGCAGTCGACAATCCGTAGAACCCTGCCTGATATTCCTTGTAGATCACTGATGTGAGCACGTCTGAAGCAAAACCGGGACCGCCATGGGTCATGGTCCAGATCAAGTCGAAGGTCCGCAGCCCGCCGATAAACGACAGCAGGATGACCGTGAAGGTCGCGTTGCGGCTTAGGGGAATGATGACATGCCGGAATGCGACCCAGGCTCCCCCTTCGAGTTTTGCGGCCTCGAAGTATTCCACTGGGATCGACAATATCCCTGCGATGAAAATCACCATGGCTAAGCCGATACCCTTCCATACGTCAACAAGGGCGACAGAAAATAGGGCAAGCCTTGGGTTTCCCAACCAGTCTGGCGTTGGGAGCCCAATCGCCCCCAGTGCTGCATTGATAAGCCCTATGGACGGCTGCATGAGCGTGGCGAATGTGATTCCCACGGCGACAGTACTTACCAGCACCGGAAAAAAGATGATGCCTCGGAAAAGTCCTTTCAGCCGGATCCTCGAGGTGAGTAGCACCGCGAGAGGCAAAGCGATGATGACCTTGAGTCCGCTCGTGAGGATGGCATAGATCATCGTATTGCGCAGCCCGGATAAAAGCTGAGGATCACTCAGGAACTCAACGAAGTTATCAAGGCCAATGAATTTTGCGTCGAAGAGAGACCAGCGGGTGAGGCTGAAGTAGAAGGCTAGCGCGGTCGGAATGACGAAGAACACGCCAAAAACGAGCGCGGCCGGAAGATAAAACCAGTTCGGATAGGTGAGCAAAACAGCTTTCGCTCGCGTGTGATTGATCATGGGACCTCGCCGTCATGGGTTGCATTCAATCGTGATGGGGTCTGAAGGCTGGACGGATTGCGTGTCTATCCAGCCTTCAGGCTAGAGAACAACATTTACAAGCGAATTACCAGCCCGGGAGACCAAGCTGCTGGGCCTGCTTCTCAACATCCTTGTCGTAGTTCGTCGCGGCATCCTGAGGAGACATTTGACCCGTTCCCGTCGCGACACAGATCTGCTCGAGGTTGGGTCCCTTAATGGGAGAGAGGAACTCGAGCGCAGGTACGGACTTGCCCGAATCAATGTAGGCAGCAATATCCTTCACGGCAGGCAGAACGTTATCGGGGAGTTTGGTTCCCTTAATAAGGTATGGACCTTGTGGCGGCACCTTGGCGCTGATCGCGTCGACACCTTCTGGTGAGGCGATGAACGCCAGGAAATCCTTCGCCGCCGCGAGGTTCTTGGTTGTTTTCGGAACGTAAGTTCCGGCCGGCATCCAGATCGTCGAGCAGTTCTTGGACGCATCCGTACCGGGTTGGCCAAAGTATCCGATATCGTTCACCTGGTCGGGCCAGTTCGTCGCGATGGTCGAGAGCGCAAAAGACAGCATCGGGTACTGGGCGACCTCCCCATCCGCCAGCAGCTTCAACCCTTGTTCGAACTTTGTAGTCGCAAAGTCCTTCTGGTACCAGCCCTTCTGGTTACCCTCCTGCAGATAGCTAAAACCTGCCATCGCCTCGGGTATCGAGGCATACTTGGCTTTATTGTTAGTGTAGTCTGAGGCGAAGTTTGGATCTGCCTGCTGAACGTTGCAATAATCGGCGAGCACAAACAGTTGGGATGTCCAGGTATCCCCGTAGGTTTGCATGACGGGCGCAATACCGGCAGCCTTGATCTTTTCGTTATTGGCTTCAAATTCAGCCCAGGTCTTGGGCACACTCAAGCCGAGCTTTTCATAGACCTTCTTATTGTAGAGGATCCCTCCGCCAAGTGCCGTGCCGGTTGGCACACCGAAGACCTGCCCATTTTGCGACACCGTGGGAAGAAACGATTCAACAATGTTGGAAACAAACGGTTCCTTCGAGAGGTCGACGAGGGTATCGGTGGGGTGCAAAGCCTGAAGTAGCGAACCGGAGTTATAAAAGAACAGATCATCCATCTCACCAGATGCCAGGCGTGTCTTCACGATGTTATCGCCGTCGGTGCCGCCCGGCCGGGTCTCGATGTTGATGGTCACGTTTGGATGTTGGGCCGTGTACGCGTCGACGAGCGCCTGGGTTGTGTCCCTGGTATTCTGGCTGTCATCAACCAGGTAAGTCAGTGTGACGGGTTCGGCCGCGGCTTCAGTGGCGGCTGGTGCCTCTGTTGCAGCCGGGGCTTCTGTCGCGGCGGGAGCCTGTGTTGCAGCTGGTGCTTGCGTAGCTGGCGCTTGCGTTGCCGCAGGAGCACAGGCGGCGAGTAAACTCAACAGGCATAGCATCCCTATAGCTTTATAGAGAATTTGATTCCTTTTCATTATCTCCTCCGAGATTTTTGTGAGTATTATTTAATTTGATTTTGATTTAGAATTGGGAAGCGGTTCATACGATTAGGACATAGGCGGTATCTCCTTTCTCAAATGAAGTCTGATATCCTGCGGCCAGCGGGTTCAGCTCGAGGTAAGGTTTGCCGTCAGGTCTGAAGCTACTTATTGACAGACCTTCGGGTCGGAAGAATGAGTGGTGGTATGAACCGCTTTTTATTTGCAGCCATCCCAACCTACTTTTATAGATCTTCGTATCATCTCTTTGTCAGCGTGTGCCAGGTAGTTAATTGAATAAAAGATTTCCAATTAAAAAGGTGCAGGCCCGGTCGACTCACGAATGATAAGTCTGGCCGGTCTTTGAATTACCTGACGAGGCAGATCGGGGTCCTGAATTCGTGCCAGCAATATCTCAAAGGCTTTCCTTCCTAATGTCAGTGCGTCTTTGGTTACCGTCGTCAGGCGGGGCACAAGGTAGTTTGCCATCGGAATATCATCGTAACTCACAAAGGAGATATCTTTTGGCACCTGCAATCCCGAGTCTACAGCTGCCCGCAGCGCGCCAATGGCCAGCAAGTCGTTAATGGAAATGATGGCTGTGGGCCGAGATGCGAGCCCGAGAAGCTTTAAAGAAGCCTGATAACCATCCTCAATCGTTGGACCACATTCTACAATCAGGTCAGTCTCAATCGGTAGATGAGCACCATTAAGACTGGCTCGATAGGCTTCCAGCCGATCATCAGCCAGTTCATGTCCCCCCACACCACCGACACCATAGATCAGGCCGATGCGGCGATGTCCAATTGACAACAAATAATCCATCACTTCCATGGTTGCATTTCGATAGTCGGCGGCAACCGCATCCACGCCATAGTTGTCGCTCAACTCCACAATCGGAAGCCCGCTTTTGCGCACCTGGTCAAGGGTGGCTTGAGCTTCCCTGGATTCAAGGATGAAAGAGCTCGCAAGGATCAGTCCATCGAACCGGCGCCGGGACAGATCTTTGAAGATCTCCACTGCATATTCGTCATTTAAGGTCGTACTGGAAAGAAGCATGTGATATCCGGAGGCACGCGCAGCTTCCTCAATGCCAGTGGCATATTCGCAAAAGTGTGGGTTCCGGAGATCTGGAATGATGAGGGCAATTGTTTTCGTGTTACCGGAACGGAGCGCCTGTGCCCGGGCATCCGGCTCATAGCCCAGCTCTTCAATGGCATCCAAAACACGCTGTTTCGTCTCATCGGAAATTGGCACACGCCCCTCTGTTACGCCATTTAGAACGTAAGAGACTGTCGCACGCGAAACACCTGCGAGCCGGGCAACGTCAACTTGGGTAGGTCTGCTCATAAGTTAAAGATAGTCCAACTAAATCTAGCGAAAAGCAGGGTTACACGTATCACCTTACTCGTGTAAGTACGTTTTCAGTGTAGCATAAGCAAGATTGAGAGTCAAGAATCAGTTTTCAATTTGGAATGAGACTAGATATCTGACACTATTAACTTTCAGTAATTCTCGGTGGTCGAGCGATGTCCTGAGCCTGTCGAAGGGTGCCCCATGCTCATCGGGGTGTACCGAGACCACACATTTCATGTAATCTTTCACTTTCAGGTTATCTTTGGTCTCGACACTGGCCCCGCACGTGGTTTGCTAAGCAAACCATGCAGGTGTATGGCGGGAGAGCGCCGCACGCTGCGCAGTCGACCAACGGAGTGCTTTTGGAACAAAGTGTCAGGTGGCTAAAACAATTCGCCGATTGCTCTTGCCAATCCCCCATCATTCGCTAGACCTGAGGCTTTTAACTTTCAACCATCCACACATACAGATTCTTGGGTCCGTGTACTCCCAATGTGACCGTCAACTCTATATCCGCGGTGCGGCTGGGACCGGTGATAAACACCAGGTAATGCTGATCCATCGCTTCCGCAAATACCTGGTGCAGATCGGCACGCAATAATTCAGGGCGAACAATCGCCAGATGGACACGTGGAAGCAGCGATACGGCGCGTGGTTTTTCCGCAGATGAACGCAGGACCAGTGTGCCGGTTTCAGGCAGGAGGAAGTCCGCTTCCGTGATGCCAAGGTCGCACAGCGCCATTTCCTGCTTACCGGCATTCGGCGGGACTAATTCCACGCCAACTGAGTAGAGGATTTCGGTAAGGCCCAGTTGCTTGAGACAAGAGGTGTCCCAGGCTGTCGCTTTCTTAATGTTTTGTTCCGTGACAAGCGTCTTCAATGCCGTCTCAATACCGTCTGGAGTAAGCCTCTGTGCGACCCCGGAAAGCTTTTTGACTTCCTCGAGAAAAGTCTCAATTTCGGAGTCAATGGTATCGGGCTGGCGAGAAGCATAAATGGCAGGCCGCGGGCCAAGGGGAGTATGAGCGCTGCGTCCTAAAGAACGGCGAACGTTTTCAATGATGGGATTGGTCATTGTGCGATATCCTTCTTTTTGGCCGAGTGCACTTTCGTCCACCAGCTCCTGAAGTGGGCAGTGAATGGAGGCAGAGGGCGTGCTTTTGTCCAGCGGCTGAGCGGGTAAGGCGCAGCAGGAATCCAATCACCCCGTTTGAAGGCTGTCATCACTCCTGGCAGAAGGCGCGTGCCCAGACGATAGAGCCAGTTTTGCGCAAGCGCCAGTGAGGCAAGCCCTGCGATCACACGGACCGGCAGCGGAAGGGTCGCTTCTGCAAATTCATCCCCCTGGGCGACGCGCCGCCGCAGATGGCGAAGAATTGTTGGAATAGGGATCTTTACAGGGCAAACCTCCGCACAGGCTCCACAAAGGGTGGACGCATAGGGAAGTTCGCGCGCCGTTTGGGTGCCCAGCATCTGCGGTGAGAGGATCGCGCCGATGGGGCCGGAGATGAACCAGCCATAGGCAAATCCGCCCACATTTTTATACACGGGACACACATTGGCGCACGCACCGCAGCGAATGCACTTGAAGACCTCGCGACCGATCGGATCCTTGAGGACTTTGGAACGGCCATTGTCGAGCAGTACCAGATGAAACTCTTTAGGGCCGAATTCTCCTTCTTCACGCCGCGGACCCGTGATGAACTGGGTATAGGTGGAAATCTTTTGGCCCGTGGCGGAACGCGCCAGTAATTTGAGAAATACGGTCAGCGACTCCCAATCGGGAATCACTTTATCAATCCCAACCACGGCAACATGCAGATCGGGCATGGTGGTACACATGCGCCCATTGCCTTCATTGGTCACCAGCACCAGTGTGCCAGTCTCTGCCACCAGAAAGTTACCGCCAGAGATGCCCATTTCGGCATTCAGGAACTTTTCACGCAATACTTCACGCGCAATGCGTGCCAGTTCGATGGGATCCGCGGGTGCGTTGATGTCAAGTTTCTCGCTGAACAGGGCGGCAATCTCCTCCTTTTTGAGATGCACCGCCGGGACAATAATGTGCGAGGGGCCAGTCCCCGCCAGCTGAATGATATACTCACCCAGGTCGGTTTCAAGGGCTTGAATGCCCGCCTGTTCGAGTGCGTAGTTAAGTCCAATCTCTTCGGTCGCCATAGACTTGGATTTGACGGCTTTTTTGACATGATGCTCTTTGGCAATTTGGAGCACGATCCGTCGCGCCTCATCAGCTGTCTGCGCCCAATGGACCTGTCCACCTGCGGCTTGGACCTTTTCTTCGAGCCGCACCAGATACGCATCCATATTTTCGATCGTGTGCAAACGGATATCGGAGCCGATCTGCCGCAGCTCTTCCCATTGAGGCAGCTCTGCCACACGGGCAGCCCGTCCACTGACGAAACGATCCGTAGCCTGCTGTACCGCCGAGGGAATACTGGCGGGCACATGCTCGCTATATTTCTCAAAACCAATGTAGGTGGGAACTTCGTGACTCATGCTGTAACTTCCCTGGATGCCAATAGATCAATAATATGCATGGAGCGTATCTGCGAGCCTGCCTTTTGCAGCCCGCCTGCGATATTCATCAGGCAGCCCGGCTCGCATACCACAACAGTATCTGCTCCACTGGCAGCAATATCCTTGACTTTGTTCTCCATCATCGAACGACTGACTTCAGGATAGGTCACCGTGAATGCGCCGCCAAAGCCGCAGCAGGTTTCTTCTTCTCGTAATGGGATGAACTCCAAACCCTGGACTGCAGCGAGCAAGGACCTGGCTTCCGTCTTGAGTCCCATCTCGCGCAGATAGTGGCAGGAGGCATGATAGGTCACTTTATGCGGATACACCGCACCAACATTTGTAACTTTCAAAACATGGACCAAATATTCGGTGAATTCAAATATCCGCGAGGAGATGTCGAGAGCCAGGGCATGTTCCGGAGTGCCTTCCTTGAACAACGAAGGGTAATGGTGCTTGACCATACTCACGCACGAACCCGAGGGTCCAATAATTGGCGCCTCGCTTTTCGCGAAGGCCCGCATGAAGTTCAAGGCGACAGGCCGGGTCTTCTCTTCAAAACCGTTATTGAAGAGCGGCTGTCCACAGCAGGTTTGTTCGGGAGGAAAGACCAGTTCCACGCCCAGGCGCTCCAGAAGGTGGGTCATGTTTTGAAGGGTGGATGTATAGAACTGATCGCCGAGGCAGGTAAGAAAGAGTTGGGCTTTTGGCATATCAAGAGTATTTCCTATCGCAGGAAAGCTTCCTGCAGACCGCCATCCACACTGATGATCTGTCCCGTGGTCTTGCTGAATTTACTGCTGCTCAACAAATAAGCAACTTCGGCTTGATCCGCAAGTGTGATGGGCGATTTAATGAGCGTCCGCTGAGCATAAAACCGGGCTAATTTTTCACGCAGAGCTTCGGTGGATTCGCTTTCTTCAAATTTGATATGGTATTTGGCAAGGGAGCTGATCACGCGCTCACGGGGGAACATGCTGCTGCCCTCCACCACCGTAGCAGGCGCCAGCGCATTGACACGCACCAGTGGAGATAACTCAATGGCAAGCTCGCGCACCAAATGGTTGGCAGCAGCTTTGCTGGTGTCATACGCAAACGAGCCCCGTTTGGCAACGGCTGCATTGGCACTGGTAGTGATGACGAGACTGGCCTTCAATCCCTGCATTTGCCAGATCTTCTTGGCTTCATCTGCGACCAGGTATGGACCGGTCACATTTATGGAATAGGTCAATGACCATTTATCATCGGGAATGTAGCCCTGTTTGTCGGGAGGCACAAATATGCCGGCTGTAATTACGATATTATCGACGCCGCCGTAGGCGAGGATAACGTTCGCAAGCATAGCCTTTATGCTTTCACGATCGGTAATGTCCATACCGAGGCCAATGGCTGGACCACAACCTGAAATGCCTGTGCCCGCCACGCCGATACCGAGGCCATAGATTTCGACCAATTCCTGGGCTGTGGCTTTGGCAGCCTCTTCAGAAAGATCTGCACAAACCACGTGCGCGCCCTCTTTGGCGAACCGGTGCGCCGTGGCTTTTCCGATACCACTGCCTGCGCCAATGACTACAACCACGCTGCGGGCAAATTCCTTTTCAGGAGGCAGACGTTTTAATTTGGCTTCTTCCAATAGCCAATATTCGATATCAAACGCCTCCTGGCGCGGTAGGCCCTGATACTCGCTAATTGCTTCGGAGGCGCGCATCACTTCAATCGCTAATGAATAAAATTCCGCGGTGACACGACTTTCGCTCTTGTTCTTGCCCCAGGCAATCAGTCCCAGCCCTGGGATCAGGATCACGGTCGGATTTGGATCGCGCCTGGCGGGCGAATCGGCATGTTTGCAGGCTTCGTAATAAGCCGCGTAATCAGCACGGTAGGCGATCAATCCCTCTTCCAGCTTTTCGATCAAGACCTGATACGATTCTTCCTGCGGATTCCAATCTACATATAACGGCTTGATCTTTGTCCGTAGGAAATGATCCGGGCAGGAGGTGCCGATCTCAGCAAGACGCGGCGCATCGAAACTGTTCACAAATTGGAGCACGCTTTCCGTGGTGTGCACCGTGCCGATAAACCTGTTTGTCTGCGAGACCATTCCCCGCAGCTTTGGAAGAAGCTTAACGAGAATTTCGGTGCGGGTCTTCTCAGGAAGGGCTTCGTGTTTTTGTCCACCAAAGGTGGCTGCGCCCTTGTCGTGTTGCTCGATGTAGGCTGCCGCCTTCTCGATAAGCGTCAGCGTTAATTCATAACAGGCCCTATCATCATCCGCCCAGTTGATCAACCCATGTTGTCCCATCACCAATCCCTTTAGGTCCGGATCTTGCTGCAACTTTTCCCTCATCACCAGGCCCAGATCGAATCCCGGGCGCTGCCAGGGAACCCAGCCGACCTCCTCATCAAACACTTCCTGAGTGAGACGTTCCTGGTCTTTGCTGGCAGCAATCGCAATGACAGAGATGGGATGCATATGATCCACATGGCTAAAGGGAATCAGGCCATGTAACGGCGTGTCAATGGAACTCGCGGCAGGGTTCAAACCAAAGGTGGTATGGCGGTACAGGTCCACCATGGCGTCTTCGATCTCAGTCTTGACACCTTTGACCTCCGCTTTGTCATAGATGTTTTCCAGGGAAAAAAATTTATCCATGTATAACGAAGCGAAATTCGCACGTGTCGATGTCCGCAGATCCCCACCAGAACCTTTCACCCATAGGACTTCCCGTTCCTCTCCGCTGAGCGGATCAGTCATTCTTATTTTGGAGGAGGTGTTGCCTCCGCCGGTGTTTGTAATCCGTTGATCTGCACCCAGCAGGTTGCTGCGATAACGCAAACGCTCCACAGGATCCAGTTGATCCGCGACGCGGTCATCCCACAGATTGTTAACATGTTTGAATTTAGCACTCTTCGCCATTAGATTATTTACCTGAAAAGTTTAGTTTCCTAACGTTTCGACAATTCGGTCTTCTCATAATTCTTGATGACATTCATAAAATCCATGCCAACGGGCACATTTTTCTGCAGACAGCAATAGTCCCAGACGGCGCTGTATGGCATCGCCTTAAGCTCCTCCAGCAAAGCCAGGCGGCTTGAAAAGTCACCTTCGATCTCATATTGTTTGAGTACATCCCCTGGCTCAAGCAACGCCATCAACACAGCCCGGAGGGTGTTGCGCGCACCGATCGTCCACGCCGCAACGCGGTTGATACTGGCGTCGAAATAGTCCAGCCCAATATGGATCCGGTCGAGCGCATCATTGCGGACAACTTCCTGGGCAATCGTCTGTAAATCATCGTTGAAGGTAACAACATGGTCGCTATCCCAACGTACGCCGCGGCTGACATGTAAAAGGAGCTGGTCGAGGTAAAGCAACAATGCCGAGATCTTATCGGCGATCGTTTCAGTTGGATGGAAGTGGCCCGAGTCCAGCGTCAGCAGTATTTTGCGGCTCAAAGCGTAAGCCAGATAAAACTCCATTGAGCCGACCACATAGCTCTCAGAGCCAATCCCGAATAATTTCGGTTCGACCGCATCCAGGTTATAACGCGTATCGATCTTTACGGCGAGAATCGAGTCAAGCGAATCACAGAGCAGCTCGCGGGGAGTTCGGCGATCGGCAGGGCTGTCCTTATACCCATCGGGAACCCAGATGTTTGTGACAGCCGGAGTCCCGAGTTCCTTGCCAAAGTATTCAGCGATCTTCCGGCTTGCAATGCAATGCTCTATCCAAAAATTGCGAATACCCTCATCGCGATGGGCAAGCGTAAAACCATCCGCAGACTTCGGATGAGAGAAACAAGTTGGATTGAAGTCAAGCCCATGCTGGTTGGCCTTCGCCCAATCCTTCCAGGCTGAAAAGTGCCGAGGCTCAATGGCATTGCGTTCCACCTTTTGATCTGCTTCCAGGTAGATGGCATGCAGATTCAAACGATGTGATCCCGGCAGTAAGCTATACACCACGTCCAGGTCTTTGCGCAATTCATCGGCAGTGCGGGCCTTGCCCGGGTAATTTCCGGTCGCAGCAATCCCACCGCTCAGTGCCTCGCCCGAGTTTTCAAATCCGGCTACATCATCACCCTGCCAACAGTGCAGGCTGATGGCAACCTTTTCAAAACGAGCGAGCGCCTTTTCAGTATCCACACCAAGGGCGGCGTAGCGCTCTCTGGCAAGAGAATAGGCTTGTTGAATACTGGCCTCAGATAGGTCCATGGTTGCCTCTAGAAAATATCCTGTTGAATATTGAAGGTCTTACAGATCGCGCGGATCTCTTCAGGGCTCAGCCCTTCGCCGATCTCGCCTGCACAAAGATTGAGGTATTCATATTTTGCGGCAGTTTCGGCATATTCCACGCGATCAGCAGCTCGTTTGACGGAGACATCAGAGCGTGCCATCACCCCATGCTTCGCCCAAATCACAATGCGATGCTTCTGCAGAGATTGCAGGGTTCCCGCCATCAATTCCGGCGAGCTCGGGATCCGGAACGGCACAAAGCCGATTCCTTCAGGGAGGTTAACGATCGTCTCCGGCTGCCAGCGCAGGAGATGCGTGTTGAGATAGTGTTCATCCTGATAGCGAGGAATATGGCTTAAATAAGTCAGATGGGGTGGCTGCGCATGGATGATCGCATGAAAGTTCGTGCCGCTCGACAAGATTTGATCATAATGCACGGCCAGGTGGGAATTGAATTCACTGGTCAGGCGTTCAAAGCGGCGTTGATAAGAGGTATATAACTTTCCGGTCCTGCCACCTTCATTCACCAGAACACAACCGATGCTGGCGGAGGGCTCATCGATCATCTCTCGTAACCGGCGACCGGAACCGCTGACCAGGAATGTCCCACCTGCCAGTTCAGGGACAGGCTGCGGGAGCTCGATCTCATCAACCGATGGGAAGCGCGTGCGCAGTTCGATCGGCCAGCGCAAACAAATGGAAACATTGCCTGCCGCCCCTTCAGTTGCTTCAATATCCGAGAGACGTTTGCCCGCCTCCCCCATCATTTCTAGAAGATCATCCAATTCCGGAAAAGGCGCCTGTAACATTAACTTCCAACCTCCTGCCAACGAGTATGGGTCTCGTCCTAACCGGCAGCCTGCTTCGGTTCATACACTTCCTGAGGAAAGGCTGTATGGACCACGCCATGCTGACCCAGTAAGTCAATCCAGGTGAAAATATTCCTCGAGCTCGACAAATGTTTCATCGGGCCGCGCATTGGCGTCCATAAAAGATGACATGAAATCCTGCCAGCGGGTATTCACCTCCGTTGCTGCCATCTTCGCCTGAGCCGCCGCAAGGTCTTTTTCCGTTTCAAAATAACCAAAGATCAGCCCATCCTCCCGCATAAACAACGTATAGTTATGCCAGCCCGTTGCGCGCAGAGCCGCGAGCATTTCGGGCCAGACCTGTTTGTGATGTTCCTTGTATTCCCCAAGGCGATCCTGGCGAACTTTGAACTGAAAACCGATACGCTTCATTTGTTTCTTCCTGGCTGATGGAACGGTCACTTCGGCAATCAGCGTGGCTACGACCAACTGCCGAAGTGACAAATACTTGCAGAGCCTATGCTCCTCGGCGAGGCTTACACCTAGAAGGTGAAGTTGTCGATGTTATCCGCTTTGAAGATAAATGGAGGGCCGAGTAAGATATTGAGGCCCAGGTCAGGGTCATCGGTAACAGTGTATTCACCGAGTCTTCCGGCAGTGAACTTGTCGCCTGCCTTCCCGGTAATCTGTTTAGTGGCCAATGCATTGAGGGTGTAGGTGGCCAGGTAGCCAAGGTCAATGGGATTCCACAGTGCAAATTCGGGCGAGGCCCCGTTCTTGACGTATTCACGCATCTGGCTGGGGAGGCCCAGACCGGTGACGAACACTTTGCCGATTAAATTCTTATCGGTCACCGCGCGTCCGGAAGCAGCGATGCCGACAGTCGTCGGGGCGATGATAACCTTCAGATCTGGATACTTCGTAAACAGGCCCAGAGCTTCATTATAGCTTTTCGTGTCATCGTCATCGCCGTAGACAACGTCAACGAGTTCGAGTTTGGAATATTCCGGCTTCTTTAGTTCTGCCTTCATGACCTCGATCCAGGCGTTCTGGTTCGGAGCCGTGGAAGTGGCGCTCAGGATGGCGATCTTGCCGCCTTCGGGCCCGGTCAGGTCAAGCGCCATTTTGATTTCCACGGCGCCAATATCCTGGGTAACCGCCTGGTTGATGTGAAGCACGCGGCCATCCTTGCCAATTGCAGAATCCAATGAGATCACCGGGATACCGGCAGCCATCGCGTCCTTGCCGGTCGGGACCAGAGCATCAGAGTCATCGGCCGAGATTGCCATGCCACTCACCTTCTGGGCGATCAGAGAATTGATCAGCTGGATCTGCTGGGTAGTATCAGCAGTAGCGGGTCCCTGGTATAGGACCGTCACGCCCAGTTCCTTAGCGGCTTCTTGAGCACCCTTATTGGCGTTATCAAAGTAGGGATTGCCAAGATTCTTTGGAACCAAAACGAAAGTCATTGGACCGCCAGCTGGTGGTTGAGTTGCGGCTGGCTCAGTAGCAGCCGGGGGTTGAGTTGCAGCTGGAGGTTGGGTTGCGGCTGGTGGTTGGGTCGCAGCCGGGGGCTGGGTAGGAGCCGGCGCGCAAGCGCCTAACAGCATACTTAACATGAGCAGGGCTGTGAGGCCAAACATGATCGAGCGGTGTTTCATTTCTATCTCCTTCTGAATTTGAGTACGGTTTAACTTGCTTGAGGGTCAGTCCATAGCAGCATGATGCAGGTGATCACCTCCTCTCTCTATAAGTAGTATTAAGTGGAATGATCCGGCAATGGCAGATGACTGCCCAACGCGCGTCCACTAACCTCCGGCAATGATCCCGGCACGCGACCAATAGAAGAAAATAAAGAACAAAACAAAAATTGTCAAAATGATGCATGCTCTAACCACCGGTCCCCACTTGGATTTCATACTCTGGGTGGAGAGGTTCCTTGCAAGGTTGGGAAGAAGAATCGAAAAAATGAGCAGCAAGCCAATCGCAATGCCTTGAACCTGTCCCTGAATATTGAGCAAACCCATCCCGAAACGCATTAATCCGATCAACAGCAAAGATAACGCCGCACCCAGCATGCTGCCGGTGCCGCCATTGATGTCGACACCCCCGAGGACTGCTGCCGTGATCACAGCCAACTCCAGGC
>DATGYJ010000454.1:0-2598 GCA_035298105.1 Anaerolineales bacterium | reverse complement strand
ATGAAGCCGATAAAAATCCCTGACCGATTGATAGTCAGTGTAAATCTTTGTCTCCACTCCTGCATCGATTGCCTTTCTTATATTTCTCTTGGTACTGTGTCTAAAACTTGAGAGGAGATTCTGCTCATTCTTGGAGAGAACCAGCGTGTGTCCCAGAAACTTTGCACACACCGGCATATTCGGCAAATATTGTTGCCCGCCTCTGAACTCGATATTTTTCCAGCCGGATTTTTTGCCATAATCAATAATCTGTGTGAGCAAAGGTGTGAAATCTTCCTGATTTTCCACGAGTGGCTCACAATAATCGGTAAAGGTTAAAGACACCCCTCTCTTGCCGGTGAGGAAGCTATTCACTTCCATAAACGGTATCAAAGCCTGTAGTTTCCCCTCCCCGTGCACGGTAAAATAAACTGGTTTATAGTTGTATGTCGCGCAGAGCACTTGAGCCCAGTCCGCAGAATGAAAGAATGAATAGCCATCTGTCGCCAAAACCAGGTCATCCCAGTGGGGCCAATCTGCAGGATTTATGATATCCAGTCTCATCACAGCTCCGAATGATTCCAACAGAAATGCCGTACAAAATCTTTCTCTTGTACCGAAGCGATGCACCCATTTCCTCAGGTTCGAAACCTGTCATGCCTTAACCACGTTAGCATAGACACCTCGATACACCCCGCGTGTGTCGACAATCAGCCGGGCGTGATCACGGATAAACTCGTAGTCGAATACATCATGATTTGTCGCTATGAGGACACAATCATACTCAACAAGATTGCGTACACAAAGTTCAACACTGGATAGGGCAAATTGATACTCTCGCATTTTCGGGAAAACCGGCACGTAGGGATCGCAATAATCAACAACCGCCCCTTTCTTAAAAAGTTTGTCCATAAGCGCCACGCTGGGCGACTCGCGCATATCGTCAACGTTCTTTTTGTAGGCAATGCCAAGCACCAACACACTCGCCCCTCTGAGGGCCTGTCCGCGCTCGTTAAGAGCGTTCATGACTTTGCCGACGACCCAATCCGGCATGGCGGTATTTACCTCACCAGCCAATTCTATGAAACGGGTGTTTAATCCGAATTCACGTGCTTTCCAGGTGAGGTAGAACGGGTCTATGGGGATGCAGTGGCCGCCAAGGCCAGGACCCGGAAAAAAGGGGGTGAAACCGAAGGGCTTGGTTGACGCGGCATCGATAACCTCGAGTATATCGATCCCCATGGCGTCACAGACAGTCTTAAGTTCATTGACAAGCCCTATATTGACTGCCCGGTGGATATTTTCCAGCAACTTGGCCATCTCGGCAGTCCGGGTGCAGGATACCGGCACCACCCTGCAGACGACCTTTCCATAAAGCGCCAGTCCAACTTCAAGGCAATTCTCGGTGACACCTCCACACACTTTGGGAATCTTCGAAGTTGTAAAGTGCTGATTGCCCGGGTCTTCCCTTTCCGGTGAATACACGAGAAAGATGTCCTCGCCTACCGTGAATCCCCGCGATTGCAAGCGCGGCAGCAGAATTTCATCGGTGGTCCCCGGGTACGTCGTGCTTTCAAGACTGATAACCTGCCCATGACGAAGATAAGGGATGAGCGCGTCTGTAGAGTCGACGACAAACCTCAAATCCGGTTCGCGGTGCCCGTTGAGTGGTGTCGGCACACAGATGATCAGGGCATCCGCCTCTGGTGCACGGCTAAAATCCGAGGTCCCTTCGAATAGCCCGGCTTGAACTGCCTCGGAAATAGGTTCAGCAGGAATATGCCTCAGATAACTCAGTCCATCTGCAAGTTTGTCCAATTTATTCTGATCGGTATCGAATCCAAGGACACGATATCCTGCATTGCAAAAGCTCAGCATCAATGGCAGGCCGACATACCCCAAGCCGACAATACCGATAATGGCTGATTTATCTTCCATTCGGGAAAGTATCTGCTGTTTCATCATAACACCCCTCTCATTATCAACGTTGCGGATCAACCTGCGTGTGCATGTGGAGCAGGGCATTCTTCTCGCCGCTTCGCCGTCACCTGCCCCCGTACTATTCCCTCAGGCGGAAGGTTGGGCCTGAGTCGTCATATCCGTTGCTACTGGGCGGTAATGCCGAAGAAAGCTTTTAATCTCATACGCGACGTACTCGATCTGTTCTTCCGCTAATTCGGCAAACATCGGCAGCGATACCAATTCATCGGCGCATTTTTCCGCGACCGGAAACTGTCCCTTCTTCATCCCCATAAAGCTGTATGCTTCCTGCAGATGGACAGGAACCGGGTAGTGTATGCCACAGCCGACTCCCTTCTCGGTCAGAGCAGCCATTAAGGCATCGCGGTTCCGGACGCGCACGGCGAAGATGTGATAGATGTGCTGTGCATAATCCATTTCCCGGGGCAGGATAATGCCATCGACCCCGTTCAATTGTTCGCGGTACATTTCCGCCTTTCGTCTCCGCTCCTCATTCCAGTTTGGCAGATGTCTCAGCTTGACACCCAGGACCGCCCCCTGCAAACCGTCCATCCGGCTGTTCACGCCGACCACTTTATGGTGGTATTTTTGCGATGAACCATGATCCCGCAGCATTCGGACCTTCGCAGCCAGCTCCGG
>DATGYJ010000453.1:0-7401 GCA_035298105.1 Anaerolineales bacterium | reverse complement strand
TAGGAAAAATCTGTATTCGTAATTCGATATCCGGGATCATGACCGGATAATCCCTTCCCGTTTTCATTGCCATTCCAAAATGGCGTATCATAGCCTTGTCTGAAATAATAACTTTCCGTATGAAAAGGGACGAAATACGGATCGTGAGATGCGCTCAGGTTGGGTAAAGTGGTTAAGATAAGGTGCGTAGAAACGAGCCCTCAAATACAGCAACTCATTGTAATCCCAAGTATATTCATTGGAGGAACTGAAGAATGGTGGGAAAATGACAGGTTTCACTCTTTATGAGACAGATTCAATGCTGCGGGATCATACAAGTGTAGTTCACTGTTGTCGCATGTAAGCGAAAGTTTAATCTCTCCTTTCATCGGAATTCAGTGAGTATGAGACAAATAACAAAAGTTGGAATGTAAAACAATAGATAGGCATAGGTTTTCTGGAGAAACATGCCAGCAGAGACGCGAGGATCAGCATGAAGTAGCTTGCTTGCCGCCAGTAAGATTTTCCCGAGTGAATATTTGAGTGTATAATTTTGGAAGAGGTGACTTATGTCTATTAAGACTTATGAAGGTGTTGTGGAAAAGGGCAGAATTCGATTGAAATCCGATGTAAAGCTGCCCGAAAACGTGAGGGTATATGTGATTGTCCCTGAAGTACAAACTCAGGAAAAAAAGACAGCGCGGATCCACACACCGCGACTCACTCATCGCAAGCAGGCAGGAGATTTCAAAATGAAGGTTGGTAAAGCATAATCCATGCCCAGATACGACACTGAAAACTTTGATCCGCCAGCGCCAGTTGCTTATATATCCGTTCGGGATCCTGAAACTGGCGCTTCTTTATCCAACGTACCGATGTTGATTGATACTGGCGCAGATGTCACATTATTACCAGCGAGCTTTGTGGAACAGTTGGATATGAAGCCAGTACGTGATATTACCTATGAGATTCAAGGATTTGATGGCGAACCGAAACCTGCCAAGATGGTTGAATTAGAGCTGGTTTTTCTGGGTAAGAAGTTTAGTCGACAGTTTCTGTTAATTGCACTAGCTACCTTGTGATATCTTGAGCTTTAGTTAACTCTCTAGCTGAATATACTGGGGATTACAATGAGTTACAAAAATTCGGCGAGATTCACGACCCCGCCGAGCGTAGTCTCAGGATTACTCTAATGTTGGAACCCAATCAGATAAATTGAAAATGGAATTCAGATTTACAGATAGGCTAGCTCCGGTACTTAGAGCACGGTGAACTTGTCTTATCGCCTTTGTGATGGCCTTCTCCTCTTCGGGTGTCAAACCATACCATCCACTTGATATGGCGAATGATTTTTTTCCTTCAATCGTATTCTCTAAAACAGAAAGTTGAACCCATGGGCTTAGTGTATCAGAGATAGGATCGTCTAAAACATGATATCCATATTCTTCTGTGCCCGACAAGTGTATCTTTTTATACTTGCGATCATCGCTCAAAAAATACATATCCTGTTGACCTTGTTCTACTCGCAGGATAATCTCGGTGCGTGAAAACTCTTTTGATTTCATCGAATATCCATTGCTCCATAGTACCAGGGTCCCTTTGGAAGTAGCCAAATCGCCCTGCCCATCCATCGTGGGGCTAGAAAACTGATAGCAATACTCCCAAATTTCATCCCAAGTGATCCATCTGACAGGGATAGCTTCTACTTCGGCCATGGTTGCTACAGCTTAAGACCGATTGTTTAGTGTGTAAACTTCTCCGTTGTGCATTGTGTACCAGTTTCCAGTAGATACGTTTCCGCTTGGAACCCGCGTCGTCTTAGGAGTAATTTGATGGATTGTTTTGGTAATTAATTACTCCTTGTTCTAGAGGCGTACCATCAGTAAATCGAGAAGAAATTACGGCTTGTGCCCAAAACACCTCATCAGTGGGTAGGGAGGCTGGGCGAGTGGCCCAGCTTTGATTATAAGCTCTGACATTATCAACTATTGAATTATCTACGTTAACTGACAGATAATGCTGTTGTTCCCAGGTAGAGTCCCAATTACGCCATTGCCCGGTTGCTCTCGGCGACGAGAATTCATCAGGATAACTAAATTCACTGAGGCCACTTAGTGAACTATTGATATAGCTTAGTACGCTATGAACTCCATACCCTATACCTCCTCCTACGGCTCCCCAGGCAAAATTATTTAGCACATGATCTGGCTGAGCAAAAGAACTTATTATCTGGTTGCCATTTCCACCAAGTAGCAAAGCTGAAGACTCAGCAGCTTGACCTGCTACGATACCAGTCATCCCTCCAGCGATTACAAAATCTGCCAGCGTTGATCCAGCGGTAGGTAAGAACACTGGAAAGGCATAAAAGCCAACTAATCCTGCTACCGCACCCGCACCTGCAGAAACGGCAACTGGACTCAAATCTACACAAGCCCAATTCCCACCATTATTTTACAATTGCATGTACAGATTAGCGCCGCCGATCAGGGCTCCAACCCCTACAGCTAAACAGGGCGTACTCGTAGAGGTGGGGGAAACGGCTGTATATTCACAGTTCGGTAACGTGAAATTGGTGGTCCAGCGGTAAACACTCCTACTTTGATCGTTCCTGCAAGATCTGGGATCACGTCTGTATCTGTAACGGTCGTGCTTGAACAACCCCTGTGGTTAGTTCTAGTAGTTTTATTTTGATGTCTCTGGAGCGTTGAAATCGCGATGTCCCCCAGAAGAGAACTTGCCAATGGAATGGCCTTAATGTATTGACAACTACTTAATCGGTATAATAATACCAAATTTCACAAATTGTCAATTGACAGGGCTTTCTCAAATTCGAAAATAGATCCACTAACACTGCATGATTTGCTAGGCAAATCATGCAGTGTTAGTGGATAAAACGGATCGTAGCCAGGGCTTTGAGAAGACCATCTGGAAAATGAGAAGATCAATAAGTTACAATTCCAGGATCGAACAATACTGGCCTGAGACTGCCCACTGAATACTGTATTCATAGCGAGAGAGCAGCGTCAGATCACTAGAGGATCAGTACAGGATCAGTACAGGATTAGTACAGGATTGTCGGGATGAATTGGGAAGAGATCAGGGAAAAAAGGTCATGAGCACCCCACTGGACCCTGACGGAATGGCACGCAAGATCGATATTCTTCTTAAAATTAAAACTCTACTAATAATTAGACGCTAGAATGGAGAAATTGTTCTAAGTAGCTAGCGAAAAGTACTTTTCGAAAGCGTGTTCTTGGAGGCGGAAACGCCGCCGCCTTGAAAAGCCGAAGGTGAACGGCGGCTTGAGCAAATCGAAAATTCTATAATGAAAAAAGCAAAACTTTACTCGTTTCTGGCAAGCATTTCTTTATTCGTAAACGCCTGTGCTACAAGCAGTCCCACGACGGTGAGTGCTCAGAAGGTGCCTGCCGCCTCAGGCACGCCGCTGCCTGCGCCGACTGCCAGTCTCAGCCCCACCGAAACGTCTTCCCCGATCCCAACCGCTACGCCAACGCTTCACCCGCTTCAGATCGAAGCCATGCGGGCGCGGCAATACCCGGGCAGCGACATCGTGGTCGAGCAGGTCCTGGACCCGGGTGTGAACTATAACCGTTATTATGTTTCCTATCTCTCGGAGGGATTGAAGATTTACGCGCTGATGACCGTCCCGAATGGAGAAAAGCCAGCTACCGGGTGGCCGGTCATCATCTTCAACCACGGCTTCATCCCGCCCGATATTTATCGCACAACCGAACGGTACGTGGCCTACGTGGATCTGATTGCACGCAGTGGCTACATTGTGTTCCGTTCTGATTACCGCGGGCACGATCAATCCGAGGGGGAAGCGCGCGGCGCATATGGCGCTCCCGATTACACGGTCGATGTGCTCAACGCGGTCGCTTCGATGAAAAAATACCCGGATGCAGATCCAAATCGGATCGGCATGTGGGGACATTCGATGGGAGGCTATATCACGCTGCGAGCGATGGTGATCAGCAAAGATATCAAAGCCGGCGTGATCTGGGGCGGCGTGGTTGCCCCTTATCCCGAAATGTTGACCAGCTGGCGACGTGGACCCGGGGCGCAGGCGACACCCACTCCTTCGGCCCGCTCCTGGCGATTTTCTCTAACGAAGCTTTATGGCTCACCGGATCAGAACCCCGCATTCTGGAACTCGATCTCCGCGAATTCGTATCTCAAGGATATTTCGGGGCCTCTCCAGCTTCATCACAGTACCACGGACGAGGAGGTGCCGGTGGAATTTTCGGAAACGCTCTTTTATCAAATGCTCGGGGCAGGTCAATATGTAGAGCTGTACAAATATGAGGGCGATAACCACAACATCTCAAATAATTTTGGCACTGCTATGCAGCGTACCATAGAGTTCTTTGATCGATACGTCAAATAATACCAGCCATCTTTGGAGGAAAACCACCCATGACAACCCGTCTCTACCTTGTTCGACACGGCGCCACCCAACTGACTGCGGAGGATCGATTTTCTGGTGCGACGAATATCCATCTCTCCGAGGCAGGTCGAGAGCAGGCCGAACATCTCGCCCGCCGGCTTGCAGATGATAATATCTCTGCCATCTACTGCAGTCCACTTGATCGCACCATGGAAACAGCCGCAATTCTCGCCGAGCCGCACCGTCTCACCCCCATACCGAATGATGGATTACGTGAGATCAGTCACGGTCATTGGGAGGGTCTCTCGCGCAAAGAAGTGGAAGAACGATTTCACGATGAATATACTGCCTGGGAAACGGATCCGTTTACATTTGCGCCCGTCGACGGTGAGTCGGGGATCAGCGTACTGGCGCGAGCCCTGCCGGTCATTCGCCAGATTGTGGGCTCTCATCAGGAGAATAATGTGGTGGTTGTTTCGCATAAAGCCACCATCCGCCTCATCCTGAGCAGCCTGTTGGGCTTTGACGAGCGCGGCTACCGTGACCGGCTTGACCAGGCGCCGGCCTGCCTGAACGTATTGGATTTCAGAGATGAAGTGCATGCCCGGCTGATGCTCTTCAACGATATCTCTCATTACGCGGACCATCCCCATCGCCCGCAAAAGCATCTCTCGCGCTGGTGGGATACCGCCAAGGCGATCGAAGACAATTCCTGATCCAGAACCGGATCTTTGACGATAGAGGCAGGCGCGTGCATGGAAACACTTCTCAGCCGTCTCCACTTACAAAAGTATCATTTGTATCCCTTTCATTTAGCGTTAAAATCACGTAAATTCAGTACTTAAGTCCTATTCTTTATAAATAAATCATTACTCAGACCAGGAGCACGGCAATGTTCAAAACGCAAAACCTCTATCAAAATGATGAAAAGTGGAAAAACACCAGGCTTGGGAATTCTTCGGAAACCATCGGAAGCTGGGGCTGCCTGCTGACTTCCGTTACCATGATGCTGAACGGGATTGGTTACAACGAAACGCCAGAGAGTGTCAACGATAAGATGAAGAAGGCCGGTGGGTTTCAGGGGGCATTATTCATCCCCGGCTACTTATCTTACATTTGGCCGAATTCTGCCTATCGCGATATGCAGCCCTGTGAAAACTCTTCTGCTCCCATCGCACAGATCGATGCCGCTGTGGCGGCCGGCAAACCGGTGGTTCTCCAGGTAGACTGGAACAAGCAGGCGGGCATCCAGACCCACTTCGTGCTGGTAAAAGAGAAAAAAGGCAACGACTACGTTTTGTATGATCCCTATAAATATGGCGGCGACGGTCCGGATAAGGAAGTTTTGTTGACCACCCGCTATAAATATAACGGTGCAACGCTGGAGAAAGAGATCAGCGCGGTCCTGTGGTTTGACTCGTATAGCGCCGCCCCGCCCGAGCCTCCCAAAATGACCAAGGTCCCGGTCCCTGCGGATAAATACACACTCTATGCCTGCGAAGATGATCTCGCCTTACGCGCAGATCCCGCAGTCGGTGGTTTCCTCTGGAAGCGCATGCTGATGGGGACGGAGCTGATCTGCCTTGAACCCAGGGCCACCGCCAAAGCCAAGCTGGGTGTGAACGGCCAGTGGATCAATGTCCAGGACCCGGCCGGGGATCAGGGATATGTTGCCGCCTGGTATGTTTCAGATACCAAGGGACAGCCCGCCGCTCCTTCCACGCCGGCAGTTGCTGCCGTTGCCACAGCGACTGCAGTAGCCAGGCCCGCCACGGCCAGCACGGCGGCTGTAAAGTTACCGCCTGGCGCCCTGGCATTTGTACCTACGGAAGAACTTTCCTTCCGCACACAGCCTGTCATCGCGCCCGAGACGCTGATCCGCCGGGTCCCCGTCACGGAGACGTTGATCTGTATCGAGCCTGCCAACCAGGCGATTCCCAAGGTCGGCGTGACTGGACAATGGCTAAGAGTACGCGACGCCTCCGGCAAAGAAGGCTATGCCGCAGCATGGTATGTCCGGTATGCCAGCGGCGCAAGTGCAGACCAACAACCCACGGCTGCCAGCGCTGCGACTGCTGCCTCCAGCAATGGCGGTCCTCTGAAGGTAAAGGCCACTGTTGAAGGGATCGCCCTCCGCAAACAGCCTGTCGTCACGGATGCCACGTTGATCAAGCGACTGCCGCTTGGCACAGAGTTTGTCGTCCTCGAGGCGAATGCAGAAGCCAAGATCGGGAAAAATGATCAATGGCTGAAAGTGAAAGATCCCACGGGTACCGAAGGAGTCGTCGCTGCCTGGTTTGTTGCCCGCTAATTCAGGAAAACAATGGCAGATACAGCTCAGGGCGCGAATGGCAGCGTCTTTATCTCATACTCCCGGAAAGACAAAGCGTTCGTCCAAGAACTGAACGACGCCCTCGACACAGCCGGTGTGAACGCCTGGGTCGATTGGGAGGAGATTGAGCTCGCATCCGATTGTCCGGGTTTGCCGGAAGGAAAATAGCTATTGCTTGCTATGCTGGATTGCCACACCTGCCTGATTTGCTAGGCAAATCACGGGCAGTGCCAGGGAATCCACCATCCAGCCATCGGTGGACTTGCCAGTCCACCGTAGCCCTGAGTAAGGAATTTTGATTATCAATGGAGGAACCTGTGATGGAAACCGAAACCCCGAAAGCTGCACCCATTTTGAGCATTGCATGGACGCGTTACGCGCAGCTCAATGCAGTCTCCAGCCGGCGGACACGTGCCTATAAGCGTTTGCGGATTTGGATCGCCGTGCTGGGAATATTGGCTACGCTTTTTGCGATCCTGACCCAGTCCTTCTTTTCGGACTTACAAAACTTGACGGGGGTTGCGCTCCTGACAGGACTGGGTGTCAAGCTGTTCTTCATCAGCACCCCGATTATCGCCTCCTTACTGGCTGCCTTTGGCACCAGGCTGTTTAGCAATGGCGACTGGTTGATTACGCGGGCTGCGGCGGAAGAATACTTAAAGGAAATCTATTTCTATCGCAC
>DATGYJ010000452.1:0-15224 GCA_035298105.1 Anaerolineales bacterium | reverse complement strand
TTTAGATTCAGCCACGTCCAAAATGATGACGTAGCAGTTCCATTTGCGTTCAATGTCCAGGCGATGCCTTTTCGATGCAAAGATTCAAAAAGGCCTTCCAGGTTACTAATGATCAACAAAAACAGCGGTGCAAAGAGCCCTCCAAGCGCAGGTAAAACCCTTACCGCCTGATCCTTCGCCTTCGATTGACGATAGACTGTTAAAAGATTGTATAGCAGCCCATAGGCACCGATGGCACTCATACTAAAGATGAGAGAAAGCATTAAATTATGAGCCACACTGGCAGATGTGGCTGTAAATTTTGCCAGCATGGCTGCCATTACATACCCAAAGTAATAGTAGGAAATGGCATATCCTGAAAGCCATGGATCATGAGGAGGAAATGTTGGTGAATGCAGAATAGCATTGATGAATGCTGTTTCCATCCACTTCTCACCGCCTGCGGTGAAAATTTCCGGATTACTGGCGCGGGCAAATGCCATTAATCCAAATGCTATAAGGAAAAGGACCTCAGTAGCGAGGATAGCTCGGCGATTCTCACGAAGCCAGTTGACAAGCTCTGTTCTACAGTTTACAAATACCCACCCACTCAGCCCTGCCAGAATCACAAGGCCCAAAAGTAATCCGCCAGGATCATTTTGAGCGATACCCAACGAGGCGAACAACCAAAAGACATATGCCCAGATCAACAAACCAAACGTTCGAGAAAGTGTATAGCCTCGCTCGGCGAGCATAGGGAATAAATAATAAGTCAGAGGGAAAGTCAGCCAACCAAGGATCGTAATGAGGATGTACCAGGAGATGAAGAATGTCATGGGGAGTTAATCGAGCACTGGAAGATTATATTTGCCATCAGGATTTGAGATAAGATCAAAGATCTTCACAATCGCATCCAAATTAATAGGACCATAAATGTGAGGGAACAGTGCCGTTTCCGGAACACCGGTGGGAGTTCCGCCCGATGGTGGTTCCCACTTCGTTTCTGAGGAAAGAAGCGACGGATCAATCATCAGCAGGAACAGTCCACGTTCTCCTTTGTAGTATCTTTCAGCGACAGGTACGACTTGTGCATTCGTCGAGCAATGGATGAAGCCTTCAGTCTTAAGGCTCTCCGCTCGGTATTCCCCGCGTTGCAATGCTTCACGCCATGCTCGGCGGGTTGCAATATGATAAATCATAAGCGCTCCTTGCCCTCACACGAACCCTCTGCCCGAGGAAGAGGGAATTCGATTAATTTATCACCTTATAAATAACCGTATTTCCATCCCGATATACCTCCTGCCAGTATGTCCCATTATATTGTTCAAATTTGTTGATACCTTCAAGTGTATATTCGGCGCGTTCGAGCTGTCCAACAACGATGTAATGCACATCATATGTTTTTAGAAATTCACGGCTAAATTCAACATCAACGCTGTTATAGAAATCGCCAACTGCGGTAACCCGGTCCTCCACCCAAGTGGATGTAAAGACACGTTGCTGGCGTTGATGCCAGTTCCACCCCACGACGCCGGGCAAGCCCGTATACACAGTAAAACGTGTGCACCAATGATACTCAACACAATTCGCTTCTACAATGACTGGTGAACCTTGCACATGAGCCTGCATCCAACGGATGGCACGATAGTCCTCACTAAGATCCAGTCGCACACCGAAATCATCATAGTTGGCGTACTTCATATACGTCATCGAATCGAGAGTGTGCGGGGCTTCAGCGATCCAGCGGTCACGTATCTTGCCTCCAGCACCACTCACGGTGAATAAGGCTGCCCCAGAGATCAATAGGATCATCGCCGTTTGCCAGAAAACGCGCCAACCTGGCAGCCACTTGAAGAAGGCAGGCAATGTCCATGCGAATGCAGCACCCGCGCTCACTGCCAGCAGCAGCCAGGCCTGCATATAAAACTTGAAGATCGTATTTTGACGCCCGATATCGCCGCGCACAACAACTACTTCAACGACGATAGTAATCAGTAAGGCTGTACCAATCAGGAACAAGACAAATCTTTTTGCATCAGATAGGTTTGGGCGCAGCAACAATATGGCTGCCCAGGCTGCGATCGGGAATGCAATCCAGCCTACACTGATTTTTAGATAAGCAAGCCCAAGCAATGCCAGCGCAAACACTACTAGGGCGCCTTCAATCAATAACTGATACGGTTTCAGTTTTCCCAACGCGGAAACAGGCGTGGCAGCCATCCATTCATGTGTTTCCCAGACCATCCATGAAACGATGATGAACAGAAATACAAGCCAATGGGTAAGGTAAGACCAAATCGGTGTGAACGGCCCTTTCCACGGATCGAGGGCACTGTACGCCTGGCTATACCAGGCCCGATAAGGCTCATACAGATAATGCGAGAGAAGGAACAAGGCGATCACTGCGCCAAGCGATAGTGCGATTCTTCGGGTGAGAGAGGTCGTCTCTGCATAGCAAAAGACTGCATATCCAATGGCAATGATGCCGATGAGCAAGTAGGTATAAGTATCGGATAGGTTGGCGGGATAGAACGAGCCGATAATAAGACCGCCTACTATGATTCCTAATGCGGCCGACCACCGATTCCG
The DNA here is from genome assembly GCA_035298105.1 of Anaerolineales bacterium. GTDB lineage: Bacteria > Chloroflexota > Anaerolineae > Anaerolineales > Villigracilaceae > Defluviilinea. The sequence continues at coordinate 12,656 of DATGYJ010000452.1, read as the reverse complement.
CCATTTGGCACGACCGACCACGACAGCCAGCGCCCAACTCAGCGCCAGCATTGCCAATGGCATGGCGATCATGTGCGCGTGTAAGTCACTGTAAAGGAATGTGAATAGCGGGAACTCGGTGATCTCATTGCCACCCAGGGGAGGAATGACACGGCTGGGGTTCCAATACCAATCTCCCGGTCCTATGGGAAGTGAGATGCCTTTGAAGGTCATCATCATTCCGTGAATCGCCCACGTCCAGCGTTGGAGAATTGTTACAGTCGGTTCCCAACTGAATCCGCCCTCCGCACCGAGTTCCTGAAATTTTTGGTAGATCAATTGAATCGTACCGAGATTGCCAAGCAAGATCGTCAGGAAGGAGGCAGCCAGCCCAGCCACAAAAGGCAGAACTTCATTTGCCTGCTCTTCTATTTCATTTCTTGAAAGCAAATTCCAACCGACTGAAAACGCACAGACTCCAACAGTAGCGAACAATGTCGGCAGGATGAAGTTATATGCGATAGTTGGGACAATACCAAGCAATTTCACCGGTGTAGCCACCAGGACAAAGCCATAGTAGTAATAATTGATGTATCCGCCTGCGAACCATGGATCATAGGGTGGGAAGACTGTGCTTTTGATGACCGCGTTGAAATAAGAAAAATCCATTGGACGCTCGCCACCCTTGGCAGGATGCCAAAGGTCAGGATTACCAATGCGGATGAGCAAGTCAATCAGCAGGAAGGCAAGGAAGAGACCTTCAATCGTCAGGAAGTATTTGCGATTATTTTGCCATTCTTCGCGCAGTTCAGCACGTTGATAGTAGGCAAGCAATGCGCCGACAAGAAGAAGCAAACCAAAAACAATTGCAATTGTGGTCCGGGTATATGGAATACCGACCGAACCCGCCATCCATGCCAGGTACCCGAATAAGACTAATCCCAGGGCGCGGCTAAGGGGGTAGCCTTTGTCTGCCAGCCCGGGCATTGCCAAGCGAGTCAATGGATAGACCGCCAACCCAAGGATGAAGATAAAGAGATACCAGATCACCGACCCCAATCCAGGATAGCGATTCTGGATCCAGTCGTAATTAAATAAATCAGACCAGGTTCCACCGGCGCGCTGTTCGGCAAGTTTGTCAGCAGGTAAAAGTAAATTGGAATAGCCGCTGAACTGGCGCGGCATAAGATGGATGGCCTTCATCAAATCCACCCTGCCGAGAATAGACTCCACCTGTGTAATGTTGAAGTCCTTATTCTTCTTGAAGATCAGGACCTTTGGGTGATCGTAAAAAGTAAACGCCTCTTCCGCAGACTGATCATTGATGACTATTGGACCCAGTGTCGGATCAGATTCGAACACGGCAACGAGATCGTATCCCAGCCGACCCTGGAATTGCCCAGGCTTTGCAGCCCGGTAACACCAGATAATATCGTTCTGCTCGGGGCAGCCGATCAATTCCCGATAGTACAAAGTAGTCAGTGGATAACGTTCTGGCAGGCGTGTAATCTGTCCATATTGATGATTGGTTGGGATCAGAATGTAATCTGTATCATTGAGAGTTGTCAAAAAACGGTTCAGTTTGTCAGCATTATCATCCCAGTAGACCTGGAGATTCAGGTCACCACGATAGATGCCGCCGAACGCGTCATACCCGTCCACGCGTAAGGGGAGCGGGTAATCATAATCTGTCTCGTTGGCAACGGTCGCCCCGGTGATTTGAAGCTCACCATTGTCAACTTCGAGGCGCAGGGAATATTGAGAACCGCGCGCAACAGAGATTGGTTTGTTGAGTACAAAGGTGTATGAATTCCCACGCGGATCCTGAGAAGCCATGAAATCACTGGTTAAGGAGGCACTCGCCAATGATCCTTCAAACGTTGCATTCGGTTCTTTGGAAACAATCAAGCGCAGAGTATGTGGGCTTGAGGATTGAACGTCAACTGCATTTTTCACATGCTCGAGGGCAATCTCTGTCAATGTTCCATCAGCCTGAGGGGTAAAGGAAGTCACATATGGCAGTTCTGGTGTAACCATACATTGTGTAGAGGGAGCAATGGTTTGTTCCGCCGTTTGATCTCCGGCTTGAATCGAAAGATCGAGGGGACCACACAGATTCGCTTCCCCGGTAGGTGTAGTCATCTCAATCTTTAAATAATAAGTCTGGTTAGCCGCCAATGCAGGCGACTGATCAAAAACAACCATTTGAGAGGTGCCATCTAAGGCGTCAGCGACCAGGGTGTCTGTCAATGCCGAGGCCATTGGCTGAGGATCATTCAGGTCGTGCCAGATCGTCACGTTGAGTTCATTAGGAGCACTAGCCGAACTGGCAGATATATGGGCAATCAGGACTTGTGTCAACATGCCATCATTCGCGGCGATGAAAGTTGTCTGATAAGGGCTGGCTGGCTGGATTTGAACCCCGCTCGGGAATGGCAAAGGTTGAGAATAGACTTTGTCGGTACCTGTTTGGATTTTTATGTTGATCGGCCCGGGAATATTTTGAAAGATCCAACGCGAGGCAGCAATACGCGGCTCGTCACGCAGATAAATCGTGTGGAAAGCAAATGCCCAAATCCCAGTTAGAATAATAACAGTGATCCCAAGCAGACTTGCAGCGACCGTTGAAAAGTTAAAACGTTTGAACGGGCGAACATTCAAACTTGCCAGCTCGAAAATGAACCAGGCTGCCATCATCACCAGCAATGGATAGATTGGTAATTGATAGCGCATCGTAGGGTTGAATTGCAACGATTGCCAAAGGAAATAGAATGCTGTCCAACCCCAGAGGAGCGCATGGCGCCATTCTCCTCTAAGAATGCGCCAAGCCATCAACAAGAAACCCGCCCAGGCAAGAATCCCAAGCGGAAGACCAAGCCCCCAGAGAGTTAAGTTGGTAAACGAATAGAGATGCGACCGCCGCGCCCATTGAAGATTCCAGGGCAGGTCGGCATCCCCTTTTGCCTGGACACGCTGCTCCTTGATATTTTCAACCCACTGTGAATTGAGTCCGATCCCATTGAAGGCATAAGGCTGGAAGATGCGGAAAGAGATCAACGTTGCAAGTCCACCCGCAATGAGACAGATAATAACAAGCGTCCAGTAGTCAGTAGGCGGGTTCCCGTAACTATGGTCAGGCGACCAGTTCCCGGTAAGTGACTGATCGCTTTCCTTTTTCTGAATGAGGTATCGGAGGGCGAATGCGCCAGGGAGCACAATAGCTAAGGGCGCGATGTTGATCTTGGATGCCATCGCCATACCAAGAGCAAACCCAAAGCAGATGCTCAAGAGGAATAGTGGACTAGTAATTAGTAGTTTGAGATTTCCGAATTGCGGATGAGGGATCTGAACTTGTGAATGGCTTTCTGGCACTTCATCAGCTGACTCCTCAATTTCTAAATACTGTTCTCCATGCTCGACTCTCCGCTCTCTATGTTCCAGGATCTTCACTGCGAACCAGAGTGCCAGCATAGCGAACGCGTTAACAAATAAATCCACCGTGAAGAAATGGGATTGCTGGATCTGCATGACAGTCAACGCTGAGAACAAGGCTGCAAGGAGCCCTACGCGGCGACCGTACATCCGCGAGACGATAAGATACAGGAATAGAATTGTGAATAGATCTGCCAGCGCAGAGAACTGACGTCCGAGGATCCTTACATCGTAGTGGTCGGTGGCCTCTGCGAAAATACGGATCATGGTCATGGGCAGATTGCCATATACGTATGATGCATAACCACGATTGTATTGATTGAGGGTAGATGTTTTGCTGTTGAAATAATCCGCAAGGCTAAGCCAACGCTTTTGATCAGGCGGACAAGCTTCCACAGGGATAGCCGGGTCGGCGCATTTGTGCGCCTGTAAGCTGCCGAGCACGCCAGAGAGGAAATTTTCATCCGGGTGCTGTCCGCCGCCCTCGCCCCAATTCACGCCGGTAAAGCGCAAATAGCCTGCCAGCAAAAACACGAGCAGAAAGAGAACATCATAAAACCAGGGATATTTTTCGCGATAAGGCATTACATTTCAGTCGCCGTCAGCCTTCGGCTCTTCGAGGCGGCAGCGTCCTTACTTACTGAGAGCTAGATTAATTTCTGAAGCAGAGTCTGCTCACGCCGCCGAGGATGGCGCAGGGAGCATTTTTGCACCAAGGGCCAGGTTAATTACCTGGCACAGTAAAAATCCAAAAATCATGACCCGGCACATCCGAGTCGAACATGCGCAATTGCCCGTTTGGATACAACGACTTAAGGACGTCTAAAGATTGCTGATCGTTCCCCTGGGGGTTATCGACGTCTGCTTTCACGATAAATAACTTGGGTCCATGGAATTCTACCGTGCTCGGCAGATTCTCACGCCACATCGCCATATCGCGGTTGGGGATGCCCGCCCAGACCGCCGGTAAACGCGTATCTACCCAATAAGGGAATGGCACAATCCAGGCAGTATCCGTTTGTCCATTGGTCTGTTCAAACTCTTTGATGACCTTGCCCATATCGGAGCTATTCCATGATCCCTGCCGGAAGGATGTGTAATATTGATTAAAGACGAGATCGAAATTTTGGGATGCTGAAAAATACAACAGACTGCCGGCAAAGACCCACAGGAGGATACTTCGCATTCGCCCACGCCCAAAGCTGGTAAGGAGACCGTCGAGTGCCAACGCCGCGATCAGGAATGCCGGGATATATCCGCCTCCACCGCGATTCAGGGCAGGGTTTTCACCAGGAAATGCCAATGAAAGGATGGACGGCATCAGCAACAATGGAACGGACGCCAACAAGAACAGGTCAAGCCAATGGCGATTACGGATGTAGCGAATCAAAATCAGTATAACGCCGATGAGAAACAATGCAGCAGTCACAACATCTAGTGCCGGGCGATGGGTTACGGAATTAACCCAGATCTCTCCATCGTCGTAATTGAACATCCGGAGCGCATTCCACAAATTCGAAAAAAAGATTTGATAGGCAGGGCCTGGCAATGGTTGTTCTATGCTGCCCAGGCGTGTAAAAGCCCGAAAACTAAACACAGCGGGGTTATCAAGCCAGTAACGCAGGAGCGGTAAGAAAACGAACAGTGCTACCAAAGCGAGCATGACCAGCCAGACTAGTAAATCCTTCTGCACACCTTTCGATTGCGAGCGTAGCGAGTGCAGCCAGTACAACACGAATGCAGCCACAACAACGAACGGAACGATCCGCATAGGGCTGTAGCCGTGCAAGCCGATCCCTAAGAACAGGCCAGAGAGCAGGAAATCGTTCCGATTACGCGTCCGCAGGCCGCGGATCAGATAGAGAAGCGTAGGTGCCGCGAAAAGCGGATAAAGGGGAAAGCGCAGCCCAACCCTACTGATCAAATTAGGCCAATAACCAATTCCCGTGAGGATAAAGGCAAAGAGTCCCACGCGTGGCCCACCGATCTCTTTTCCAAGCAAATAAACAAAGGGTAATGTCAAAAAGCCGAGGATCGCGGTACCGAGTTTTAAGCTAAGGAAGGAAAGACCGGTGCCAAAGATTTTCGCGATGAGCACGGTCCAGTACATCTGGAAACCTTCGCGACCCGTGTTGCGGGGAAAGAAAATATGCGTCTGTCCTTGCGAAACGTCATAGACATCGAGGATCTTTTCGGCATGATCACTAAAGGGTTCGGGAGGCACGCTGGTCGTTTGATAAAAACGGAAGAACAATATCAGTGCAGTCGCGGCGAGGAGCAGGATCGTCAAACGCGAGATATGGATTGTCCATCGCTCGCGTTCGAAAAATGACACTAAACTTCCAAACGTGGTGCGCAGATTATTCTTACTCAGCCAAAATGCCCATAACAAAAACACAATTGCGAGAATCCAGATGATGACGTTGAGCCTTGTGAAGAGATTATCTTTGAGCAAATAGAAACCAACGAGCGCCAGACCTATGCTAAGGAACAATGGAATTCCACGAAAGGTCTGCGGGTCGGCCCGCTCGGAAGTCGGTGCAAGAGCAGGAAGCCTCCATTCGCCGTGATAGAGCGCCCAGCCTAATGATACAAATGCGGCAATATAAAAAGCAAATCCCAATACGACGCTGGTATGCGGCGGTTCGAAGGTTTTTTGCCCGATCAATGCCAGCCCGAATGCCAGCAAAGAACGCCACGGGAATGGAGTGATGGGTTTGCCTTCCATCTTTTCGATGACAGGTTCAAGATTGGTGGATTCTGAATCGAGAAATGATGGCCCACGTTGCACATCGTCAATGGGTTGCAAACGCGGCATCCCGGTAATGGAAGATCGCCTTTCCTCGGCCTTCTTATCAATCAGAACTTCCTCTTCGAACGGGGCTTTGATGCGCCCGCCATCTCCAAAACGCAACAGGGACTTGAAGTAATCCAGAACGCTGGGTTCACCTAACGGATATTGACTCGGTTTTGGATTCTCGTCACTCATTGCTCTTCTCTCATCACTAAATATTTCTGCCTCTGTCACTTTTTTCTGGCAATCACGATAATACTTTCGCCCCAGCGCATGGGAAGAAAGATAAGGCCTGTGATTGCCTGAAAGCCGCCGAGTGAACCAAAAAACAACTTCTGAAACTGCTTTGGCACAAGGCGGACATAAGGGACATCCCAGAAACCGTCAGCAAACACTCTCGTCAAGCTGAACCCGGCACTTTCAATGAAAGTAAGCCATTCGGCAGGCTGCTTCAATGCGATATGAGTTGGATCCTGATAACCAATCCACGCATCACCCTTCCATGGCTTAAGCAATGAATCAAGGTTTGGTGTGGCAAGGATCAAAGTACCGCCTTTTTCGGTCACGCGCCCGATCTCCTGAATGGCTTTGTGCGGATCAGGCAAATGTTCGACGATGTGTTTGATAATGACGACATTGAAAGTGCTATCGGCAAATGGCAATTCCTGTGCGCTGGCAGTTTGCAGGCGGCTCTTTTGCACAACTTCTTTTGACTTCTTCACTGCCCAATAATTTAAATCCATTCCATAAGTTTCAAATGAGTCTTCGAGCTGTGCCACCAGGTGCCCCAACCCTGAACCGACCTCCAGAAAGCGTTTTCCACGTTTGCCATAACGACGCGCCAGCAGGGCAAAGAATCGATTTGACCACCAGTACTGGCTATATTTCGCAAAAGAAACATCCGCGTAAGTATGGGTGGAAAAATAGTTTTCGTCGAAAGGCATGGGGGTATTACTATGGAGGTAGATAGGTAAGCAGGTACACCCGTGAGACCACAACTTGTTTCTTGTGTACCCGTTTACTTGCCTACCTTCTCCTTGCGATATAAAAAGTAAATGTCCCGTTTTCAATCGGCTCCGGTGAAGCAAATCTGCTCACATATTTTTTCGTCAACCACAAATTCCATTTTGTGGGCGCAATGATCCACCTGCCAGTGAGAAGGCGTGTGAACACCGATGGAACGCCGAAATAATGCCCCCATTCTAACACGCGCATAGCCGCAGGTGAAAAATAATGCCACCAACGGACTAACTCAAAGCCTGCCTTATCAAGTCGCTCCTCCCAAATATCAGGCTCATCCGCATGATGGACACGCGAGATCTTTCGGAACCACTCTGTATAGCCTTTCCCCAGGGCACGTGAGATGGAAAGTTCGCTCAAATATCGGGTGTTTGGTACGCAAAAATAGAACGGCGCATCCTTTTTCAAGACACGTGCCGTCTCTGCCAATACCGCCTCGATGTGCGGAATGTGCTCGAGCACCGAATTACTGAACCCGCTGGCGAAATATCCCGAAGGGAAAGGAGAGCTAGCGCCGTCGGCTTCCACCAGCGCCTGATAGGCGCCGAATTTCTGCGCTTCATGGATCGGTCCATGCCAGGGATCAAGCCCCACGTCAATTTTTCGATCGAACGTCAGCGAAGCAAAATGCCCATCGCCGCACCCAACATCATAGACCGGTGCCGGCAAGGGCAAATCCTGATAATAAGTACTTTCCACCGCTCGCAGGAAGGCGCGAAAGTAGGGCAGATCACGTAACTGGAGAAAGAGAAAATCTTTTTGAGGCATGTTATAATGATAGCAGTTTTATAGAAGTGATAGCAGAATTGAGGTTCTTATGATCCGGATAATGGTTCAACTGACAGAAGAACAAATCAAAGCTTTGAAGGCATTGGCAAAAGCTCGCAAGACATCAGTTGCCAAACTAATGCGCGAAAGCGTGGCACAGTATATCGTAAACGCACCTACTGAACTATCCTTTGACGAGAAACGTAAGCGGGCGCTTGAGTTCCTGGAATGGGTAAAAAAGGAAAAACCTCGCGACATCGAAGGCGCAACGGACGTATCCGTCAATCACGATAAATACCTGGCAGAGATCTACGGCACATGGAAATCTTCATAGATACTTCCGCTTTGTATGCGTTCATCAGCGAAGACGACCGAAACCATGAATTAGCTCGTCAAATCTGGGGGACTCTCCTCACCGGTGAGGATAAACTTCTGACCAACTCCTATATCCTTGTCGAGAGTATCACTCTTATCCAACAGAGACTCGGCATAAAATATGTTCGGGCCTTTCTGCCCCAGTTCACGCCCATTCTTCATGTAGACTGGCTTGGACAGGAGCAACATTCTCATGCAATTGAGCAACTACTAACCGCTGATCGCCGCCAGCTTTCCCTGGTCGATTGCAGCAGTTTTGAAACTATGCGTCGTCTGGGGATCAAAAAAGTCTTTTCCTTTGATGAGCATTTCCGTGAGCAGGACTTCGAAGTCATCCCATAAGTTTTGCAAATAATTTTTCATACTCCGCCGCAATGGAATCCGGCTTATATGCTTTCTTAATGGATTCGATATCTCCGCGGTATTTGCCCGGATCACTCAAAACCTCGAGGATGCATCCCGCTAAATCATCCGGATCGCCAATCTGGGCGACCCGCCCCATCCCATGCATCATCACTGGTTGCCGCACGCCCGGCAAGGCAGAGGGTACGCATGGCACACCATTCATCATCGCTTCGATCTGAACCAATCCAAAGGCTTCGGTCGAATTCAGGGAGGGAACGGTCAAGACGTCCAGGTTGGGATAATACGCCGCCATTTCCACCGGCTCCAGATTACCCAGAAAAGTCCAATGACCGGCCATTTCGTATTCGCGGATGCGCGGCATGAGGCGATCCGAATAGACTTGTTCACCCATCACGTTTTGATACGTGCCTGCGAACAGGACCTGTGCTTTTGGATATTTCTTTAGGATCGTCGGAAGTGCATCCAGCAAAACTTCCACTCCCTTTTCAGCCGCAAAGCGCGCCGCCATGCCAATTACGGGATATCGTTCTTCGATGTGATGTTCTTCAGCAAAAGCCTGGACGGCGCCTGGGAGCGGCTCAGGCAACTCAACGGGAGGCAGGATCGGGGTTAGCTTCGAGGCGAAGCGGGATAGATAGGGAGAGTGATCGGCGTAATCCTGGGTGTAGGTCACAATGTGATTGGACAAAATCCCCGCCATATTGTTCTGGAAATCCACAACCGCATTGACGAAGCGGTTGAAAAATCCGGGCGGCAGTAATAAATCACAGTGATATGTTAGTACTGCCGGTTTCCCGAAGAGACGCCCACGGAAAGCCACACCGGGCGCATCGAATTGAGGCAAGTGCATTTGGACGACGTCATGTTGGGCGACCAGTTTTGTGGCAACCCAACCGAAGGTGGGAGCAATCACGCCTTTGCTGATGCGCGCTGCCACCGGAACGCGGATGACCCTGACACCATCCATGGCCTCTTCCAGCAGCAGGGATGGATCATATTGGGTGGTCATGACCGTCACCTGGTGTCCCCGCTTTACAAAGGCGCGCGCCAGCCGTTCCGCATAGATCGTGAGTCCCGAGGTATGCGGACGATAGTAAGTGAGAACCGTAAGAATTTTCATACTGGCTTTTCTTTCAGGGTCTCCAATCCCAAAGAGCGTCCAAAATTATAACGTAGAGAGGTTTAGTGGTTAACGCTCCAAGGGATTGCCACGCCTGCCTGATTTGCTTAGCAAATCACGGGCGGTGCCAGGGAATCCCGTATAGGCGATCTTAGGTGACCAGATTTGGCAACCCGGTCAAGCATCGCAAATCTGTTCCCTGCTGTATAAGCGGCGTTAGAACAGATCCCTATTGGCCTTCACCCACTCGAACAGCATCCGGATTCCATCTTCGAGCTCCGTCTTTGGTTTCCAACCCAACTCTTTTTCTACCTTGCGGATATTTGCGTAGAACACACGCTGATCACCCGGGCGCCAATCACCGCGCCCATATTCAATGGTTTTTCCAAGAAGTTTTTCCAATTTGGGCGCAAATTCAGTCCACACCGAAATCGTGTTCTGCACACCACCGCCCATATTGAACACTTGACCTTTTGCCATATCAATCTTATCAATGGCAAGATCATAAGCTGCGACCAGATCTTCAACCCAGAGCATATCCCGCACTTGTTTGCCATCTCCATAGATCGTGATCGGGCGCCCTAACACCGCAGCAATCACAAACCATGCCATCCAACCCTGGTCTTCGACACCAAACTGTCTGGTTCCGTAAATTGCGGATTGGCGGAAGACAACGGAACGCAATCCATAAATGCGGGCGTAATCGCGAACGTATTGATCGCCGGTGCCTTTTGAATTCCCTGAAAAATAAGCATGTCCGTTTTGCCGAACCATGACAACAGAATTTGGGACTTCAACACAATAGACCTGGCCGTCATAATCCATCCATTCACTGCGATCCATATCTTGATTGCACTGAGCTGTGCGCGTTGTAGAAATATATACTCGATAGAAGCCTTCGGGATCCAGGCAAACTGAAGCCGCCATCCCACATTTGATCGCGATTTCCTGCACATCATCCGCCAACTGGCATGAGGCAGTTGTATAGCGCCAGATGTTTTTACCGTTCTTATCGCCATCACCGTCAAGGAGCGATTGAAGCAAGATACGAAGATGCTTCGGATGTAAATCCTTTATTTCCAGCGGGATATATTTGTCATGAGCTTTTCCAAATCTTTTTATGTATTCATAGAGTTGCCGGGATGTGGCGACAATATGATGTTGATCGATCACTGGAGACAATCCAACTGCACGCATCACATCGATTGCTTCCTGCGTTCGATAGTAGGTTGTCAGGCTAACCGTACAATTCCCGGTTTTCGTTGCTTCATAGCAATGACCTTCACTCAAATACCAACCCAAAAAGCGCAGCCAATCATTCATAGGAATCTGCCGCTCCGAAAAATAATGTTTGCGCTTTCCGACCTTAATTGCAGGTAATTTGAAATACTCTTCAGTTTCACCATCACAGAAGTCGGCGGCAAGCAGGTATGCCATTGGTTTCCCTTTAATTGCCTGTGCTTCCAACAAATGCGGGTTCTCGAGCTCATTATGATTGCAATCCCAGGAAACCAACATCTTGTGATTAGGCGTCACACAGGTTTCCAGGCGGCGGTTGCGCTGCACATACATTTTCCCCTCATAAGGATAAACAAAATGAGCTGTCGGCGTTTGATATTCAGCGATCTTGGCCTGCACGTTGTATGTCAGGACTTGATCGTTCTGTGTTAGCTCATAGAACTTCTTCCACCCGTAACGGGTCAAGATATCCGTATTCGCAGAATAACAACAGCCATAGGGAGAATGGAAATCCAGCGGCTGCGTCTCCGGGCAGCCTTCCACTAAATCCTTGTAGCGCCAGCGCGTAGGTTCCTCGATCACTTCGACATCGTCCATGCCGCCATACACTTTATTGGTGGACGAATAAATAAAAATGGGATCGCGCTCTGATAAACGAGCGGCCTCCAGGGCATTGAAGGTCCCCAATGCGTTGGCTTCGAAGTCCGCTCTCGGGTTTGTGACAGAGGTCGTCACGGCGACCTGTCCTGCCAGGTGGACAATTACATCTGCGTCCTTAGCAGATGCGGCTAAAAGCTCGGCGTTGCGTACATCTCCGGTGATGAGTTTGAAGGCGTCCTTCCCAAATGTTTGCTCCAGCCAGGCCAGATTCTTGGGCGCACCCGCCCGCGATAAATTATCATAAATCGTCACATGTTCGCCGCGCTGAAGCAACTTGTAAACGTAGTTCGATCCGATAAACCCCGCGCCGCCGGTAATGAAATAACTGCGGGCCATGCTCTCCTCCTAATAAGTGCGATAGGCAGTCTTTCTCGCAAAGAAAACTACCATGATAAGACCAAAGATAAAGCCACCGATATGCGCCCACCAGGCAATCCCGCTGGCATTGGCACCCTGCATCGCAAACAATCCTGAATAGAGTTGTGAGACGAACCAGAAGATCAGGAAGATGACAGCCGGGACTTCTATAATTGTAAAAATAAACAGGATCGGTACCAGGCTTGCAATCCGCGAGCGAGGGAACGATACCAGATATGCACCCAACACACCTGCGATGGCACCGCTCGCTCCGATCATCGGAACCTGACTGGTGGGTAGAATATAGGCCTGCAAAAGAACCGCGGCCACCCCGCTCAACAAATAAAAGATCAGATAACGCGCCCCACCCATGCGCCCTTCCACGTTATCGCCGAAGATATGCAGGAACCACATATTGCTCAACAGGTGAAACCAACCTCCATGCAGGAACATGGCCGTAAAGATTGTGACCCACGCGGTATCCGGGTGACTAATTAAGCGTGCGGGCACCATGCCCCATGCAAAGATAAAGCGTTCCAACCCGGA
>DATGYJ010000451.1:0-2653 GCA_035298105.1 Anaerolineales bacterium | reverse complement strand
GGTGGGATGGATTCCCAGTCGACCCAGACGTCCTGCTGGATGGATTTGAAGGCCTCGATCAGTTTTCGAGCGGCAAGGGAGTCTTTTCTTGAGTAGGATACGAATAATTTCGCCATAGTCACCTGGATATTGCACGCAATTCTACCTGATATGTCAACAGGGTTTCATTTCTTTTTTATGGTAAAAAGGGCCCATGATCGATGATCCAAACCAATTCACACACGATGCCTGGGACGCCAACGCAGAGGTATGGGATGCACGGATGGGCGATAATGGCAACGATTTTTTCAATCTGCTCTGCTGGCCCGTCCTCGCCTCTTTTCTCGGCGCTTCGACTGAGTCTGGTCCCGGCATGAGCGAGAAGTACACTCGCTCGACTCGACCAGCGGTGGTCAGCGCGACGCCTCTGCAGGGTCAGCACATCCTGGATATTGCCTGCGGCAACGGCTTGACCTCACGCCGGCTTGCCCAGCTGGGTGCACAGGTCACTGCGTTCGACTTTTCGGAAAATCTCATCGCAAGAGCCAAAGCCCGCGCAAACCCAAATTCACTGATCACATATTATGTAATAGACGCAACGGACACTGAAGGGTTACATTCTCTCGGCGCAAAGACTTTTGACGCCGCCCTCTCCAATATGGCGCTTTTTGACATGGCTGAGCTCGAACCGCTCTTCCAGACCCTGCCAGCCTTGTTGAAGCCGAATGGGATATTTGTCTTTTCTTTGACGCATCCGGCTTTCAATAATGCTTTTACCGTCCATATGGTGGAACAGGTAGACGATGAGGGCGAGATAAAGACCGTCTACTCGGTCAAAAACTCGCGTTATATGACGCCTTACCAGGCAAAAGGGCTGGCACTCCTCAACCAGCCCAAGCCGCAAATGTACTTTGAGCGGCCTCTGCAATACTATCTTAACCTGGGCTTTCAAAACGGATTCGTGCTGGACGGCTTCGAAGAGCGGGCCTTTCCACCCGGTCATCCTCAAACCAATCTATTGGGGTGGGGAGGTAAGTTTAGCGAAATCCCACCGGCGTTGATCGCACGTTTCCGCAAGATATGAGAGGGTACCTAATCTAATCAACGAATCGAAAGAAATAGACCTCTGGCGAAAAGTGATTGAGCCAGAGGTCTGCCCTGTTCTCGAGAGGACAAAGGAAACTAACACTCCCGTAGGGGAGTGTCAGGATCGCAAATAGATAAATTATGCTCAGGGCGTGACCGGCTAATTATCCGTACAATTCTCTTTGAAAGAACTCAGGCAGGGCAAAGGCGGCCTGATGGATTTCAGGGTTGATGTAATTGTTCACGCCAGGCGGCAAGGGGATTTTCAATCCATTTTTCCACGGTGTATCAGAGACATACATAAAGCCAATTCCGCCGCCCGGATAGGTCGGGATGTTCGCATAATAATAAGCAGGATTCTTCGCCAGTGTGCGCGCGGATTGATAGATCTGTTTGATCAGGGCAGTGTCGAAGAACGGTTGTTCGCATTGGGTCGAGGCGGCTCCGCCCGGGATAAGTGCTCTCACCATCAGCTTGTAAAACTCATCCGAGAAGAGGCGCTCTGCCATGCCGATCGGATCGGTCGTGTCGGAGATGATCACATCGAACCGGCCGGGGTTCTCCTCGAGAAAGCTGAACGCATCCCGTACGGTCAGCCTGGCACGTGGATCGGACCACGGGTCTCCAAAGGCGGCCGCAAAATACCGGCGTGATAGATCCACCACGCGCTGATCCAATTCACAGACGATCGCTTCCGCCACCGATGGATACCTCAAGACCTGCTGCAATGATCCACCGTCGCCACCTCCGACGATGAGCACGCGTTTCGGTTGCCCGACCGCCAGCATGGGCACATGGACGATCATCTCGTGATAACCCATGTTGTCGCGCTCCGTCAATTGGATGATCCCATCCAGGATCAGCGCGTTGCCGAAGAATTCAGTCTCGACGATTTGAAGGTGCTGGAATTGAGTTTGTTCGTCTGCAAGCACGCGTTTAACTTGTATGCCCTTGCGGTAATAGGGATGCAGTTCTTCCGTAAACCATATGCTCATAAGCGAAGCAATCCTTTAGGATAACATCTACACAGAAAAAGGTATCTTTTCCACTTCTCCTTCGCGGTCGATCTTGCGAAGCGCAAAACTATTCGCGCCGAAATCTGCTTTGATGCGCTGGATCAACGGCATCATATCCTTGCCGAGGGCGCAGGTGAAAAGGTCAATGGCGCAATAATCGTATTCGGGCCAGGCATGCAGGCTTGCATGCGACTCTGCGAGCAGCAAAAAACAGGTAAAGCCATGCGGGCTGAACTTGTAAAAGCCCTCATCCACAACCGTCAAGCCGCTTTCGTAGACGGCTTGCGCAAACAGCGAGTATGCTCGCTCGCTATCCATGAGAATCTCATGGTTGCAGCCGGAGAGATCGAATATAAAGTGCTCTCCAAGTTTCAAAGTCGCGTTCACTCACACCTCCAGGGGTTACATGGTGCCGCCCGAACCACCGATCTTTTCATTGAATTTCAACAAGAGGTTTCTCGTAGAAAGACAAGTGATCGATGAGTCAGGCGGTAAAAATATAAAGAACCCGCCCGAAAACACGAACTTTCCATTTCAAAACGATCCGCAAGATGTGTGCCTTGCGTAACGAG
>DATGYJ010000450.1:0-4024 GCA_035298105.1 Anaerolineales bacterium | reverse complement strand
GGTTTGATTGCGCCGGGAGTGGCTGGACGTAACACATCGATCATGTCACGAGTGAAGACTTCGCCAGCCTGGATATCGCGCGCAGCCCGCAGGCAGCGCCGCTGTACAACCGCGGTTTCTATTTCATTGTCTGCGATGATCTTATCGGAAGAACCGAGGGCACGTTCGAGCAGGCGCGTCTCCTCTACCATTTTTGCCCAGTTCTCAGGATTCATCGCGAACTTGTGATCAGGACCTTCGCGGTGGTTGCTGTCGGTGAAGTGACGCTCGATGACCCGCGCACCTAATGTCACTGCACCAAGAACAGGAGCAAGAGCATGGGTATGGTCAGAGAGTCCTAGAATCACATCGGGAAACATCGCGGCATAAGTCTTCAAAACGTTGATATGCAGATGATCATAATTATTCGGACTGGCTGTGTAATTGGTATTACATTGCATCAAGACCAGTTGTTTATTGATCTTCAAAATGGCATGGACTGCTTTCTGCACTTCTCCAATTGTGGAAGCGCCTGTTGCCACAAAGAACGGCTTGCCCTTACTTGCCATGCGCTCCAGCGTCTCGATCCAATCTATTTCGCCTGAGCCAGCTTTGTATACTTCCACGTACGGGTCGAGAAAATCAATCGCGGTGAAATCATAAGGGGCGGAGAAATAATCGATCCCAAGGTCCATGCATTCCTCTTTGAGGGTCAATGTCCATTCAAAGGGAATCGAGGCAGCGCGATACACTTCAACCACGGATTTCTTCCAGGAGGCCTGGTGGCTGACTTGGGCGTTCATGTGAGTGAAGCCATAATCTGAAACGATCTTCGGCGCGTCGAAATTCTGAAATTTGGCGGCGTCGGCACCGGCTTCCTTCGCCAGGCGGATAAGCAGTTTCGCTCGTTCCAAATCACCATCATGGTTCGCGGCAATATCTGCAATGAAGTAGGTAGGATGGTTTGTGCCAATGGTCCGATGACCAACTTTGATTTCCATGGTGCTCTCCTTCTTGAGGATTGATATTACTGGCGCCCCAAAAGCTGTTTCGCTTCGACCGGGTTGCCGTGCGAAAATATATCAATATCTGAGGTTTGAAACAAATCGCTATTTGGATTCCAAAGCCCGTTCAGGCTAACGGAAACGCCTGCCGAATGGATTTGCTCGATATCAACCGGATGAAACGCGCCGTAAGAAACACTGATGCAATCGGCCTTAATTTTTTGAAGATACTCTGGGTAATTGGCAAGTCTTCCAATGACTAAAGCACGAACGGTCAATTCAGGATAGACAAGTTTTATGCGCAGCAATTCCTGATGGTCAAAAAACAGTAATAACACTTTATCTTTCGTATTTGTCCGTTCAAGCACGCGCAGGACTTCCCTTGTCAAACTCCCCTCAGGGCTGAAAAATGTCTTGATATCCAGGGATAGAATTGCTCCCGCCTTACACGCCCAGTCAAGGACATCTTCCAGCAAAGGCAAAGGCTCGCCGCCGATTTTGAGTTCTTTCAGCTCATTCCACAGCACCTGGCCGCACCATCTTCCGTCCGGAAGCTGATAATTATGCCGCAAAAATGGGACACAGTCTCGGCTCATCTGAACATCAACTTCAATCAGGTCCGCCCCTAATTGATGACCAAGCTTGATGGCCGGCCAGGAATTCTCAGGTACATTCGCTTCGATGCCGCGGTGAGATTCGATCAGGGTTCGCCCCGTTCTGGATTTCAGTAGCTCAAGACTCATTTTCTTTTCCAATCAATCCCAAATGTGTGTTCCGAAATGCATCCGGATACTTCAAACCATAACCAAAAACGCGGTCCAGGCTGGAATGACCAAGCAGGATTGTCCCTGCGAACATTAGCCAGGGGATGGAAAACAGGTAACCTAAAACATAAAGCGCTACCGAAACGCCTTTGTGGTGGATCAGGTTATAGGTCCAAGCGCCGACCCGGGGATTGATCAAATAGCCAAGCATGCTTAGATCAGGCGTAAAAAAGAAGAGCGCGTACCAACCCCAGCTATAATCCAATTGGGAAAAAAGAAAGAGGGAAAGCCCGAATAAAAAGAGTTCCTCAAGTTTAAGTAGATTTTTCATCCGTCTCCTGTTGATAACCCTTGATTTTCTGTGGATAACTCTGCTGGTACTGTGTATAAAACTCGTCCAAACCGGTGGAAAACTCAGGGATTTCGCGCCCTAAATCTGTGGATAGTTTGTGGGTAGAAAGCCATAAATTGTGGGAACGGCGGGCAGTCAGGCCAGATCCTTCCACTGACTTTGGAGCAATCAGTCCTTCCTGCAACCCGAACTTATGTGCGACCTCGACCCCGTACTTGTACTTGCTCATTGCCTGCGCACCGAGCACGTGATAAAGACCGCACAGGCCTTTTTCAAGCATCGCTAACAGACAGCGCACCGTGTGACCGACAAACATTGGACAAAAGATGACATCTGTAAAACCATTGACCGGTTTGCCTGCACTTAAGTGATTGACAAAGAACTCAGCCAGGCTGTGTTTGCCGCTCAAGCTCCATCCAAAAAAATTGACCCGGGCAATGATGGCCTGAGGGTTCGTTGCTTGAACCGCATGTTCGCCCCCAAGTTTGGTCTCTGCATAAACGCCAAGCGGGTTCGGCTGATCCTCTTCTGTATAGCAATCGGTCTTTTCTCCGTCAAAGACCGCATCTGTGGAGATATGTACGAAGCGAATGCCTTTCTTGGCACAGAGAATTGCCAATTCGGCCGGCAATTCAGTATTCAAAGTTCGAGCGTGATCGGGAAACTGCTCACACTGATCGAGATTCGCCAGCGCAGCGCAATTGACCAGCCAATCTGGTCGCGCCAGATCAATAATGGAATCCAGAGCGGGCTGGTGCAGAAAATCTGCCTGGAAAACCTGGAACGGAGCAGACTTTAGCTTACCGCGATCTGCACCAATGACCTCATGCTCGCGCATGGCTTCCAATGCGAGACTGATGCCGAGAAGTCCGCTTGCACCGGTGATCAATAGGCGTGTCATGTGTGAAGGTAGCCACGTAAACAGGTAAACAAGTAGGCACGTGTGTACGTGTGTACCTGTTTACCTTTGTACCTACCCCTCCAGCTTTCCTTGAGCAAACAATTCCTCGAACGGCGCGATAAATTCCTTTATGCCATTGATATCCAGCCATTGGGCATTGGTATCGCTCGAAAAGCGAAAGCCATCCGGAAGCGGTTCACCTTCATAGCGCATATCGCGCTTCCATAAAGTTTCGGGAGGCTTGACGATAAACATCGACTCGCGTTCGACCGTATTGCGGGCCTCATCCTCCGAGATCAGCACTTCATGAAGTTTTTCACCGGGACGGATGCCAATGATCTTGATCTCGACCTCGGGAGCGATGGCTTTCGCCAGGTCAACGATGGTGGTGCTGGGAATCTTTGGGACAAAGACTTCCCCCCCTTCCATTTGTTCGATACAGTTGATAACGAAATGGACGCCCTGCTCCAGAGAGAGCCAGAAGCGGGTCATCCGTGCATCGGTGATCGTGACTCTCCCACTGGCGCGCTGTTTCAGAAATAAGGGCACTACCGAGCCCCGTGAACCGACGACATTGCCATAACGAACGCAGGAATAGCGGGTGGCCCGGCCGCCGGCATATGCATTGGATTGGATGACCAATTTTTCAGCTGCCAGTTTCGTAGCGCCATACAGATTAACCGGGTTGACCGCTTTGTCAGTGCTCAGTGCGAGCACTTTACGCACGCCGGCATCCAAGGCAGCTTCAACCACATTGCTGGTGCCGATAATATTGAGCTTTTCGGCGTGCACGCTTACTCGCGTGCCTTCCAGCGCCAGCTTGTGCTTGCGAAAGCGCCACCAGATGAGCTGCCATTGCGTGGCAACGGCGATGCGCTGCTCCGCGTGGCTGGGCGCCTCGCTGGCGACGACGGCCTCGAGGGGAGCCGCGCGCTCCGCCTCGAGCGCGGTCTCCGGCGCGGCTGGGCTTCCCGTCGTCACTGCCGGCCGAGGCGGATGCGCGGATCGACCCACATCAGCAGCA
>DATGYJ010000449.1:0-2429 GCA_035298105.1 Anaerolineales bacterium | reverse complement strand
GCGGAAGTAACAACAAAAATTGCCATCAAAAGGAGAGGTCGCATCGTACCTCCTTTGTATTTGTTGGGCCCAACGACTCGGCCGGTGACCCGGCGCAGGTTTATCGCGACCGGGTCCACTGGTCTCGTTGGGATTCCATTTCCATTTTTCAAGGGAAGACCCCCTTTTTATTTTGATGGACGGGGCCTTATAAGTAGTTATGACTTAAATATTTTTCCCACCATTGATTTACACAAAAATTGAGGGACAATATATTAACAATTAACTTGTGCTAATATTTCGTTAACATCCACACCCTTCTCGGACTATTGAGAATAGTGCCAAGAAAGGAGGCCTCTACGAAAAAATCAATTTGGATCGTTATGTTACTTTTATTGATTACTGGTTGCGGCGGTGGCGGTGGAGGAATCGTAAGTCCCACCTCATCCACTGGTGGGACAGGTCTTTCACTCAGTGGTGTAGTATATGATGTCTCCCCCGCAACTGCGATTCCTGTTGCAGGCGTTACAGTGAAAGTGTGTAACACCAGCGGCACTGCTCTAACCACGACGACATCTGCAAGCGATGGATCATATAAATTAACTAATATCCCTGCTTCCACGGATATATATATCAAGACCAGCAAAGCGGGTTATGCCAGCTTCAATACTCAAATTTATAATTTTACATCCGATATGTCGGGCGATTTAATTATTTTAGATGCGAACGGTGCCAAGTCAACGGCTGACGCCTTTTACGGTAGCGTTGGTGGCACCTCCTGGGGGGATGCCTTCTATACCGGCACAAGTTGGTTTTGCATGGATATCGTTAATAGCTCTGGTTCTGATATTCCGGCCATTACCGTATCCGCAACACCCAGCGGTCCCACAATAAAATATAACAATGGCTCCGATGTCTACTCAACTACCGCGCCCACGGTGTCATCGGTAAATCAGCCACTTGTTGGTGGGTATACATCTTCCGTGGGGGTATACACGCTCACCCTGACCAACACCACCGCACCAACCGTAAAGTTTCCGTTAGTTCATGGTGAAATAACTTATACTGCTGTTCAGACAACCTTTACTGTTACAGGAACGCCTGCGAATGAGAGCGCTCAGATCCCACCTGATGTGCCAACCATCGGGCAGGTGGCGACACGCGGGGAGAGCCGCTACTGGACCACAGGACTTACGTTGGGCAACCACACCGTAACCATCTCTGATCTGACTGGAGCAGCCGACCTCCACGTCTACGGTGACAATACCTACTCAATGGAACTCGACTGCACGCTTAGATTCCCGGGTGCCCTAACCTGCACAGTTCCTAATACTACAGCCCTCTATTTCAGCGTTAGATCTGGCCCGTTAAACAGAGACGGCGCCTGGTATGTGATCATCGCACACTGAACCAACCCCTTTTGTTGGAGTTGGGGGGCAGAAGACACTATTGACTCAACTTTCGCACTAGCGATATTCACCATAACTATTCGGCGGATATACAGTTTAGCCACTGGGAGGGGCACTGGTTGCTCCCCCGCAAGCAAGCAAAGGGGTCAGACGAAAGCAAAAGAAGAAGCAAAGGGGGCGTCTGCATTTCATTTTCTGTAGAAAGTAGTCCTGACCCTTCTCGCTTTCCCCGATGGTTCGCCTCATTTGTTCTTCTATACAACGGCTGGCCGGTGAGCGGTCACCGCTCCACGGCCTGGTTAGCCTTACGATTTCGGCGGATAGCATTCTCCCTTTCCTGTATGCGCGCCGTCGCTTCGTCTAAAGTGTCCAATCCAATTTCTCTTCGCAAGTTGTCAACTTCTACAGGATTCTCTATCGGCAATGGAAAGGCAGTACCGTTTTCATCGATATGATGCTGCGTTCCATAAATTTGAGGTCTGCCAGACATAGTGAGAACTCTGTCTTGTAGGTAGGCAAAGTGGCTACCTTCTGCTTCGCCCCTTTTAACAGCCTCTGTGAGTAGTGCCAAGCATGACTCCATAAACACAGTATGAAGTACCGCATGCTGGACGACGAGCCAAGCAGCCTCGGCAGCTTCCTTGCCTACCAGACTAATCCCTGGCCATCCGTGTTGCCCGATGATTTCCTTGATGCGCTTATTATTTCGCTCGTGGACTTCCTTGATTTTTGGATGGTATTCGACCGTACCCAATTCGCCAGTATTGATCAACTCCTGCAATGTTTTCTGATCTTCTTGTTGCATTGAGAGCAGCTCATCACGAAGCTTTTTGTCCAAAGGGGGCTTCCTTTCTTTCAGGCTAACGCTGAGAGCACAGCGGGTTCACCGCTGCTGCGCTTGGTTATCTGATAATGCAGTATTGCTAGTACCCGGATTGTTTACCGGTCATGCTTTCTATTTCGATTCTGATAACTGTTGTGCTTGCAATAGACTGGTCTGGAAATGAAAATGATCGCTCCGAATAATGTCTCATTATAATA
>DATGYJ010000448.1:0-35104 GCA_035298105.1 Anaerolineales bacterium | reverse complement strand
CGATAGCCGCCGCAGCACCTACGCCCACAAGCACTGCCATGGCAAAACTGCCGATCCAGGAAATGCGCGGTGAAAGTTTTGCCAGCAAGGAAACACAAAACAAAAGTGGAATAACGGCAAGAATTAATTGATTGACATCATTGGTCCGGAATAGACTGAGCTTGGGGATAAGCACATAATAGACAACGACTGTCGCAGCATAGCCAGCGGACACGCCGATAAACAGATAGATGGCGATCCGAAACAGAGGATTATCGCCGATAAGATAACTGAAGATCATCAATGTCAGGATAAAGCCCACGAGTGCAGAGATGATTTCAATGGACATGTGTTTATCCTTGTTCAGTCTCGGCGCGGCGAGCGCGCATTCCCGTAAACAGACTCCATAAGCTGCCAACAACGATCAAAGCAATGGACATCGCCAGGCCAATCCCAAAGGGATCCCAATATGAACGCGCAATTCCAGAAGGAAGATTGTTCCTATACTCATATCTGGCCGCCTCAGACAGCCCACTGATCATGCCGTTGATTTGTCCCGATGAGACATATGGTTGAAGTAGAGGACCTGCTTGGGCGCTGGCAATCACCAGTAACGGCTGATTTACGAAACCAGGATTGGTTTGCTTAAGGTTTTGCAACTGCTCGATCCAGATACGGCCTGATTCAGCATGATCGGTCATGACAATCACTGCAGCGTAATCAGAGAATGAGCCAATGTTTGCTACTCCACACGCAGAAGCAATTATCTGACCGGGCGCCTCGATAAACCCTAAGACTCCCGCAGAACCTCCGGGCAAATATCCTAAATTGCAATACTGCGTGCCTGCCTGATATCCGAAACCATCGGGCGCCGGCCGGCTGAGTTTCGTGCTGGTCATCAAGCGTTCGACGAGCGCAGAACCGTTCGGAGAAGTAGAAAGAAACGAAAGGTTAGGGTGGCTCAATGAAACCATTTGATTCAATAGTGGGCCGGCAATGGCTTCCATCTCGCCAGTCAGTGAGGGCTCATAATCGATAACTACTAAAACTTTTGCGTTCGCAGGGATGCTCATCACAGCATTTGTGATGCCACTGCCTGCAGCCGATAAATTGGCTGAGACCGGCAGGTTCTGTGAGCGCAGACTGATCACAACACCAAGCACAACCAGGAATAATCCGGTCAACACCCAGCGTAACACTTGTTGAGATGCAATGAACGAAGAAGCGACTAACGTCCGTGGGCTGGTTTCACTGCCCAGGATCTGTTCCAACAAGGCAGCACCGGCTTGTTGCTCATCGGTAGCCTGCAATTTTAGAGAGATCGCTTTTGGCCTTTGCGACGAACCCATGGGCGCACCAGGGATCACTCCTCGCAAACCTGCCAGTGGACCTTCTTTTTCCTCGGGTTGATCCTCTGTTCTCAACGCAGTCTCAGAGATCACCGCCTCAACGGGCCGCATTGCCTGGACCCAGGATGGCAGGTCAACCGGCGCCAGTGACTCTTCGCCTTCAGGCGCTGGAGCTATAGTTTGTGGCGAAGCCGGCTGAGTTGTTTCCGGTTCGGGACGCGAGAGCCAATCAGGCATCTCCATTGAGAAGAGCGAATCGACATCCTGATTGGAGGGTGTGGAAGGTTCGCCTGGGGTTGCGAGGAGCTCCGAAAATGGAGTAGGCGGAGGCGAAGTGGGCGGCGTTCCTGCGGGGGGAATGGTTTTTTCATCCGCTGGCTGCTTCGCCTGGGCAAACCAGTCCATCGACACATCGCCGGGCGCCGGCATGGAAGGCGCCTGGGTAGCGCTCTTAAGCCAGTCAGGTTCCGTATCTTCCTGTTCTTCCTTCTTGCCTAGCGGCGCAGTCTGCCGCGGAGGAGGTTCTTTTAAGGACCCTGTATCAGCAAATGGTGGCGCAGATAATGGCTCTGGCTCCCCACCGAGGTCTTTGAGCCAGGGGAAATCATCCTGCGGCGAAGAAGGAATGTCTTGAGCAGGCTCAAAGCTGGCTTCTGGCTGCTCTGAAGTTGCGCCTAAATTATTCAACCAACTTAAGTCTTCTTCTGAAGAAGGTTGGTCGGAAGGGACACCTGCATTTGGCACAGGTGCATTGAAAGGCTGCGATGGGTCTGATGTCCCGCCCAGACTATTGAGCCAATTTAATTCTTCCTCAGAGGCAAATGGTTGTGAAGCAGCTGGCTGATCTGGAGCAGCATCAACAGATTGAGATTCTGAGGCTGCGCCCAATCTGTTCAACCAGCTCAAATCCTCTTGAGCAGAAGCCGGCTTTTCCTCAGGGACCTTGCCGGGTTGTGAGTCCTGCACGCTGCTAAACCGGTCAAGCCAGCTGAGATCATCCTGAGGTGCAGCAGCCTGTTCGGAAGATGGCTGGGCAGGTTCGTCTATTCCACCCAGGCTATCTAACCAGCTTAAATCTTCCTTCGAACCAGATGGTTGGGACGGCGCAGCAGGCCTCTCAAAGCCTGCCGTCCAGTCCGGATCCCGTTTGGGAGGGTTTAGATCTCCGGTCTGTTTCGCGGACTCTTCAAGATTATGAAGCCAACTGAGATCCTCTGGCTCTTTGGCAGTTGGTTTCTGTGGTGAGGGTAATGATGAATCAAGATCACTCGCCCAAGCCGTCCGATCATGCAGCTGCGCGTCTGAGTCAAACTCAACAATTTCTCCCGGCTGTTCAGCCGCCTGCGTAAACCATTCCGATAATTCGTCCTTCTGCTCAGGGACCGGTGGTTGCTCCGTAGCGCCGCCTACCCGGGATGGAACATCTTCTCGAGGAGGTTCGGCAGCGGGTTTAGATTTACTTTGATTGAACTGCGCAAAAAAGTCTGTCTCTGGCGCAGGCGTAGACGGAGCCGCAGGTTTGGATTTCGCGGTCGGATTGATGCTTTTCAGCCAATCCGGGACTTCCTCCTCATCAGCACTGCTTGATTGCGAGGCAAGTCCGGCTAAGAGATCAGGTGGTTCATTTTTCGGACCCTTGGATTGAGCCGCTGCTTGAGCGGCATCTTCCTCAGCCAAGTCTCTGGCCTGCTGGCGTACATCCTTGAGCCATTCCGGGAGAACGGATTCGAGTTCGCCCGTATTTTTCTTGGTTGGGTGGTCACCAATCCGCAAGACGGATTCAGGCTTGAGAGGAGTCTGGCAAAACTGACAGAAGTCCAGAAAGTCCGGGTTGTTTTTTCCACAATTGGGGCAACGGATATCAGCCATGCTCAATTCCCCCCATACGGACGATCCACGCCAAATAATACGCGCAATCCTGTCAATAAGGTTCCCAGCGCAATGCCGATCAAAAGACCACGCGCCCCGCCTCCTGAGAACATCCCCGCAGCTTGAAGGATAAACTGCTGAAGCGTATCAACAGCGCTGAAAGGCGTCGGCACGACCGCGATGAGGAAAATTACAGCAACAACCAGGAAGATCACACTCAAGATATCCACCCGGCGGCGCAGGAGACGGATGCTGGCATAGATCAACGTGACTGCCAGGATCGCCATCAGCGAGGCTTCCACAGGCACGATGATCGCGTCCACAGTCAAACGCATATAAGGATGCTCAGGTCCCAGGATCAATCCGAGTCCAAACGTGATGATCAGCGCGACCACAAGTAATACGCCATATATTCCACCTTTTTGGCGTGTGCGTATCTTTTCCATTTGGACCGCAACCAGATTATAAATTCCGATCAGGACAGCCATCCCGGCAATGATAATCGCCCAATCAATGAGTATCAATCGGAATGACTCTAATTGATCCGGGAAAAAATACCCGAGCAGAACAATTATTCCAGCAGCGATGGCAAAAGCCGCGGTAAAAACGCGCATCAGATGGGTGCTCCCACAAATTTGAGTAGAGAGCCGATGATTATTGCAAGGATGATCAGCCAGCGCAAAATATCCTGTACATTCAGGCTGGCTTCATGAGCGGGCCCAGCGCCGACGTAAGCGCCTGCCGCGAATAACTCCTCGCCGATCAGCGGCTCTTGTGAGGAGGCATAGAAGACAGATTGTGCGGAAAGATTATCACTGGCGGCGATCAAATTCGTGTTTTCACGATCGGATGCCTCTGCCAGAAGCGCCGCCTCAGTCCCAAAATCGCCCATAACGATATTGGCAGAGACATTTTCATCATGTATGACAGGAAGGACGCCAGCCGCATAAGAGAAAGGCGTGAGTCCAGTTAAACGTCCGGTACTGAAGCGGTACTGTTCCTCCGCGCCCGCAGCTCGATATCCTGACTGTAAAGTGTCTTGGGAAAGGATCGCCAGTGAAGCATCTCCAGATGTGGCAATGGGCGGGCGGTCGCTCATTGAGGTACGTTCTGCCAGTCTTCGCAGCATCGCTAGGCCGGCCAGTGCCGATCCCCCACGGGCCGTAAAGAAATTGCCGCGTCCGAGCGAGATGTGCAAACGCGTACCGTTTTCCACGGCCAGCCCTACAGAACGATTGAGTCGCTCATAGGCTTCGATAACACGTAATGCTGCCGGTGTTCGTCGCCTCAAAAACGTCAGTCCCAGCAAAAGGATGGCTGCCAGGATCAGTAAACCAAAAGCAAGCATTACGAATCCTCCCCCCGCAAATAACGGGCAAAGGCCTGAACTTCTCCATCATCTTCAAGCATATGAGCAAACGCATTCCATTCTTTCCCACCAAGAAACGGCTGGCTGATATAAAGCGCCTGCGCACCCAGCACCGTCAGGGGCGCCCCCGCTTCAAGAAGCCATGAGGTAAGTCCATCCACTTTGAAGCGACGCAAGGTTTCAGCCCAATGAAACCAGTCTGGACGTGATTGCATGAACAAAGTATAGCATATTTTAATCCTCGCCTGACTCGCTATAAGGCAGTGGAAATTTCAGCCTCATTGCGAAATAACGGTGATTTAGGGGTTTTCGGATTTTGGGCGAGGATCCTTTATCGGGTGGGGGGCGTTTTAGAGAGAAAAGAGGGAGACTGGCACGGTAAGAGGAGCAGGGCGGAGGTCAGTCGCTCCACCGCTAGATCGCGTGTCGAATTCGCGCTGATTTTTGCCTGCCCGCCCTCATAGTATAATGATGTGAGAATTTTTTCACGGAGGAACCATGACGGAGAAAAAAATCCGTGTGCTGGTTGCAAAACCCGGACTCGATGGGCATGATCGCGGCGCAAAAGTTGTTGCGCGTGCCTTACGCGATGCCGGGATGGAAGTGATTTACACGGGCTTACGCCAAACGCCGGAAATGATCGCCGAAGCTGCGCTGCAAGAAGACGTGGACGTTGTTGGCTTGTCCATTCTCTCCGGTGCACATATGGCGCTCGCCCCGCGCATTTTGGAACTGCTCAAAAAGAACGGACAGGACCAGGTCAAGGTCTTCATAGGAGGCATCATTCCCGATGAAGATATGCCACGCTTGAAAGAGATCGGCATCTCGGGCATTTATGGACCGGGTGCATCAACGGACGAGATCATCAAAGATGTCCGTGAGGCGGTGAAGCCGTGAGGTTACGTGGCAGTGCCACGTAATTTCGTATATAAGAGAAACATGTCACTAATAGAATCTGTACTGGAAGGAAATCGACTGGCGCTGGCAAGACTATTGACCCAAGTGGAAAACGATTCGGTCGCAGGGCGCCTCACGCTTGCAGAGCTCTTTCAACATACAGGCAAGGCCCACCTCATTGGCATCACTGGTGCCCCAGGTACGGGAAAATCCTCCCTCGTTAATCAACTCGCCCTCTATTATCGAAAAACAGACGCTTCACGCAAAAAAGTTGCGATTGTGGCAGTAGATCCTTCCAGTCCATTTACAGGCGGCGCGGTACTGGGTGATCGCGTGCGCATGCGCGATCTGGCGGGTGACGAGGGCATCTTCATCCGTTCAATGGCAACACGGGGCTCATTGGGGGGCATTGCCCAAAAGACTGCCGCGCTTGTACAGGTTTTTGATGCTGCCGGGTATGAGGTGATCATGATCGAAACAGTCGGCGCAGGACAGAGTGAAGTGGATATCGCCCGACTCGCTCACACCACCGTGGTTGTGGAAGCGCCCGGCCTCGGTGATGAGATTCAGGCGATCAAAGCGGGGATCCTGGAAATCGCGGATGTGCTCGTCGTCAACAAAGCGGATCGTCCCGGCGTTGAAAATACGGAACGCGCCCTGCGCTCCACGCTTGAGCTTGCCCACCCTACGAAACGTACCCTCCGCCACCATGGAAAGACAATGTCCATCACGGCATCGACAACTGATTCAACGTTATGGATTCCCCCTATTCATAAGACGGTTGCCACTGAAGGGAAAGGCATTGCTGAAGTAGCCGAATCGATCGCAAAACATGCCGCGCACTTACACCAAAGCGGAGATTGGGTTGCACGTGACCGCGCCAGATTAGGGTCCGAGATGGAGGCTTTGCTCAGAGAGGCGTTGGTGGATCGTTTCCTTGAGAACATCCAGCAGGGAAAATATGAAGAGATGATCGAGAATGTTCTGAATAGGAATATCTCTCCCTATGAAGCCGTAAGTATCCTGTTGAATGGAAATCGCCCTCAGCCCAACCCTTCCCATCGGGAGCAGGGCAAGGAGTGAGGGAAATTAGGAGCAATGATGTCACAACACGCTCATGGAATGAAAATGTATGGGGACATTAAATTGTATGCAGGTTCAGGCTTGCCTGAGCTGGCACAAAAGATAGCAGATTACCTTGGACAGCGATTAAGCCCGCGCGATATCATTCAATTCCCCAATGAAAACATCTTCGTAAAGCTCAATAACAGTGCTCGCGGCCAGGATGTGTATGTCATTCAAACGACATCCTCGCCCGTCCATTACAATCTGATGGAATTGTTGATCATGATCCAGACGATCAGCCTGGATTCGGCGGCACGTATCACCGCGGTGGTACCTTATCTTTGTTACGGGCGCTCGGATAAAAAGGATCAGCCGCGTGTGCCAATCACTGCCCGCCTGGTGGCAGATATGATCGAGAGTGCCGGGGCAGACCGTTATATGACGTTCGACCCGCATGCCGGGCAAATCCAGGGATTCTTCTCCATCCCGGGCGATGTGCTGACTGCCACACATATGATTACCGATCATATCAAGGATCATCTCCAGGCTGAAATGCAAAGCCCTGTGGTTGTTGCCACCGATTTGGGTTTTGCAAAAAAAGGGCGAAATTACGCTCTCGATCTGGACGTGCCGATTGCTTTCATTGAAAAACGCCGCACAGGCAACGAGGCCAAAGCCGAAGCTCTAACTCTCATCGGCGATGTAAGAGGGCACGATGTTATTATCGTAGATGATGAAGTGGACACCGGCGGTTCTGTCGCACAGGATGTAGAGGTAGTCATGAAGAACGGCGCCCGCGATATTTATCTCGCATTCATCCATCCCATCTTCTCCAGGAATGCGGTCGAAAGACTGGCAGATTTACCCATCAAACAGATGATCACCACAGATACGGTGACCATTCCCAGCGAAAAAATGGAACCTCTGCAGGGACGTATTACCATATTATCCATTGCACCATTGCTCGGCGAAGTCATCCGGCGCGCCCACCAGGGCCGCAGCGTCGGCGAGATGTTCAATGAGTAGCCAATCTTCAGTGATCAGTTCACTGACCACTGAAGACTGAACACTGATTACTGGTTATCGATATGCCTGAACTTCCCGAAGTGGAAACGATTGCCCGGAAATTGAGACCACAGCTGCTTGGAAAAATAATCCAGGCTGCTGATCTGCGCTGGCCCCGGACGCTTGCCGTACCGTCACCCAGAAAATTCAAGGAACTCATCAAAGGGCAGCAGGTCAAAGAAGTTACGCGCCGTGCCAAGTTTTTTATCCTGCTTCTTTCTGAGCACAGTCTCCTCATTCATTTGCGTATGAGCGGTGACCTCTTCATCAAAGAGGGTAAAATTGTGCCCGAGAAACATGATCGGTTGATATTAAGTTTGCGCTCTGAGCCAGGGATGGCGCAGATAGCCGACGGAGATGGCAGCTTAAGCAATTTGATATTCAACGATACCCGTAAGTTCGGACGGGTCTGGTTAACCACACATCCGGAAGACGTGCTTGGCAAGCTTGGTCCCGAGCCACTCAGCAGGAACTTTACCCCCGCATGGCTTCACACCGCTCTGCACAGCAGGCATCGTCAACTCAAACCATTATTGCTCGATCAGACTTTCCTGGCCGGGCTCGGTAACATCTACACAGATGAAGCTCTGAATCTTGCCAGGCTGAATCCGCTGGCTGCATCCGATTCCATAACGGTCACGCAGGCAGAGGCGTTGCACGAAGCCATTCGTAAAGTGCTGAAGGAAGGTATACGCCGTAACGGTGCCTCGATTGATTGGGTCTACCGCGGTGGTGAGTTTCAAAACTACTTTCGGGTATATGATCGTGCAGGAAAGCCGTGTCCGAGATGCGGGACTGAAATTCAGCGCATCGTCGTTGGTCAACGCAGTACGCATTTCTGCCCCAAGTGCCAAATATGATTGCTCGTGTCATGAGTTATCAAACCTCCCGTTTTGTCGATGACACAGTATTTTGTAAGGTGAACCATGGAGTTTAATTGGTCTATCGTTGCCTGGATTGCCGCACTTATATTTGTTTATGTCTTTGGTTTGTTCGAGGGCCGCGGTCAGGGATATAAAAGGCGCAAAGCCGAAGAAGAACAGGCGAAAAAAGAGCAGCCCCCGCCCACGCCCGAGACGATCACGGTGGATGATCCCGGACTGTTGCGAATCAAGAACGAAAACGGATTATTTACGCTCGATCTCGACGGTTCGCGCGTAAACCCGATCTCGTTATTGCCAGAGCAGCGCAAGCGACTGATCGAAATACTGAGCATCCTGAGACCCTGGCTGGAAGGGAAGCCTGCCGCTGCCAGCCTGGCGGAACAGCCACCTCCCCCACCGCCACCTTCCGTTCAGACTCAGGCCAGGGCTGCTCCGGCCCAACCCGCCACGACTCCCTACCAGCCCGCTGCTGCGCCGCAACCCACCACACCTAAGCCTGCGACGATCCCAAAAGAGGATCGTCCCTCCTCGCCTGCGAACAGCATTGTGACCCAGATCGATACCATCCTCCAGGCTCGCCTGGCAGGAACGCCCCTGGAAGAGCGCGGCGTCTTTCTCACACAATCACCCGAAGGCGGTGTGATGGTCTACATCGGCCTGACACGTTACCACGGCATTGACGAAGTCCCTGACCCGGAGATCAAAGCTGCCATCCGTGCCGCGATCACGGAATGGGAAGATAAATATACACCGGGTTTATAGAAAACCCGTAGTTAATCAGCATAATCACCAAAAAAGAAGACCGCCTCAGATGATCGAGACGGTCTTTGTTTTAGGGAATAAGGGTTTATGGCAGGATCCCGCGTGCCTGGAATGCAGTTCGAACAGCATTGGCTGCAGAGTTTCCATACAGCGCCTGAGCCGCGGCAACGGTGCGGCTTGCCAGATCAGGCATAGTCGTGCCGGGGAAATCAAACTGAGCCTGCAGAATAATGGTATCGGCTTTGACGTGGCCCAGAGCGTTGCGAATATCCCATAAGGCACGGGACCAAATCTGGCCATCATGATGCACTTTGCCGTTCAGATCCTCCGGGTAATGCAAGTTCGTGTCTACGCGGCGGAGACAGTGGGGAGTGCCCGAGGTATATGAGACCGAATCCCAATCTGCAACACAAGCAGGGTCGGGCGTAGGCGCAAGCAGGTTGCTGACAGTAACAGCCCAATAATCCGAGAAGCCCTCCCCAATCGAGCCGGATTCTACCGAGGTGTAAAAGGTTGGCGATTGAGAAAAGTGCATCGCGTGGCCATATTCATGCAATATGACTTCGGCATCTTCGGCATCATCCACCCCGCCCTTGCCGAAGCGCAATTCATCGTGCTTATCGGTGGCAAACGAGTTATCCTGCCCCCACTGATCAATGCGCACAGCCTGGGATTTCATGTTGATTGGGCGAAACGTGGTGCCGAAGCCAAGACTCTGGATATATTTCTGGGCTTCAGTGATCCAGTAATAGGCCATCACCTGCTCGAAGCGGTCGTCATGTCGTGTATAAATAAATGTATTCGTGGTTGAAAATGCGGGATCGCCCGTTTCGCTGCGAATGGTAGCCCAATCCCCTTGCAAATATCCACTGCCATCCAGGTTCGTTAGAGTAACCGTCTTATAAGCAGGTTGCAACGCCGGATAGTCGGCATCTTTTTGATCGGTCAGTGATTGATTTTGTAATGACGCAACCGGGTTGGGGAAGAATACTTGCCCGGTCCCGGTAGATAAGTCAGGTCCGCCCTTGGCTGCCAGGGCAGTGCTGCTTACCACGCCCAGCAAAACAAAAACGATCAGGCTGGCTCTGAGGAGCGAATGATATTTCATTTTAGATCTCCTTTAGCGAATAGAATGGTACTTTCAAAGTATAGAATGGAACGCGTTTGTATGCAAATAATCATTCGGGTGATTAAGGTTACAGGGGGCTTTTCGAGCCACAGGCTGGTTCTTTGGCAACGAAGGTACTACGAAGCTACTACGGAGCTAGAGCGAAGGGTGCCCTGCTAGTACTGTTGATCAGGTTCTATGTTACCCCCATGTAATCCTTGAGGGCGGACAGGTTCATTTTTTAACCGCCAAGGGCGCACACCTGCCCTCCCACTCCGCTGCGCTTCGGGGACGCTCCGCAGTGGCGGGCGGTGCCAGGGAAGATCGCAAAGGAAAAATAAAGCTTCGTGCGCTTCCCCGGCACTTGCACCCGGGGCAAGTGTGCGGGCTCACCTGCACTGCGCGCACACCTGTCCTGGCGGATGGTGCCAGGCGGCGCAGTGTCGCGGTTCGAAAAAATCAAGGCGAAGTTCAACCCTGTCCGCCCCTGAACCATGTAATCAGGGTTCAATTCAAGCTTTACTCACCTTCACCCTCATCACAAACCGATTCACCCCTCCAAAGCGATACTTGTACTCCTCATCCCCGCGCATAAAGTCAAATTCATAGCGCCCATTTTCGCAACACCATTGGATGACATAAGCCAAAAGGACCCATCCGGGCGAAAGTTCCATATGGTCGCGTCCCACGCCCGAGTTATAGCCCCAGAGTTTATTCCTGTAATCGAAATTGAGCGACGCCGCAGCTTTGGCTCCCTCCACTTCGAGGAAACCAAGCCAGAGGTAGCCCTGGGCATGCGCATTCTGGATAGTGGTAGTCATTTGCTCACGCATGACTGGATGGAGAAAATTTTCCTTGTTCGGGTCTTGCACCATCAGATCGAAGAAGTCACTGATTTCAGAATCAATATCGGCGGTGCCATCCACAACATAGAAACGGACCTTCTTCTCGCTTTCGGTGGCACGGCGCATTTTACGCCTGATTTCGTGGCGCTGTTTTTTATCGATCCGTGAAAGATATTCCTCAAACGAGCCATTCAATTGAATGCGCGGCGTAGGACGGTAAACTTCCTCATGATAGGTCCAATTCCGCCGATCAGATTCCGCTTTGAGCGCTAAGAGCGTGGGAGAAGAATCGGGCAGGTTATACCAATCGAGCCGGGACCAGTTCCCGAGGGTGTCAGAGGCGAGGAAGTCCAGGAGCCCGGATAGAAAGCGCGGCAGATCCTGCGCGCGGACGATCAAATCCAGATAATCGGAAATTTCGATACTGCCGATGAGCATCAGGGCCCGCTGACCATCGTACTCGGTGCTAAATAAGGGCGCGAGGCCAATCAGTTGGTCGTTTTCAGTAGCTGAAACCAAAACCAGTTGGGGGTTTGAGCGCAGCCATTCACCACCCCCCAGTGTCTTCCACCATTCGCTCAGATATTCATGGCGCGAGAAGGGTGTATCCGCGATACTTTGCTCCACGAGCGCGTTCCACGAGGCGGCAGGAAGTTCCGAAAAGTCTTTATGCAAGCTGAAATTCATGAATGATTTTTATCCTTGGTCAATCGTCTTTGTCTATCGTCCCACGATGAGATTTTACCAGTGCAGGCTGCCTCTTGTTCTGAAGATTTAAGCAATCCATCATTGCTCTTCGTAAAACTTTCGGGCGTTCTGCGTAAGGTCAAATCCCAGTATAATGATAACAACTTTCCGATCATTCTTACGCTGTGACTACACTCGATCTAAACCTTCTCCCCATTCGTAGAACCAACGGCCAAGAATCGGCTGAGATGCCCGGCTTGCTGGCTGTTGCACCGCCACGCAAAACCGCGCGTGGACGTGAGCAGAATAGCTTGATCGCATACCTGACCCTTTCAGGCAATGTGTCACTTTCCACGGGCGAACTCCTGCGGTTAACCAGCGATGCAGCCGGTTTGTTCTACCAGTCGGCGGGTTCACTGACTTCTGCCATGCGCGCTGCGGCAGACGAGATCAACTCGAAATTGCTGGCCCGCAATCTTTCCACCACTGGTCGGGGACAATATGCGCTGGGTTTGCTGGTACTGGCAGTAATTCGCGAGAATCAATGCACCTTATTGCTCAGTGGTCCAACCCATGCAGTTTGGGTAACCGATGGGCAGTCACGCCACATCTATGAACCCGCGCTTTCGGGCAAGGGGCTTGGCTCCAGTCAAAATGTCAGCTCTTATCTTTCGCAAGTGGAATTACATCCGCAGGATTTGCTTGTATTGTGCGGAAGCTTCCCAAGGGATTGGGAAGCAGATCTTTTGAATGAACGTCCACCTGCTTCACTGGATGCGAGTTACCGCAAGCTCACCTTTACAAAAGGTGACTTGAACGCAGTATTAATTCAGCCGCAAAGCGGACATGGCATCATCACTATCTTGAGACCGGAGATAGGCCCAGCGCGTGCTCCTGCGGGTCAGCCGGTTTCCTCACCGGCACCAGGTACCAGTATTACTCAAGGTTTTGATATCGCCTCACCCCTCAGTGCAGCGCCTGAGGGCAAGGCTGTTCCCGCGGTATCCTCCCCTGTAGAAATGGAAGAGGGGGTCGTGCCCCAACAGGGCGAGCCACAAAGCTCTGCGCCTGCAGAGCCGGCACCTGATACCCGGGCCCAGGTCACTGAAGAACAACTGGATTCACTGGCGAATTTTGCTGCACACCTGGTGCAACCGTCTGCCTATGCGATCCCGCCGCAGCCCGGTGGCCTGACTCCCCTTCCCGATGAACAAATGCAACCAACTGGAACACACGGCTTCCCGGCTTCCATTCCACGTGCGAAATCCCCGGAACCAGAGATTGCTCTGGAAGAAAATGCAGAAATTGAGAATGAAAATCCTGGGGAAGAAGAGCTGATCCAGCCAGCTCCGCGTGTGAGGCGAAGAAGAGTCTTCAGGCCGAACGCTCATGCTGAAGCAACCCGGCAGATGGCAAAGGCGATGGTAGGTGGAATACAGGTCGGGCGACGGGCCAATGAGCGTCTTCGGGCGTTCTTACAAAAGTTCATCCCTCGTCTGCTGCCAAGCGGGGAGCCAAACAAGGCATTTGTCCTTCCCACTTATCTACTGATCTTCATTGCGGTGGTAATCCCTGTTGTAGTTGTTACAGTTGCAAGTGTCGTCTATTTGCGTTTCGGTCAGAGCATACAATACGATGAGCTATATGGGCAGGCGCTCAATGCGCGTGCACAAGCCATGTCGGAAGCTGATCCCTCGCGCCAACGCGACGCCTGGCAAAGCGTATTGACTGATCTTAATCAGGCCGACCAATATCGCGAGACGGATGAATCGAAGTCATTGCGCTCTGAGGCACAATCCAGGCTCGATAATCTGATGGGAGTGATCCGGCTCGAATTTGCGCCAGCTTTTCCGAATGGGCTCGGCGGCTCGGCCCGGATCAGCCGCATGGCGGCGAGTGAAAGTGACCTTTACATGCTTAATGCCGAAGGCGGAAAAATTCTGCACGCTTCCTTCACTGGCCGCAGTCTTGACCTTGATAAGGCTTTTAATTGCCAGCCCGGGACTTATAGTGGTTATCAAGTTGGCACATTAGTAGATGTTCTGGCGCTGCCCAAAGCCAATCCCCTCAACGCAACTGTACTTGGCATCGATGCAGCTGGCAATTTGTTGTATTGCGCCCCAAACCAGGTACCGCAGGCCATTCCGCTTCCGCCTCTGCCCAACACCAACTGGGGACGCATCACCTCCATTGCATTGGATAGCGGCAATTTATATGTTCTCGATGCACAGTCACGCGCCGTGTGGGTCTTCCGCGGCAAGGACAGCACCTTCATTGACCCACCCTATTTTTATTTTGGCAATGAAATCCCAGGCAATATCGACAGCGCCATTGATATGGCAGTCAGCGGCGATGACCTTTTTATGCTGCACACAGATGGTCACCTTTCCACCTGTAATTTCAGCCGCCTTGCCGAAGTCCCAACGCGTTGCCAGGACCCTGCCCCACGCATCGATAACAATCCTGCCCACCGCGATATTGATATCTTCGGGCTGGCGCACTTCACCCAGATATCCATCACGAACCCACCCAGTTCCGTTATCCTTTTACTGGATTCTGATAATCAGAGTGTCTTCCGTTTCCTGCCGCGTTCATTCGAATTACAGAATCAAGTGAGCGGCTATCCCGGCAGCGCCAATCCCTTCCAGCGTGGGTCAGCCAGCGCGATGGCAGTCAGCCCCAATTACGTGCTCTATCTCGCCGTTGGCGATCAGGTTTACTTCGCGACCAACCTGCCATAGTGTGATTTGCGATGAAAAACTCGCTCACGCTGCCCTCGCGCTTAACGAGATGTAACCTGAAAACAAAAGATTGCAGAAGTAATCCGTTGGTCAAGTAGAGCGAGCGTTCTTCTCGCTCGTATCGAGACCAAAGTCGCCTCTCAGCGAAAGATTGGAGGCAACGTGGTGGTCTCGGTACACCCCGACGAACACGGGCACTCGACCACCGGGTTGCTTGAAAACGAAAGATTTTAATTGAGATATGACGTTCTTTAACTCCATCTTTCGAAAACGAAAAGCCCCGCAACCTCTATCACCCCAGCAGGCAATTGCTCGCAACAATCCAAACGAAACTCCAGAGGTGACGATTCTCAAGACCCTCGTCATCGTCTATGATCCTGTCGTCGATCCCCAGCGGGATAAAAAACTGTCGCAGTATATGAACTGGAACCGCGTCGAGGACCTGGCTACAGGCTTCATGACCGACATCCTGCAAATCAGTGGAGGTCTGGCGCGCTATCAGATCACCCAGCGCATTGACGTGGACGGCTTCCCCGCCAAAGTAAACGGTTATCGCTACGATGCACAAACTTATCTTAACGTTGTGCGTGGGGTAACACCTCCCTATATGCCGCAGGAAGCGGATTATTACGCGATCCTGGACCGGTTCGATATTTTGCAGCGCGTGGCAAACCATGAAATTGATGAGGTCTGGGTCTTCAACTTCCCGCACGCAGGTTTTTACGAATCGATTATGGGCGGACCGGGCGCCTTCTGGTGCAATGCTCCTCCGCTCAAGAACACAGAAGCCTCAGGGCGACGCTTCGTCATTATGGGATTTTCCTACGAGCGCGGAGTTGGTGAGATGCTCGAAAACATGGGGCATCGCGCCGAGTCCATCATGGAGAAAACCTTTGAGAATTTAACCGGCGAGGATAATTTGTGGAAGCGCTTCATACGCTATCAAAAAACGGTGCCAGGCAGGGCAGCATTGGGCAACGTTCATTTCGCGCCAAACAGCCAGAAGGACTATGACTGGAACAATCCGAACCCCGTCCTCAGTGAATGTGACGATTGGTTACATAATTTCCCAGACTTCAAAGGTGAGGTTCGCACAGTCACGGCAACGGAATGGGGCAGCGGTGACATTCGTGAACACCATAAATGGTGGTTCAGGCATTTTCCCAAAGTAGCGGGTGGTAAAAATGGAATCCTCAATAATTGGTGGCAATACATTATGGACCCAAACCACGTGGAAGGATGAGTGTGCAGTCCGGTTGTGCAATGTCCGGTAAGAGCGCAATGGGGGATTCCATCCATTCTTGTTATCAGTACTGTAGAGGGATTATTTCCAATTTGAAATTTTCTATTTTCCACGGCAGAATACAATAATTTCTCAGTATAAATAGCCATTACCTTCTATCCGGTTGTCTTAGTTCATAGGCAACAATATCTACAATGAAAAGACTCGCTTACCCGCAAAACAAGAGCTCTCAATACCTTATTATTATCACCACATATATATTCTACGTGATCATGTTTGCGATGTCTTTTGAACATATCGGGCTTGGAATCGCACCGCTGGCTATCATTCCCGTCATTGCAGGAAGCTGGTATTTCGGAATACAGGGTGGCATATTAGTAGGGATATTATGCATAATAACAAACATACTAGTACCAACCACCTTCGAACATCCCCTCATTCAATTTATTGATACCCCAGGCAGTCTCGAGGGTAGCCTCGCGTTGATCATCCTGGCGATCATTGTTGGCAGGCTCAGTACGGTCACACGCGAGCGAAAAGAGGCGATCTCCCGGCTGGAGAAGTATGAACGGGATCGCCGGTCCTACACAGATTTTCTGGAAGTTCTGAATGGGATCACGGGGATGGCGTTTGAAGCAAATCGCCTGGAGATCACTCTCAAAATCCTCGTTGAAAAAATTGGCAAACTCTTTAAAGCGGATGATTGCTTCTTTACTTTGTGGGACGAGGTGAAAGGTGTCCCGATCCCAACCGCGGCGTATGGCTCGATCAGCGATATTTATCCCTATATCCAGTTTGAACCCGGGGACCGGACTCCTACGGTTTCCGTCATAGAGGCTGGACATCCGATTGCCATCGAAGACTTCGAAAATTCTGCATATGTCAGCCCAAAGGTTGCCGCCATCTTTCCCAGTCGCTCTATGCTCGCACTTCCGCTGATTGCGCAACGCCGAAACCTGGGCGCCCTGCTTCTTGGATATAACCGAAGGCGCTCATTTGATAAAAATGACCTGATCCATGCTGAGCTTACGGCTGAACAGGTTGCGCTGGTATTATCGAAATCATTGTTACTCGAAGAGGAACGCAAACGAGTCAAACAGCTGACCGGACTGCACGATATCTCGCTGATCTCCATCGGGGTGGACAACGAAGATGAATTGATCAATCGCGTTACCGATGTGATTGGCCAGAATTTATTCCCCGATAACTTTGGAATCTTATTGCTGGATAAGCAAACCGGAACCCTGCGCGCCCATCCCTCTTATCATTTCTTCTCTACTGAAGAGGTACATTTGATGGATGTAACCCCTGGCGAAGGGATTACGGGGCAGGTGGTAGCCACGGGCCAGGCTCAACGAATCGGTAATGTACGCCAAATAAAAGGATATCTGGATGTGGATGAAGGGACGGTTTCTGAACTTTGCGTCCCCATCAAATTCAAAGAACGGATCCTGGGAGTGATCAACGCCGAAAGCACAAAACGGGACGCTTTCACGGCGGATGACGAACGCCTGCTGATCACACTGGCGGGTCAAATTGCAACCGCCATAGAGCAAATCCGCAAAGCCCAGGCGGAACGAAAATGGCTGGATCAACTGGCCCACTCTAATGACCTGATTTATGCCCTTGCCCAAATTACCACTCACATCGAAAAAGCATTTACGATAGACGATATCATTCAAAATCTGGGTACGGAGCTCAATAAGATCGATCTGACTTGCATTATGGCCGTCTATGACAAGGAGCGAGGCCTGTTTACCATCAATTACACCTCAATGAAACAAGACTACCTTGAAATCGTAGAAGAGGGACTTGGCTATCCACTGATAAAGTATGCATTTCCTCGGAACAAATTCGATCCGGAAAATATACTCCACCCCGAGGTCTTATCCAGCCCGGAAGACGAAATTGAGATGTTATTCACAGGTACACGCCGGCAGGGCGTGCTGGAAATCCTGCAAAAAATAGGCGTCGATGCTGCTACGGAGCCGTTACGCCTGCCGCTGGCTGCCGAAGAAGATTTGCTTGGAATTTTATGGATATGGGGAAAGGGACTCACCCGAGCAGATTTACCGATCATCTCCATCTTTGCAAAACAGATCGGGATTTCCCTGGAGCGCGCCCGTCTGTTCCAGGAGGTACAAAGCCTGGCCCTGACAGATCCCCTGACGGGCTTGCACAACCGCCGCAGCCTCTTTGAGCTGGGAAGGGTGGAATTCGCCCGCGCACACCGCATGAACCGCGCCTTCTGCTGCATGATGCTGGACCTGGATCACTTTAAGCAAGTCAATGATAGGTACGGCCACCCGGTAGGCGATCAGATGCTCAGGGAGTTTGCAAAGCGTTGTAAAACGTCAGTTCGCGAAGTAGATCTTGTAGGGCGATACGGCGGAGAAGAACTGATTATTCTTCTTCCTGAAACAGACAGGCAAACAGCCATGCAAGTCGCGGAACGGCTGCGCGCCTCTGTGGCGGCCACCCCCATCAAGGTCTCCGACCAGGAAATTGCTATGACCGTCAGCATCGGAGTTGCGACCAAGGATGAGAACACCCTTCATCTCGAAACGCTGATCGCACGCGCCGATCAAGCGATGTATATCGCGAAACATAAGGGGCGCAATCGTGTAGCAATGAGCAAATAGCAATTAAAAGCAGATGGCTGGTCGCCTATCACGATAGGCGACCAGCCATGAGCGGGGCGATAGGCTTTTACCCCGATATTTTTAGTGCAACCATGGTCACATCATCGACGAGCGGCTGGTTTCCGCCAAAGGCGCTGACTGCCTGGCGGACCGCCTGAAGCAGGTCGGGAGCTGTCCGATCGGCGTACAGGTGGACAAGTTCAGCCAGGCGTTCCTGCCCGAACTGTTCATTACTGATGTTGAGCACTTCCGTCACACCGTCCGTATAAAGCAGCAGCGAGTCACCTTCGGAAAAGGAGATCGATTCCATGGTGGGGTGAAATTCCTCCGCCAGGCCAATGGCTGGTGCGGTGGGTTTCAGCCAGGCGATCGTCGAATCGCTCCGGCGGCGGACCGCTGGCGGATTATGTCCGGCATTGGCGTAGGTGAGTGTCAGGGTAGCCGGGTCAAAGCGCGCCAGGAAAACCGTCACGAAGGTGGTAAAGTTAATATTGTGGATATAGAAGCGGTTGATCCGTTCCAGGATTTCAGCCGGTGAATCCGTATCGGGGGCCATTGTCCGTATGGCAGTCTGCAGGCTGCTCATGAGCATGCCGGCCGAAACACCGTGTCCACTCACATCGGCGATCACCAATCCATGAGTACCATCCCGGAACTCAAAGAAATCAAAATAATCGCCGCCGATGATCTCAGAGGGCCGGCTAAAAGCTGCCAATTCCACGCCTCGAATGTATGGAACCTGCTGCGGCAGCAAGGCCCGCTGAACCACCTGAGAGAGTTCCAGTTCGGCTTCCAGTCTTCGCCGCTCGTACTCCGAGTAGTGATCCAAACAAACGGCAGCCGTATAATCCATTTCGAGGAGTCGCGTGTCAACATACCCGTGACATATCACACAAACGCCGAGGGTTTTGTCTTCGATTTTCTCCAGACTGCTCTCGATCACGTGTAGATGATTTTCGACACAGTTCTCGTCGCTGCCCAGACAAATCTCCTTCTCCGTCTCAGGCGCTGTCTCCAGAAATTCTGTAATTTCCTGTTGTTTTGTTTCCAACCCCTCTTGAATGCGTTCATACAGTTCGGTTGCCATCAAACCTCCAAGTCAGTTTCTCGTAGTTAGAACATTTGTCTAGATTAAGACTCTGCAAAAGTGCTCCCTGCGCCGTCCTCGGCGCAGGTTTCGCCACCAGATACAGCAGTGTCAACGAGTTTTGCACCAGAAATTAGTTAGAACATTTGTCTAGGTTAAGACTCGCCTACACCGCAGAATCTTACAGCGTTAGGTGAGATCGGTATTCGTGATCCGATATTCGGGGGTCGGAAGATCGGTGCGCACCCCGCCAAACGGCAGATAGCGCTGCTGCTCGAGAACACCACCGAAACCGAGCCCAGTTGGTCGCCGAGGAAGTAGCTCAGTGACCAGTCAGCAGTGATCTCTGAACAGTCCTCCGCAGTGCAGGTGCGCATTACAGCCGTTTGTCCGGCGAAGGCATAGTATTTCTTGCTCGGCGTGGGTCTGTGACCCCGCCGAGAAATGACCGGAGGTCTCCATTCCCCTATATCTAGAAAAGCACCGGTCTTCGGGGCGCAGCATCAACCCTTCTACTTTGACAATGTGATGCTTAATTTCCATGTGAATGTGATAGAGAGTTGTGATGGGAGACCTCCGGTCAATCTTGCGGCAGGGTCAGGAGACCTCTGCCGAGCGAGCCCCATTATCGGTTAGGTCCTGTTAGCGAGAGCACGAGATCTAGTCCAGGCATCCTGGGGATGATTTTCAATTTATTCTTCTTGGAGAATACGCTTTAGACGAGACACTAACGGTGGAAGGTCTTCCTTCACTGTCTGCCAGATGATACTCAAATTCACCCCATGATAATCATGGATCACAATATTTCTCATGGTAAGCATTTCCGCCCAAGGCAGTTCAGGGTGTCGTGCCCGTATCTCCCCGGGGACACTTCGCGCTGCTTCACCAATGATCTCGAGATTGCGCAGGACAGAATCAATGGTTTTCTCGTCGCTGCTAAACTCATCGAAGCTGTACCCTTTTGTGTACCGCCGAATTTTGGCAATACACTGCAGGATGTCCGTGATGCGTATCTTCCAGTTTCTAGGCGGCGCGGATGGCTTCACGTAGAATTTCCTCCCGTAGTTCCTTGCGCAGCGCCTCAGGCGTGACCAGGTCTACTTCGCGTCCAAGAACGCCTTCCAAATACATTTTGAGGCGCGCATACTCAAACAAGCCCACCGGCTTCTCGAAATCCACGAGAATATCCACGTCACTGTTTTTACGCGCCTGGTCACGGGCAACAGAGCCAAAGATGGAAAGCGAATGAATACCGAATTTTTTCAGTCGGCGCTTGTGGCTTTTTAGTAAAGCAAGAATCTCATCACGTTCCATTGGCGACTGGCCTCCCCTCAAATTTTATCATAAGGCGAATAGT
This sequence comes from Anaerolineales bacterium, assembly GCA_035298105.1. GTDB lineage: Bacteria > Chloroflexota > Anaerolineae > Anaerolineales > Villigracilaceae > Defluviilinea. The sequence goes on along the minus strand of DATGYJ010000448.1, from coordinate 14,155 downwards.
GGCCAATTTCAAACTGACCGCTACGGCAAGGAGGATGGGTCTCATCATTTTCATAAATTTCTTCCTTGACTATTTTAGTATATCGGCGACGTATTCCCATGTAGCATCATCGGGAACAGAATAACCCTCCGCTCGGCGTGGGTCTCCCGACCCCGCCGCAATTTGACCGCAAGGTCTCCATCATACACGGCACTATTGCTATCCATTCCCCTCTCCCAGTGGGACTGCCGCTGCTGCCCTGGCACCGCCCGCCATTGCGGAGCATCCCCGAAGCGTAGCGGAGTGGGAGGGCAGGTGTGCGCGGCGTGCACAGTATCCCTATTGGAGGGCAGGATGAGGGCCAAAGCGCACGTCAGGAGACCACATGCCAGCAGAGGGTGCAACAGCATTGAGTTATTTAGCACCCAAGATAGCATAAACTACGTAAGTAAGAATGCCTAGCAAGCCATCTCTGAACAGAGAGGATATCAATACCCGTATCTGTCTTTTTTGCTTCCATGAACCGTCGATAATAAATTTGAGATCCCAAAACAGTCCATAAATTACCATAAAAGCTGGAATAGCAAGCAGCACTTTTAGCTTAAGTAACCAGGCACCGATCAAGGCTGAAAAAACGATCGCTGAAAGGTAAGCTGCATATCGCCGTTGATAAGCATCCAATAGATAAAGCGCATTTTGCCAGCTAGGACTTTGTTTGTACACTAGCCTTGCTTCTTCTGCCACGGCAGTGCCTATCTCCAGCCGTCTTACCGTAACTCTGATTGTACGAATTTTGATTACTGGGTTTTGTGGCTGCAGTTACCCCCAGGAGTGAATTTGCACCATCAATGGCTTTAGTGTATTTACAACTGCCTAAACAACATAATAATACCAAATTCCACAAACTGAAATGGAAACATTAGAAAATCAAAAGATCAATAAGTTATAGTTCCAGGATCGAACCCTATTCCAGCCTGAGACTACCGACTGAATACTGTCTTCATAGCGAGAGAGCAGCGTCAGAGCACTACGGGATCAGTACAGGATGAGTACAGGATTAGTACAGGATTGTCGGGATGAATTGGGGAAGAATGGGGAAAGAAAGTTGCGTATTGCTGCGGAAGAATGACGCTCCTGGCCCATAGAATGTTCCCAGGCATGACATTACAGAGTGCCGCACAAGCGCAGCAGTCCTGTGGATAATTTTGTAAACTTTATATTTGAAGTTTAGCCTGCAATTCTATGTAAAAAGTTTACTTACGCATGTGGAACATGCGTGAGACAAGCGGTAGAACATTCAACTCCCACTAAGCGGGCCGCCACACCTCGTACAGAGCCAGGTTCCCGGTCTTCCCATCTGAATAAAACATATCCTTGATTTGAAAGCCAACTGCTGCGGCTAGTTCTCTTAATTCAGCTTCATCAAAATGATGGACATAACGCAGTCCCCGGCCGCCGCTCCGCCAGTCCAGCAGATAATCTCCCGGGTCCACTTCGGACCCTGAAAGGGCAGCGGCGCTCCAGGGCTGGATCCTCGCTTTGAGCTTTTCGCTGTTCAGGAATTGCCAGTTAGAGTGAACGAAGAATCCATCCCCGGCAATTAGTCTTCGTACTGTCTGAAGGAGGTTCAAGCGGATTTCATTAGAAGGAATGTGGTGCAAAAGCGCGAATGCTGTAATCACAGACCAACCATTTATTACTGATAACTGATCACGGAACACTGGTAACTGAACAAGGTCCGCTTGTATGAACCTCGCAGAGAATTCCTCAGGCTGGGATCCCGCCTCTCGAAGCAGAGGCAGGCTGAAGTCCACACCAAGATACGAGCCGCGCTGACCACGCCGGGCCAGTCCACGCGCAAGCTCTCCATTGCCGCATCCCAAATCCAGGATCGACTCATCTCCATTCAGCATTTCGAGCACGCGCCGAACTCCCGGCTGGAGGCGATGGCGTGTTACGGAGAAGGAATCGCCAAAACGCGTATAAAAATCATGATTAATTTCAATTAAGCGAGCCGCGGTGCTCGGATCCATGAGCGGATTATAACGGGTATAATCTTCGCATGTTTTCGCCAGCTGAGATCGAACGTCTTTCTGAAGAATTTGAATCCAGGAGCCCTCAGGAAATCCTCAAATGGGCCGTGGATACCTTTTGGCCGCAGATCGCCTTGAGTTCCTCCTTCCAGACCCAGTCCATGCCACTATTGCATATGGTTTCGAGAATTCGGCGGGATGTTTTAGTTCTCTTTCTCGACACCGGCTATCACTTTTGGGAGACGTTGATCTTCCGGGAACAACTTGCATCCGAGTGGCATCTGAACGTTTTGGATTTGTATCGTGACACACGCTGGGACGTGTTTGCCCGACAGCACACGCGTACGCTGCCCCTGGAAGACCCGGAGTTATGCTGCTTTTTGCACAAAGTCCAGCCTATGCAGAAGGCATTGAAAGACATGAGAGCCTGGATCAGTGGAATTCGCCGTGACCAGACTGCGGTGCGCGCACACGCCAAAATTCTGGAGATCCAAAAAGACGGGTTGTTGAAGGTCAACCCAATGCTGAATTGGACCCAGGCAGATGTGAAGCGCTATGTGGAAGAAAATCATCTGCCGTCGCATCCCTTGTTCGAGAAAGGTTACCGCAGCGTTGGCTGTGCGCCCTGTACGGTGGCAGTTGGCTTGAACGATGACGAGCGTGCCGGGCGCTGGCGCGGACGTGGAAAAGTGGAATGCGGCTTGCATACCGAAATGTTCCAGCATAAAGACCTATCTGAGTTGAAAAGCGATTTTAGAATTGATCCCTCAGAACTGAAAGAATAGCCATGCAAACAGAACGACAGGAAGCTTGGCGCTCTACTCATCTCCTTACAGCGGATAAAAAAGATCTGGCGCGTGCGGTGCTGGATGAAATTCGGCGCGGACGCGATGTGACTAAGACCCTGCGCAGCCATCCGCTTAAGGGTGGTGGATACCTCAACAAATCCATGCTGGTAACCATTTACAATGAGATGCTCCTGGCAGGAGAAATCAAAGAGGACGCGCGCTTGCTTGAACGCATCCGCATGAAACCGATGCGCACACTTTCAGGCGTGACGACGGTCACCGTTCTGACGAAGCCGTATCCTTGTCCCGGTAAATGCATCTTCTGCCCCACCGACGTGCGGATGCCCAAATCATACCTGCCTGATGAGCCTGGCGCCATGCGCGGGCTCGAACATGAGTTCGATCCCTACAAACAGGTCCGTTCACGCATTGAGCAGCTTCAGTCTCTGGGGCATCCCACCGAAAAGATCGAGTTGCTGATCCTGGGGGGAACCTGGTCTTCCTATCGACGCGATTACCAGGAATGGTTTATCAAACGTTGCTTTGATGCCATGAATTTTTCCCTCGCGCTGACATCGTGCCCGCAGGGTAGCGGAGTGCCGAATGCACCTGGAGGCACGCAGTCGAAGCGCGGTGAGGGGGAACTCGCCGAAGCCCACACCCTCAACGAAACCGTCCCACATCGTAATGTTGGGCTGGTGATCGAGACGCGGCCTGATGAAATCGATCCCAGGGAATTGCGCTGGCTGCGCTATCTGGGTGTGACCAAAGTGCAGATGGGCGCCCAAAGCCTGGATGACCACATCCTCGAGATCAATAAGCGCGGGCATGATGTGGAATGTACACGCCGTGCCACCGCTCTTTTACGCGCAGCGGGTTTCAAGATCGTGCTGCACTGGATGCCTAATCTGTTGGGCGCAACACCTGATTCAGACTGTGAGGATTTCGCACGGCTGTGGAATGACTTTTGCCCCGATGAAATAAAAATCTACCCGAACCAATTGCTTGCGAATGCAGAGTTGTATGAATATTGGCAGCGCGGTGAATTCAAGCCTTATACCACCCGGGAACTGATCGACTTGATCGCAGATATTAAGCCAACCATTCCGCGCTATTGCCGTGTCAATAGAGTCATTCGAGATATTCCATCCACGAATGTTGTGGAAGGAAATCGCAGAACCAGCTTACGACAGGATGTCCATGATGAAATGCAGCGACGCGGCACACACTGTGAATGTGTCAGATGCCGGGAGGTGCGCGGCAAACCGATCCTTGCGGAATTACTCAGGCTGGAGGATATGGTCTATCAGGCGGGCGCGGCAGAAGAACATTTCATTTCATATGTTACCCCCGATGATAAAGTAGCCGGCTTCGTCCGGTTGTCCTTACCGGGCAAGGACTCGCCTCCTACGGGCATGTCTGATTTGGAAGACGCCGCATTGATCCGTGAAGTCCACGTGTATGGACAGTCTCTTCCCGTTGGCGCGGAGAAGGAGGGCGCAGCGCAGCATGCCGGTTTGGGAACTCGCTTGCTCAAAGAGGCAGAAGAGATTGCAAAGGCCAGCGGATTCAAGCGAATGGCAGTCATTTCGGCGGTGGGAACACGAGGATATTATCTTGAGCGCGGATTCGAGCGCGGAGAACTTTATCTGGCAAAAGCATTGGCATAATCACTTCTCGCGCAGAGCAGAGGGCTTATGACGATATGTGATCTGCCAGCGGCGATCCCTGAACCCATTCATCCGCATTTAATGAATTAGAGTTGTGTTAATCATCCAATCGGGCGCTTGACTTACGTTATGCGCAGTGTAACAATACTCTTATGGACTATAAAGACTACTACAAAACATTGGGTGTAGAGCGTAATGCCAGCGAAGATGAAATCCGTAAAGCCTATCGAAAACTGGCAATGCAATATCATCCCGATCGCAATCCAAACGATAAACAGGCAGAGGAACGTTTCAAGGAGATCAACGAGGCCTACCAGGTGCTGAGTGATACCCAAAAACGCTCTCATTACGACCGGCTTGGCAGCGATTACTCGAATTGGCAGCAACGCGGCGCTCCAGGTAACTTCGACTGGGGCCAGTATCAGGGTTTCCCTGGTGGCGTACGAGTGGAATACAGCGACCTTGATGATCTATTTGGCGGCGCGGGAGGGTTCTCAGATTTCTTCCGGACTATCTTCGGCAGAGGTAGTGAAGGAGCGGGAACCAGTACACGCGCCCGTTCACGCCAACAGGTGCAGGGCTATCAGCAGGAACTTGAGATCACTCTAGAGGAAGCCTATAAAGGAACAACACGCGTCATTCAAAGTGACGGCAAACAAAAACAAGTTCATATCCCTGCGGGCGTACGCACAGGTTCAAAGGTCCGTGTAGCAGGTGCAGGTCCGAATGGACTTGATCTTTACTTAATTATCGGTGTACAGGATGACAAACGCTTTGAACGTCGCGGCAGTGATTTGCATACCGCCGCAACCGCCAGTGTCTTTACCGCCATTCTAGGTGGTGAGGCTGAGGTGGAAACCCTGAGCGGGAAAATCAAACTCACCATCCCCGCCGGCACACAGCCTGAACAAGTCTTTCGGCTGGCCGGGCGCGGCATGCCAAGTATAAGGAACCCGAATGAAAAAGGCGATCTTTACGTTCGTCTGAAGGTCCAAATCCCCAAATATCTTTCTGCCAAACAACGTGAATTATTGGAAGAAGCCTCACGGCTTAAATTTTAGGAAGGAAAAAAATGAAACGTGTATTACTCGTAGGATCTCTTTTGATGATCTCAATGCTGGCTTGCCAGATCTCGGGGCTCCCGACTGTTGCCCCGCCAACCCCTGTTTTACAGATCCAGGCAACGCCTCCGGTTCTACCCACTCCCGCTGGTCCCACGGAAGAGCAGACCACTCTTGAGGCCCTTTACCAGCAGGTCCTGCCAGGTGTGGTTGCTATCCAAACGGGTTCGAGCCTGGGATCGGGGTTCGTGATCGATAAGGATGGGCATATCGTCACCAACCAGCATGTGGTTGAAGGCTCCAGCGAAGTGGAAGTGGATTTCGCTTCGGGCTTCAAAGCGCATGGCACTGTGATCGGGTCCGATCCCGATGGAGATATTGCGGTCGTCCAAGTGGAGAACGCTCCTGCCGACCAAATCCATCCCCTGGCTTTGGGTGATTCAAGTGCGCTTAAAGTGGGTGAACAGGTGGTGGCAATTGGTAATCCTTTCGGCTTAAACGGCACAATGACCGTGGGTATTGTCTCAGCTCTGGGACGAACGCAACCCGCTCATGCCGCCCCGGAAGGGAATGGCTTTTTTAGTAACGCCGATATCATTCAAACCGATGCAGCGATCAATCCGGGCAATTCAGGCGGTCCGTTGTTCAATCTGAAAGGTGAGGTGGTGGGAATTAACCAATCCATTAGGACAGATACCGTCAACCAAACGACAGGCAATGCCGTGAATTCAGGCGTGGGGTTTTCGATCTCAATTAATCTGGTGAAGCGCGTTGTGCCCTTCTTGATCCGTGATGGAAAGTATGAATATCCGTATCTGGGTATTTCTTCCGCCAGCAATCTGGGGTTGGCTGAGATTGAAGCACTGGGTTTGAATACTTATACCGGCGCTTATGTTACGAATGTGACTCCGGGAGGTCCTGCTGATAAAGCTGGAATTCATGGTGGAAGCAAACCAACGAATATAGAGGGATTGCAGGCGGGCGGTGACATCATTACGGCAATTGATGGACATCCAGTTGACAACTTCGATGAATTGCTGTCTTATCTCACTACAAATAAATCCCCGGGCGATACGGTGGTGTTGACCGTATTGCGTGACGGAAAACCTATGGATATAAACCTGACCCTCGATAAACGCCCCCAATAAATACATTCAGGTGCAGTTAAATATCTGGACGGCAGTTGAACTGCCGTCCAGATATTTAACTAACCAAATCTTTCCTCGCGCCAAACGTCTGCCCGGTTATGATAACCCGCCTGTTCCCAGAATCCGCGTCGATCACGGGACATAAATTCTAGAGAGCGAAGCCACTTCGCGCCTTTCCAAAAATAGGGCGTTTCGAGATTCTTCTGAGCGGGAATCAAACCTACCACACCGCGTAATGGATAACCGTGATCAGGAGAGATTGGCTCACCATTGAGGTGTGTGGCGAGCAGAAAATTATCCTGCAGGGCTACTGGGAGCGGGAGGTTAACCGTGAACCCATATTCGGCGTGCTGCATTAAATGAGTGGCGCCAGGCTTGATCTTGATCAAACCGTTCTCCACCATGGTTTTCAGGGAGACGCCCTCCCAGATCGTATCAAACTTGCTCCAGCGTGTGACACAGTGAATATCCATTTGGATTTTCGTGCGAGGCAGTTGGTTGAATTGATCCCAGGTCCAGCTTTTTTCCTCTGCCACCTCTCCCCAGACACGGAAATCCCAGGTGGCAGGGTTGAAATGCGGAACCGGACCGTAATGCAGAACAGGGAATTTGAATGTGAGCGCCTGCCCGGGCGGAAGACGCCCTTCCTTTCGGACGCGTTCCTCTTCCTTGCGGCGATCGAGCCCTTCATATGACAAAAACATAATAATCTCCTATCAAAATTATATCAATAACTGTACAAATAGACTCCGAATATGGACGATTTGTTACATTCGTTCGATAATAGGCGGATTAGCAGAAGTTTTCCAATCTGTAAAGGTAAAGTTGTAACCTTTATCGCGAACCAAAATTCTGGGCCAACAAAAAGGTTTATAATACGCTGAGACCTAGACAACGGACTTATTTTTCAATGCTATTTTGTAACTGTTTTGTAACGATCAACGTCTTGTATTTCAAAGAGCACCACGGCAGAGGCAAGTCTCAATGAAAGAGGGAGTTGCTCTATTGAAAGCTGCTCAGAAACTGGACGAGGAAGCGCTTACTGCGATCTTCGATCAATTTGCGCCTGCTATTTACAAATATACTTTGCGTTTGTGTCATGATTCCATCGTAGCCGATAATATTGTAGGAGATGTCTTCGCTCAACTCTTGGAACAATTTGGAGCCGGTAAAGGTCCACGCACCAATCTTCGATCTTATCTTTATCAGACTGCCTATCACCTGGTGGTTGACCGCTCGCGCGACAATCAGCACAATGCTCCGCTGGAAGTTGCTGCAAATGCTTATGAGGGCGGTCAATTTGCACCGACCCAATCGCAGATCGAAGAGCGAGTTATGATGGAAGCGCTGATTTCAGCCATGAATACGGAGCTCACTGATGATCAGCGCCATGTAATTATTCTGCGTTTTCTGGAAGATTTCAGCCTCAAGGAAACAGCCGAAATTATGGGCAAGGAAGTCAACAACATAAAAGTGATCCAGAATCGCGGGATTGCCAAGTTGAGAAAGGCAATGGGGCTCCAGCTTGATGACGATTGGTAGACTAGTATGGCAATGGATCCTGAAAAACAGGAGATTATCAGGTTACTTATAAAGTTAAAGGATGCCAATGGAGCATATCCTCAGGATATGCTGGCAGCGAGGCGTCAAATTTATCTGAAACAAATGGCCGCGGTAGGGCAGGATGCAGGTACGGGGATAAAGAGTGTGGTAAATCACGCAAAAAACCCAAACGTGTCCCCTATTACCAGTACCCTCCTGGAAGGCGCTTTGGTAGTTGCAATTGTTGCAGAAGCCAGCACGGTAGCATACATTTACCGCGATAAACTTGCAGGTCTTTTCCAGTCCAGTACAGTAACGCCAAAGGCGCAGGAAATTACTTCTCTGCCGATCGTCCCAACCTCGCTGGAAGTTGAAGGGAGGACACCTTCGCCTGCTTCGATCTCCACCTTTGCCGCAGCGACGATATCGGTAAGTCCGAGTGAAGTCACCGGTGTGCCGGTTCCTGACGTTGTGAATCCTGATAACAAGGCGGCTAGCCAAGTCAGCTCAACGCCAGTTCCAAATGTAAATAATGGCAATCATTATGGTCAAACTCCGAAGCCCGCGAGAACGAAACGACCGGGCAGTAATAACAATAACAACAATTCAAAGGATAATACGGATAAAAATCCAGGCAGTAAGCCCCCCAAAAATAAGTGAGATGGGATAACAAGAGTAATTTATTCCAACTTGAATGAACGACCTCCCGAAAAGCTCGTACCGCCAATCGGGAGGTTTATTTTTGTGGCACTCAAGTATGGCAGTGATAGGATTTTTCTGGAATGCGTACCGTATTATTTAGGGACCACTTTCACATAATCAGTTGTTTTGTTTCCAATCAATCCGGTAATCCAATGATAAAGCGCGTACAATTCCAGAGAGAAGGGCAGATAGCCGCCATACCCAAGCAAGGGCATTTCAAAAATATGCAGCCAATTGCCCCAGGCCACGTGATATACCCACTTCGGATACGAATAATAATTCCACATTTCCCAAAAGAACGCAGTCAGCAAAACACCCAGCCACAGGGAAATGACAGGGCGCCAGTCCCCTTTTTGGGTCCAATCGGCAAGAGAGCGATTTCCCAGCCAGATATTAATGGGCTCCAGAATAAAATATACGGAAAGCCAGATAAAGAGGAAGAAAATCCTGGGCCAGATCAACATCAGGACAAGCATCATCCAGCCGAGCAGGAAGAAGGCGATAGTCGTTCGTTTATCGGTACCGATCCTGGGTCCCGGATTGAGGCGTTTGAGGAAATCAAAACTGGCAAAGAATTCCGCACTTCCAAACACGGCCGGGATGACAGTGGTAAAGCTCAAGGTAGTCCAAAAGGCATATTCGAAAGGCGTGAACATCTCAGCCCCAATATAAGTCCAATTTCTCGTACGAACGTTGAGCAGCTCAAAAATCCACCAGACCGGTGCAGAAACAAGGAACAGTCCAATATATTTGGGCAGACTGCGCGTCAGCAGTGAGGTACCTGTGCGCCAAAAGACCAGCCCATCTATCGTGAGGCAGTAACCCAGCCACATGGGGAAAAAGCCCCAGTACGTGCGAGGGCCTGTCAACACCCAATTTAAAATCCAGAAGACGATGACAAGGCTTAGTCCGAGCCAGGCATATAAGGGAATTTTAGATCTTTCACTGGCTATTCTATTGCTTTTGATATTTGTTGTCATATCCCAAGTTTACACTGAGAGGCAAAACACGTGCAAGCAGGCCTATCTGCCTCATCGCCCAACGATTTGAAAAGCGCTGGCTGCGCAATCCCACGTATGATTTTTTATCCATGTTCCAAGGAGAAGCCAATGAAATCTTTCCCACCAGGAACTTCGAGATTGTTTATCTATGGTTATATTACCCGCAGCACCTCGACACGCTCAGGATAGACTCCGCGAAGAATGACAGACTTCTCTGATTTTGCTACCCACAGAAGTTAATCGCCGTTTCGAGATAAATGTCTGCACACGCTTTGACGCTTGACAAGTCTACCCACTCTTCAACGGCATGCGCCCCACGGCCTGATGGTCCAAACAATATGGAGGGAATGCCTGCTGCCGATAGGATGGCCGCATCGGTCCAAAACTGCACGCCCGCGATCTGCGGCGCATGATTCAATACTTTTCCAGACGCTGCCTGGATCGCTTTGACAATATCTGCATCTTCAGGAGTCTCCAGCGGAGAACGATCAATGCCTCGGCGTACGACCGCTTGAAGGGCCGGGTCTGAACGCTGGATCTCCCGGATCATCTCAAGGAACTCAGCTTCGACAGCCCCAGGCGTTTCGCCGGGTAGCGTACGTCGTTCTGCAGAGAGCAAACAGCGCTCCGGGTAGCTGGAGAGCTCCTGCCCGCCCTGAATGAGCGAGGCGTGTAAGGAGCCACTGCCCAGCAACGGATGTGTTGGATTCGAACGAAGTTTTTGATCCAACAGCTCCAGCCCGCTCAAAACTTTCCCCATCTTGACGATGGCATCTACTCCAAGATCGGGACGTGAACCATGTGCCGCTTTGCCGATGGTCTCCACTTCGAGCCAGACAAAACCCCGGTGTGCCAGGATGAGTTGAAGCTCGGTAAACTCAGCCACGATGGCGGCATCCGCTTGGAAGCGCCGTGCAAGGTCCAGGGTGCCCAGGCTGGCGTATTCCTCATCGATTACGCCGGTAAAAACCACATCGCCACGCAGGTGCTGTTTCCTGGCCGCTGCGATCGCGAGCATACAGGCAGCAACGCCACCTTTCATGTCATAGGCGCCGCGTCCGTACAGACGACCGTCTTTGATCACCGGCTGATGGGCATCCGGCATGCCTGCTACACCAACCGTGTCCATATGACCGTTGAGCAGCAGGGTTTTTCCGCCGCCTGTACCGTGTGCAATTCCGATCACGTTCGGGCGTCCTGCAACAGATTCGACGAGCTGTACTTCCAGGCCGGCTCGTTCCAGCCAGCGGGCAATATAGTGGGCGATCTCCGATTCGCCGGGTGAACCAGGGACCAGATCCGGGTTGATCGAGTTGATGGAGACCAGGTCGCTGAGCAATTGTTCAAGTTCTTCCATAACGAATCACCTCCTGCCGTAGTGAACTTATTGATTATAGATACATGATACAAGAAAAAGTTCTTGCCCAAACTGGCACGCCGTCCCTGTGAAGGCTAGGGTGACAACGTCTCCCACCGGACTTCCGGTGCCCCCTTCCTGAGCCATAGCGTAACACCTTGGTAATTTACGGCAACATAATGTTCAGATGCCCAGGAGAGGATGTTTTGACCCTTCCAAATGGGATACTGAATATAGGTTGGGAGTAATTGCTTAATGGAATAATCCAAATCATATTTATTATGTCCGGGCACACTGTACATGCCACTCCAGGCAACTGCACCGGATAGATCAGGCGGCAGCCTGGCTATGTATTTGTCGCTTTTTCCCAGAAAATCGACTGCTTTTCGGTTTGTGTAATAAGGGATAACGCCGGAATAGTACACTCCTACAGTAGCATCCTCGGTGGTAATTTCATTGAGAACAATGGCAGTATTTACAAACGACTCGTATTGATCCGTCTCAAAAGGTTTTTGAATAAAGAGCATTTCCCCAACAAAATTCAAATTGGAAGCCAGGATCCCTATTGCGATCCCATAGGATGCCAATCGCAAACCAACTTTCGTTGAGATCGCCGCTCTGGTCCTGTTTAATAGGTCGAAGACCCCACGGGTGAAAAGCATCGCCAGCAAGGGATAAGCAGGTGTCATCATCCTCCAGTAGGGCCAGGGATCACCACCCACCCACACCTGATAGAGGATTGGCAGCAAAACGAGGACCAAATAAAGCTTCCTGCGTGAATCAGGCTTGATCGAGACGCCTCCAATCGATACCCCCAGGAGAAGCAGGTGAGTCAAAAGATATGGCGTGATAAACCCCAGCCCGTTCTTTATTCGATCGAGCAGCGGCATCCCTGTCAATTTCAAATAATAAGTATTCGGGAGGAACTCATGATAGTAGCTGATACGAAAAATCTCCTGCCCTGCGATAAACAGCATATAGAAGAATACCATCAAAATTAATTTCTTCAACCGTGAGAAATCAGAAAATGGTTCTTTTTCTTCCTTCAGGAATAGATATACAAAAATCGGCACCGAAAAAATGATTGCATCAGGCCGGGTTAGATACGCTAATCCTTGAAGGCCCGCAATAGCGAACAAATAGACCTCCCGCCTTTTGCGAAAATATAACTCCATCAAATACAAAGATGAAAGAATCAGCAAGGTGAGCAGCCCGGTTTCCATCCCCAGCAAGGGCCAATACGAAAATGGATAGTAAGTCAGGATCATGATGAAGACGATCGCTTTGAAAAGAAATCGCCACTTCTCTTCAAGATCTTCTATAAGGAAATCACACAGCTTCAAAGCGATATATAAACAGCTCAGTACAGTAAAGATGCCGGTGATCGATACCGCGAGCACTGCGCCAGACTTATCGAATATCCCCGTATAAGCGGACATGAGCAGGGTCATGAGGAGATTTGTGTACCCTTCCACTCGCTCGCCCAGATTCCAAACGAGACCCTGTCCGTGCGAAAAGTTCCAGGCATAACGCATAGAGATCATGGCATCATCGAACAGACTGAAATAGCGCTTGCCATCCAGAGCGACCACAGATGGCTGAGTAATGAAGACAACAGACCAAACCACATAGAGCAGTAAAATCAAGACAAGGATGTTGCGTCTTTTTGACCGGGCAAAGGATTCCATAGTTCCAGGTTCTCCTGCAAGACCGCAGAGTCATTCGGCAGGTGGTGATTTTACCCCTCCCATTTTCCTGTCCCGATGGAATTCTCAAATCTGTAATCAGATCTTTACTATAGAACCGAACATGAAGAAGTTGGAACTTATAATTGGGCCTATGGACTCAACCTCAGAACAAACTCTTGCCCAGCTTCTGAAGAATACACGCATCGCGGCGCTTGGCACGCTTCACAATGGAGAACCTAATCTCGCGATGGTCGCTTTGGCCTTTGAAAGTGATTTCTCCGCGTTCTATATCCACGTCAGCAAACTGGGCAAACACACCACCGATATGGAAAAAGACCCGCATGTCAGCCTGCTCATCACCGAAACGGACGATCAGCGCCCCGACCCACAGACCCTGGCACGCCTTGCCATTCAGGGCACGGCCACGATCTTGTCGCGCAGTGAGCCAGATCATGGGCGGGTCAGGGATCTCTATCTCAAGCGTTTTCCCGAAGCAGAGCAGCTGTTTAGCCTGGGCGATTTCAATCTTTGGAAAATCACACCGAAGGCTTGCAGATATGTGGCAGGGTTTGGGCGTGCCTTCAATCTCCTTCCCGAGGCTTTGATAAGAGTGTCTGTTCTGTAGGCCCTCCGATCATTGCGAGCCGCTTTCGTGCTCCTAAAAAACAGCGGGACATGGAGTGACGAAGAGTGGAAAAGAGAGCTCTGGCACTGCCTGGCTGGATCCTTCGGGCGTCTCTCGCTCTTCTTCCGGTCTATTCATAAGCTGGTTATAGAGTGCCTAAATAGTGCCTATATCCTGCCTATATCCTGGCTATATCCTCCTGTCGCTATGCATTTGCCTCAAGTCTGCTGCACTCTCTCCCGCTTAACAATTCAGCCACGGACACAAAATGCCCGTGGCTGAATTCTTTCATTTGCGGCGAATCAGGTTCCTGCTCTTCGAAAATCAGGCCATTTGCACCTGGGGCAGGTGCTTCATTGCCTCCTGGACGGCTTCGGCAGGGTATTCGTAATCTTCCAGTTTTCCACTGAGATAGGCTTCGTAAGCAGCCATATCGAAATTGCCGTGACCAGAAAGGTTGAATAAGATCACGCGCTTTTCATCTTTGGCTTTCGCATCCAATGCTTCGTCGATCGCGGCGCGGATGGCATGAGCCGACTCAGGCGCAGGGACGATTCCCTC
>DATGYJ010000447.1:0-8621 GCA_035298105.1 Anaerolineales bacterium | reverse complement strand
ACCAATACTCCGGCTGTGCGAAAATTCCTGCTGGATGTCGCGAAGTATTGGGTCTCACTGGGGATTGATGGCTGGCGCCTGGATGTCCCTACCGAAATAGACGACGACTCGTTTTGGCAGGAATTCCGTTACCGTGTCCGGCAGGTAAACCCAGAGGCTTATATTGTCGGCGAGATCTGGCATGAGGCGCAGCGCTGGCTGCAAGGGGATCAATTCGATGCCACCATGAATTACGAGGTGACCAAGCCGATTCTGGCTTTCTTTCCGGGCGGACAGCTCGATTTACGTGTGCTGCACCAGCAAACGAATTACCATGTCATCCAGCAGCCCATTGATGCCCATGAATTCGCGGATCAGATCGATCACAATCTTCAACTCTATAAACGGGATATCACCTATTCCCAATTGAATTTACTGGACAGTCACGATACCCCCCGTTTCCTCTCCTGTGCAAAAGGAGATAAGGCTGCGCTGAAACTGGCCTGGCTTTTTCTATTCTCGTATCCGGGTGCGCCCTGCATTTATTATGGCGATGAGGTGGGCGTGGATGGGGAACAGGATCCCGATTGCCGCAAATCCTTCCCGTGGGAGGAAAGCAAATGGGACGGGGATTTGCTTTCTTACGTTCAGGAGGTTACTGCACTACGCAAGAAGAATGCGGCGTTGCGGCGCGGCGACTTCCGGCGGCTCTGGTCGGCCAATGGTACGTATGCCTTCGCGCGCTCGCTGGATGATCGTACGCTGGTCATTGCATTGAACGCCTCTGATTCGACCCAGCAGGTGGAGGCGCCGTTTGAAATGAAAAGGACTCCGAAAGCGGTCTTCGGCGAAGCCTCAGATATCTCGGTCAGAGATGGCCAGTTGATATTCAAGGTTCCCGCCAGGTGCGGTGTGGTACTGAAATAAGCTGCCCGTTCAAAGTCCGCTCAGACAATTTGTGATGCCGCCCTCCTCCGAGGGCGGCGCTGCTATACGTTCGTGACCGCCATTACCAAAAGTGCTCCCTGCGCCGTCCCTCGCGTACGCCGCTAAGCGGCAGCCATCGAAGGAGGGCGGCGCAGGCGTTACTCTGTAATTGCCACATCGAAGAGCCGCGGAGCGGTGGACGGCGTGAGCGAGTTTTGCACCAGAAACCAAATTAATGGAATTCTCGTCCCACATGCTTTTCTCCACAGAACGAAAATGCTCTGAAAGGGTTTTATTTTTGATGGGAAAGGATCATGCGCCATGGCAGACGACACACAAAAAATCCTCGCTCAAATTCTCGATGATCTAAGAAGCCCTGAAAGCGCTCGCCAACTGGCGGGAATGAGCGAGCTTGAAAAGATCAATTACAGCAGTCCTGCAATCCTTTCTGAGTTGGAACGCCTGGCAATCCGGGGGAGTGAAGAAGTGCCAAAAGCGGCGCTGGCAGCTTTGAGTCTGAGGACCAGCCAATTCGTTGCCTCCCAACTGAACAATCTATCAAAATATGATCGTCAATTGGTGTTAGATCAAATCAGTGATTGGGAAACAAACGATTTGATCGAGCATCAGAGAGCAGAGGTATTGCGACGACGCTATGATTATGACATCAAGCTCATCACTGCCCTGCCAGCCACGCCTCCAGCGATCCAGGAACAACGACCTGCCATTCAGTCGGCGTCCGTGCCGGTGCCTCCGCGTCCGTCGCTGATGCAAACCCTGCTGAGCGAAGCGAGCATCAAGATCTATTTGTATCTGGGCGCGTTCTTTGTGATTGCCTCGGCGCTCATTTTGGCAGCACTGGTCCAGGCTGCGCGCCTGCCTATCTTAGCGGTGGCAACTCTAGCGTTCGGCGGAGGCGCACTCGCCATCCACAAGCGCTTGCCTCAACCCAGCTTCGCACTCTTTATCGTGTTTTCTTTCCTTTTGCCAATTGATGCCAATGTACTGGAAGAAACGATCCACTTCACAGAACCTTCTTTAAGTATTTACTGGACGCTGATCTTTTTGATGATGACCGTGATCTGGGGTCTCAGCGTTTGGTTCTATACATCGAGGTTTTTCAGCGCGGTGGCCTTTGTTTCATTGAGCCTGGCATTCTATCGCGCCGCACAAATCTTCAATACTGAGACGGAATTACAGATCCTGCTCGGTCTGCTCGCTTCACTGACAGGATTGGCCGGCACATTCATTTTGAGAAAGTGGAAAGACAACAAATTTTCGGCCCTGCTCTTTTGGCTGGCGCAATTGCAAGTCATTGGACTCTTGTGCCTCTCTCTCGGATTCGTGATCATCCACATCTTGGATTCAGATATTTCCAGGGGATGGTGGCTTCTTATCACGGTGACGTGGCTGGCTGCCGCTGTCTTCTACGCCGTGAGCGACCTCCTTACCCCAATCTTTTTCTTCCCCTGGCTGGCGGCTGGTGTCCTCCTACCCCTGCCGTGGTTTTTTCTCAACACATTTGAGGTCACGCAGCCGATATACGCGATTGGCTTCTGGGTCTGGGGCACCATGCTCGCCGCAGCCAGCGAGGCGGCATTTCGACTTCCCTTTGAAAAAACGAAAAGATATCACTGGGCGCTGCTGGCGAGTTCCATCCCATTATTCCTGACCGGTTTCGCGATTGCGCTCCTCCGGGAGGAGCACATCCTTCCTTTTGTGATCTTTGCATTGACTGCGTTCGTCTATGCCAGCTTGCATCTCCTGCGCCCACGCTGGTATGTGTGGAGTGCGGCATTGCTGAGCGCGCTAGGCGCCTATTTCACATTTTTTTATTTGCCTGGCATTGCGAGACTTGAATTTCCACTTGTCTATCAATTGGCGATCGCAAGCGCTTTGCTGGTCCTGCCAGAGCTGTTCATGAGATCACCTCTTTCCCTAAGATCGACCTCGCGCTGGCCTGCCGTGACACTGGGAGCTGTTGTTTCCCTGTTTGGCATTACCCTGGCGCTGACTGATCTTGAGCATCCCGGGCGCGGTGGGGCTGTGTTGAGCCTTTATGCGGTATTGTTCACGCTCCACGCGCTGCATAGTAAACGAGAATGGCTGGGGTACTGCGCGACTGCAGCCGGGGCACTCGCGCTGGTTTATGCACTGGATCATTTCAACCTTGACCTGTGGCTGCCTGCTTTGAGCGTTTTAGCATTGCTCTATTATGTAGCTGGTTATTTCTTCCGCCGCCGCCTCGACGATATCAAAGCCTGGGGAAACGTATTGATCAACAGCGGCTTGACCCTCGGGGTTTTGCTTTCGCTGACCGCTCTCATACTATTAAAAGAAACAAGCGGATGGTATATCATCGTCATTGCCCTGCTATTCGCTATAGAAGTATTCGCCCGCCCGCTGGTATGGCTCGAAGTTACCGTGGAAGTCCTGCTGTCCATTTCACTGTATTTGATTTTGGCTGACTTCAAGGTAACTCAAATTGGGCATTTCCTGTTCGGCGCAAGTCTGATCTGGTTAAGCGGCGATCTGATATTTAAGCGGCTCTCCAGACAAAAGAGGATCTACCGGCCCATAGTACTGATTGCCGGTTATGTTCTCGCCGGGATCGGCACATTTGTCCTCTGGAACGAAACCAATCCGCTCATCCCAGCCATCTACTTTTCTTTGTACGTGGTCTTCTTTGCACTCTACGCGTTCCTGCAAGGTGAGCCACGCCAGGGTTATCTCGCGACGGCGTTCCTGCCTCTCACGGTGCTTAAATTTTGTAACCTGCTCGAATTTGAAAAATGGATTTTCCCGCTGATTTCCCTGGCCGTGCTGTATTACGCCGCAGGCTATTGGCTCAGGCGAAATCAGAACACAAGCGGCTGGGATAAGGTGTTGCTCTATAGCGGTCTCGGACTAGGGGCGATCACATCGTTTGGCGCGCCGCTTCAAGGTGGTTTAGATGCATCCATTCCGGTGGCGGTCGGGGCTACCCTCTTCGCGGCCGAAGCATTTGCGCTGCATAACGTCTGGTGGGCACTGCCGGCCAATGCGCTTTACCTGATGTCTTATTTTATGATTCTGACCGAACTGCACGTGGATGAGCCGCAATACTATTCCATTGGCGCGGCGCTACTGGGTATGTTCATGCACTATCTGCTCACGCGCGCAGGGAGCAAAACCGGTGCATTCATCGCCGGCATGCTTTCACAATTCGTATTGCTCGGCACGACCTATTTCCAGATGCTGTCCACGGAAAAGTTGTCTTTTTTCTTTGTCCTATTCGTCCAGTCCATGGTTGTGCTGATCTACGGACTCATCCAGCGTTCACGCAGCCTGGTGATTACCCCCATCGTGTTTGCCGTCCTGGGAGTCATCACCGTGGTTTATAGTGCCCTAAAGGGACTCGGCCCCGTCATCCTGATCGGTTCGACCGGCGTAATTCTGTTAATGGCTGGAATTGTCGCCGTCCTGCTGCGGGAACGGATCACGAGGCTGGGTGAGCAACTTAACGATTGGAAACCCTGACTCATTCACCTTCCGGGGATGAAGGCCAGGCTTTTTGTACCAGCTCCGGCAGGATCTCTCCTGATTTCCCATGCAAGGCATAATCGGCTTTGGGCGTGAGCGGAGTCGGTTCGGCGTTGATCTCTACCACCAGCGCGCCGCGATTGTGGGCCGCAAACGCCAGCGAGGCAGCGGGCTGAACAACTCCGGATGTGCCAATCGAAAAGAAAACATCACAAGCCCGGGCCGCCTCAACTGCTGCTTCGAGCTGATCGCGCGGCAGGGCCTCTCCAAACCAAACGACATCCGGCCTGAGCAGTCCACCGCAGTGCTTGCAGCGCGGCACGGATTCGGGATCCTCCTCCCATGTTTCTGCATAGCTGTAACAATCGGCACAGCGCACACGTTGAATGTTGCCGTGCAGCTCAAGGACATTTTGGCTGCCGGCCATACGATGCAAGCCATCCACGTTCTGGGTGATCAGGGTAAATTCAGGGATATGTTTCGCGATCTCAACCAGGGCGTAATGACCGGGATTGGGTCTCACCCCCTTAACTGCCTCACGCCGCCAGGCATACCAATCCCAGACGAGTTTTGGGTCACGGCGAAAGGCTTCGGGAGAGGCCAGGTCTTCGGGCTTATATTGCACCCATAAGCCGGCTTGCGCATCGCGGAAGGTGCGCAGTCCGCTCTCTTGAGAAACTCCCGCACCGGTCAGAGCAACCAGTTTTCGTGTCCTGCGCAGGAACGAGATCAATTCAACAGGAAAAGTTATTGGACTGGCTGACATCGGATGAGACTTAGATTCCGATCATAAATAGGGGTCCTGCCTATTTCCTGGAAATCTTTTGTGTAGGCGACGAGCTGATATTCCAGCCAGGCTTCTCCAAAATAATAATAGTGATGAATATTGAACGTGCGAATATCATAATTGAACGAGCCATCGTCCGCTTTGACCATGATCGCACCCGATCCCCAATTGGTGAGGTTCAGGGTATTCTTTTTCTCGCGCAAACGCATGAATAGTAAAACTCGATCCGTATTGATCACATCTGCAACGATAACCGACATCTTAATGTCGCGTGGCATACAGGGTCCCGCATTCCAATAGATGACATTACTCGTAGTTAGAACATTTACAAAACCTATGCTGTTTGGTGTGAGGAAATCGCTGCTCGATGCCCCTCCAGACGGCCCCAGGGTTGGTATCACTGCGGTTGGAAAAGGGGTTGTTGTGCTGGTCGGCGTGAATAATTCCGCGCCGATCTGGGTAACGGTAGGTGTATACGTCAGCGGCGTGCTGGTGGAGGTGGCAAAAAGATTTTGAGTAGGAACAGGTGTTTTAGTTGCGAATGGGGTGGGAGTATCGGCCGGTGGAGGGGAAGTTGGACTGGCGAGCAATTGTGGAATATTGGGCAAACCGGAGCAACCTGCCAGTAAAATTCCGAGGAGGAGCATCTGAATGAGGTTTTTCATAATGAATCCTTTGCGTGGTTAAGAGGAAATAAATGCTCAAGGATTGAGAACTTTACAATGTGTCAGTGATACCTCGCTCCGGGAGACTACCGAGCGACCTAACACGTCTTGAGTAACGGTGGAAGCAACGAGTTGATACTGAAACCAGGCATCTTCAAAGAACCGATAACGCTGGATCTGGCTAAGCGTAAGGTCATAAAAATAAGTGCCTTGATCGTTATCGCTCAGGATCGCACCGCCGCTCCAGTCTGTGTGACGTCCACTATATTTATCCTGTAAGCGATACCACAACGTCACAAAACGTAATCGGCGCGCCGGCTTAACCTGAGCAGTAAACTGTATGGAGCGCGCGCCTTCGCAAGTACTTCCCCAGACAATCACGTCGGTAGAGCGTTGGACCGCTAAGAATATGTTCGGAGAGGGCGTAAAGAAATTCGGGTTCAGGGGCTCCAGGGTAATGGTTGAGCGGATCGTAGGGGTAAAGGTTGGAAGGGCCGTGGTGGTAACGATCGGTGTTTGAGTGGAAGGGGTGGTTGTGGGCGGTAGCGTATTCAGTACGAACAAGTTTGGAGTGCTGGTAGGCTCCAGGGAAAACGGCGTTACAGTTGGCTGGGGTGAACTTGGGGGAACAGGCGTTTGCAGAAAGGGAATGGAAATCGGCGACCCAGAACATCCAGAGAGAAGGAGAAGAATAACAAGAAAAAAGAGCAACTTTTTCATAATACCTCTTCGACGACGATGAAATCAGTGCTTGTTGCGTTTCGTCCGGATGCGTTTCGGTTGAGCCGATTCTTTCTGTCACCGGGGACAGAATTTACGGTTCCCAGTGGGGCTGCCAATCTGGCTCAGGGTCAGTTGTAACCTGTCTTACATTCGATCCATCTGCGCGCATGATAAATATATCAGCCTGATCGTTATTTCGCAACGAATTGAAGGCAATCCATTGACCGTCAGGCGAGAAGGAACAGGCAGCGTTATTGCCTCCATTCGTGAGCTGCTTGGCCGTCTGCCCATCCACATCCACAAGGAAAATGTTCTTATCACCCGGCGGCCCTGCGTAAATGAGCAGATATTTGCCATCCGGTGACCAATCAAGACTACCACCGATTCCCGTCAGGCCGCGTGTTAACTGGCGTACATTCGTGCCGTTATCGTCCATAATGAATACTTCATAGGCATCAGGCTGGTCCACAGCCATGGCAAAGGCGATCCGGTTTCCAACGGGCGACCAATCGGCGGCGACGATGGTGTTGGGTCCCGCATAAAGCAAGTCGGCATTCTCACCGGTTGTATCAATGGTCCATAAGGAGGTGGGGCCCTCTGCCGCCTGGTTGGCAAAAAGGATCCTGGAACCGTCCGGCGAAAAGCTCGGCGAGATGACATTGCCAATATGGTCTGTCAGGCGCAGCAGCCGCCCGCTATCCAGCATGACCATAAAAAGATCGAACACCCCGCCATTTTGATTGGAGGCATAAACAACAGAGCCTCCCAATGGAGAGAAGACCGGGTAATAACTGTGCGCTTCGAGATTGGTGAGCTGCTTATAATCCGTGCCATCGGCATTGACCCGGCACAACTGGTTGTAATCCCCGCGTGTGCAGGTGAAAATAATCCGTCCGATATGTTCCTTGGTGGGTTTGGGAAGCGGCGTAAACGTCCCCAAAGGCGTAGGTAAGGCTTTATCACCTATGTTTAGATTTGAAATATTGATCTGATTTGCGGGGATCAAAACGCATAAAGCAATGGCAATAACCACTAAAAGTAATCCAAATGGCAGACGAAAATTGCGCGCTTGATTCCGACGGGAAAAGATACGTCGTCTGGACATAGGTTTGTTCATAATTTTACATCGAAAACCGCCTCCCCAAGAATTCCCGGGGCCCATACGATTCAGGCGATGTCCCCGCCGCCGGGGACGACGGCTCGAGCAGGGAAGATCTGTTAGGCGACTTATGTTAATCAGAATAACTTGGCAATGGCAGGCTGTCAAACCCTGTTTGTGGGGAGAGGCGATATTCGAGATTGGAAATTAGAGAGCAGAGGGTAGTGAGTAGTCAGGAAAAAGGAAAAAGCAAAAAGTTGAAAGTGGACTAGCCACCTGACAGTTTGTTTGAAAAGTGACCCGTTGGTCGATCGCGAAACTGTCCCTGCGGACAGCAGTCACTCTGGGACTGCGCAGCGGGCGGTGCGCTCTGCGCGGTTCAGATTGGCACGTCTATCGGGCAGGGCGCCACGAAACATTACCCTCCGACAACCTGCTTGCAAGCCGGTAGTCACACGATGTAACGTCAAGACAGTCAGAGAAAAGGTACCCCCACCTGTGGGCATGACTTAAGTCCTAAAAGCCCCGGTTTCCCTGAAAATATAAATTCGCTGATCCTTCGCTATTCCTTCGCTATTCCCTCGCTCTGATCTCGCTGCCCAATATACCCCCAAATATGGATGGGCAGGAATCAGGGAAAAGCAGGAAGTTGAAAGTGGAGAAAGTCGATATTAGAGATTAGAGAGTCACTCCTACCTGTTCAGTTAACGCCTGTACCAGTTCACGGCAGAAATCGGGAATATCAGCCACCACCCGTCCCCAGACCAGGTTTCCTTCGCGAAAGGCGGCTTCGTCCACCCAGGTGCCACCCGCATTGACGAGATCGTCCTTGATGCCAAGTGAACCCGTTGCGC
This sequence comes from Anaerolineales bacterium, assembly GCA_035298105.1. GTDB lineage: Bacteria > Chloroflexota > Anaerolineae > Anaerolineales > Villigracilaceae > Defluviilinea. The sequence continues at coordinate 65 of DATGYJ010000447.1, read as the reverse complement.
GGCGGCCCTTCATGATCCCTGCTGAAATCGCGATCAAACCGCCGTGGCAGATGATGCCGATTGTT
>DATGYJ010000446.1:0-27029 GCA_035298105.1 Anaerolineales bacterium | reverse complement strand
GCATGGCAGAGCACGGCGCAGCATTGATCAGTGATGGCGATACAATTATTCACCACTGTAATACCGGGGCATTGGCAACCGTGGATTGGGGGACTGCCCTGGGCGTAATCCACACCGCCCATATCCAGGGCAAACGGATTCATGTGCTGGTGGATGAAACACGTCCACGCTTGCAGGGAGCGCGCCTGACTGCCTGGGAACTGGAGCAATACGGCATTCCTTATGAGATCATCAGTGATAACATGGCGGGTTATTTCCTGAAAGCCGGGAAAGCGCAGAAAGTCTTCTTTGGCGCGGACCGGGTTGCCGCAAATGGTGATGTGGCAAACAAGATCGGCACGTACATGCTGGCGTTAGCGGCCTACGACAATGGAGTCCCGGCTTATTCGGTTGTCCCTACCTCGACGATTGATCTTTCGCTGGCACACGGTGGGTTGATTCCCATCGAGGAGCGTGATCCTGAAGAAGTGCTTGGGCTTGAATTCCATGGCGAGCGCGTTGCACCGGTGGAGGCAGAAGCGCGTAATATTGCTTTCGATGTCACGCCGAATCGCTTGATCAGCGGCATTGTGACTGAGAACGGCGTGGTCTACCCACCATTCGATGTCAATTTGAAAAAGGCTGTGATGGGATAAGGCTATGATTTTTTTCCAGTCGCCTCCCCCTACTCGTTACGATCTTCGATTCAGCCTGCTTGGGTTTCCAGTTCGTGTCCATCCACTTTTCTGGTTGATAGCCGTTCTCCTCGGATCCGCTTCTGCTGATCCGATCCAGATACTGATTTGGGTCCTGGTCGTCTTCGTTTCAATCCTGGTTCATGAGCTCGGCCATGCATTAGCATTCCGCCGTTATGGATTATCCTCACAAATTGTCCTTCACTTCGCAGGCGGGCTGACGATCCCTGAATCCACATTGTGGGGCAGCAAATGGGCCAATGTTGCCTTAGGACCGAACCAGGAAATATTTATCTCGTTGGCTGGACCCGGCGCAGGATTTCTATTCGCTGTGCTTGTGATAGCAGGTGTTGTGATATCAGGTGGATCAATTATCATGGGTAGGTTGTTCGGTATTATCCCATTGCCGGCCATGGCATTGATGCCTTTTGGCGGGAATATCTTGAATTCGCTCGTGACGACTCTCCTCTGGGTGAATATTTTTTGGGGTTTGATAAACCTTCTGCCTGTCTATCCACTTGACGGCGGAAATGTTGCTCGGTACATATCCCTCCAAGTCGATCCTGTGAATGGCATACGAAAATCCCTTTGGGTTTCGGTGATCGCCGGAGGTCTTATTGCCGTGGCAGCATTGCTCCTTTTGCGAAGTGTGTATATGGCACTCCTGTTTGGGCTCTTGGCGTTCCAGAGCTATCAATTGTTGCAGAGTCGCTTTTGATGCCGGCGTTCGTCGGTCGGCGGATAGGGCTCTCCATCCTTTAGAACGAAAACTGTCAAACTTCAATTTCTAGACAATCCAGTTGTGACATGATAAACTTTTGCCGCTAAGATTGGCGTGGCGCTCCTGCGCCACGCCTTTTCCTGCGAATCATCCACTCTGAATGCCCGCCTGGGTATTGAGAGCACGAGGTATAGATGGATATTCTTCTCACTGGCTCCGTTGCTTATGATTACTTGATGACCTTTCCCGGTCACTTCAAGGAACAAATCCTTCCTGAACGATTGGCATCGATCAGCCTGTCATTTCTAGTAGACTCCATGTCAAAGCAGCGGGGAGGGGTGGCGCCCAACATCGCTTATACCATGGCATTGCTCGGTGAAAGACCGCGTGTCATGGCAACTGTGGGCGAGGACTTTCAGGAGTATCGCGCCTGGCTTGAATCTAAAGGTGTAGATACGACCCTGATGTGCGTGGTGCCCGGGGTGTTTACTGCTTCCTTCTTTGCGACAACGGACCGTGTTTCTGCGCAAATTGCCTCTTTCTATCCCGGCGCGATGGAATATGCTGCAACGCAATCGCTCAAAGATCTGCCCAGCCGTCCCAATCTGGTGATCGTGTCGCCAAATTCACCTGAAGCGATGATGAAATTTCCGGCTGAATGCCGTGAGTTGGGAGTTGACTATCTCTACGATCCGAGCCAGCAAGTGCTGCGACTGGAGGGTGACGAACTGGCACGTGACATGGAGGGCGCACATTTCCTGTTTTGCAACGATTATGAATTTGGCTTGATTTCCAGGAAAACAGGCTGGAGCCTGGATCAGATCCTGGAACACGTCAATACATTGGTGATCACACGTGGGAAAGACGGCGCAGACCTTTACTCAGGCATTGATGCAGTTCACATCCCAACGGTGCCGGAGGATGAAATTGTAGATCCGACCGGTGTAGGCGATGCCTTCCGTGGAGGTTTCCTAACTGGCTATTCGCGCGGCTTCGACTGGAAGTTGTGTGGAGAGATCGGTTCTCTTGCCGCAGTCTATTGCCTTGAGCAGCGCGGACCCCAAAGCCACAACTACACACGCGATGAGTTTGTCCATCGCTTCCGGCGCCATTTCGATGATGGCGGAAAACTGGACGAGTTGTTGAAGTCGTGAAAGGTTAGCCAAAATCAATCACAATCATGATAGCTAGCCGTAGAGAAAAAAACTGAGTGCGGAGTCCAAAGTGTTGCGATTTTGGAATTCCAATATTTTCAGGGTAAAACAAAAGGAATTGATTATGAATGGAGAAACAATGAGCAATTACGATATCAAAGACATCAACCAGGCTGAAGGTGGGCGCCGCCGCATCGATTGGGCGGAGCGCGAGATGCCCGTCTTGCGTCAAATTCGTGAGCGATTTTCGAAGGAGAAGCCATTTGAGGGCATCCGCATGTCAGCTTGTTTGCATGTGACCACAGAAACGGCAAATCTTGCGCGTACCTTACATGACGGCGGTGCTGATCTGGTACTGACTGCCTCCAATCCGCTTTCTACACAGGATGATGTGGCCGCAGCCCTGGTCAATATGTATGAAATCCCCACCTTTGCCATCAAAGGCGAGAACAATGTCACGTATTACAAGCATATCAGTGCAGCACTTGACCATAAACCACATATTACGATGGACGATGGCGCCGATCTGGTCTCCACCATCCATAAGGATCGCCGCGAATTATTGAGCGATATCGTGGGCGGTACCGAAGAGACGACGACCGGCGTGATCCGCCTGCGTGCCATGGCTGCCGATGGCATGCTGAATTTCCCTGTCGTTGCGGTCAATGACGCGATGACCAAACACTTTTTCGACAATCGCTATGGCACGGGTCAATCCACCATTGACGGCATTATCCGCGCGACCAATGTCTTGCTGGCCGGGAAACGTTTCATCGTAGCAGGCTATGGCTGGTGCGGACGTGGTCTTGCCTCACGGGCACGTGGCATGGGCGCGCTGGTCATTGTCACAGAAGTTGATCCGCTCAAGGCGCTGGAGGCAGTGATGGATGGCTTTGAAGTCATGCCGATGGAAGAGGCTGCCAGGATCGGTGATATTTTCTGTACAGTTACCGGTGATATCAACGTGGTTGATGAGAAACATTTCAAGGTCATGAAGGATGGCGCCATTGTCGCAAATTCCGGACACTTCAACGTTGAGATCAACATCCCTTCTCTGGCAAAGATGTCGAAGGGTGATCCGAAGCTTGTCCGTCCATTCGTGGAGCAGTATGAAACGAAAGATGGGCGCAAGATCAACATCCTTGGCGAGGGGCGTTTGATCAATCTCGCTTCCGCTGAAGGGCACCCTGCTTCGGTGATGGATATGTCTTTTGCCAACCAGGCCCTGGCTGCCGAGTATATGGTCAAGAATGCCTCGAAGCTCGAGAAGCGCGTCTATTCTGTACCACCCGAAATCGATGCAGAGATCGCCCGCCTCAAACTCCAGGCTATGGGTGTGAATATTGATATTCTGACTGATGAGCAGCTGAAGTATCTCAATTCCTGGGAAGCGGGAACGTAATTCGTTTACGTCTAACGATTTTGGATTAACGAAAGAGCCTCACGGTGTTTAGCCGCGAGGCTCTTTCGTTTTCAGGTATTCGCTTGCTCTACCCGGTTAATGGTGGATTTCCTCGTCGTGAGTTACGTATCTCTCGGGGTCCTTATCAAAGGCTTCCTTACATTCAAACGAGTCGAAGTAATACGTTTGTCCATTATATTCCGATCGGGCTTTAGCGGTTTCGTAGCTTACTTCCATGCCGCAGACAGGGTCTTTAAATGTTCCAGCCATAGGTCTCTCCTTTCACGTTTTGTTTAACGTTCCTATATCCAAATTGTTATCCAGTCTGAAAAGGGATGAATATCTATTTTACCCGCTTTCTTGTGTAAAGGTAGATCAGTAGCGCTCCCAAAACCAGTGAGGGCAAGACGATCAACCCCGCCTCAGGACCGAACACACCGCCCGTCCATAGTTCAGGGCCATGCACACTGATGCGGGTCAAATGGTAAATATCCAACCCTGAGACCGGGAAACCGAACACCACACCCTCGAAGAAATTCCAGCCAATGTGCAATCCGATCGAAAGCCAGAGCTGCCTGGTGCGAAGATAAGCATAAGCCAAATAAACCCCTGCGAAGAAGATACCAGCTGTGCTGACCCAGGTCGCGCCGGGGTTGAAGATATGCAGTACACCAAAAATAGCCGATGAAATCACGACTCCCCAAAATAAGTTGAGGCCGCTGGCAATCGTCTGCAAATGATAGCCGCGCGAGAGCAATTCCTCATTCCAGCCCACGAAGATGAAAGCGATAAAGAACCCGATCGTGCTTGTAATAACCATACTGATGGGGTCGAATTGCCAGGCAAATCCCTGAAAGGTCAGCCAGCCCAGTCCAGCCATGAGGATATAGATGAATCCCATTTGAAGAAATGTGATGCCAATCCCTGTCAGAATATCGGGCAAAGTTTGTCCATCGAGTTTTAAGCCGAGGCTTTCAAAAGATCGTTTGTCGAGCCAGCGGCGCGCCACATAGACGGAGCTCGTAATGATCAGAAATTCTATGATCTGGCCCCAAATTAGACTAAGCGGTCCGCGTAGGAAGCCGCCAAGCAAACCACCCGCAATCCCAATAATCGTTCCAAATACGAAAAGCAGGATGGTTTGAATTAAGAGTCGCCAACCCGCACGCAAGCGGCGCTCAGCAGGAGAAAAGAAGATACGATCGAGAAGCGAACGGTCTGGGTTCGGCTGGATTTCCGACATTTTAGCCTCCACCTTTGAGATAAATTCCTTTTGGGTCGAGCTCTTCTCGTAAAATTCTCAGTTCATTTTCGGTCACAGTTTCAGTTGTTTTCAATTGGAGAGCAACCTTCAAGTCCCAGCCGGTATTTTCCCTGGCTTGTTCCACTGTTTTTCCAGGATGCAAAGCCGTGAGAATCATCTCGCCTGTTTCGTCGGGCTCCATAAGGCCGATATCGGTTACCACGGCGAGCATACCTCCTCCACGCAGCCCTGCTTTTTGGCGGTCACCTTTGCCGCCGATGAATCCAGCAGAGGTCATGAATTCCACTTTTTCAGGGAAACGCCGCTTCTGGTGCGGTGTCATAATATAGCAGCGATTGGCCCAGGCGGCGATTTCCTGTGATCCCCCAGAGCCTGGCAAGCGCACTTTCGGATGATCGTATCCACCGATCGCCGTTGCATTGACGTTGCCATATTTATCGATCTGCGCCCCGCCCATGAACCCTACATCCACGTTGCCACGCTGGAGGTAATTCGAAAAAATATCATACATGCTCACTACCGAAAGCGATCCGCTCACGAGGGTTGGGTCACCAATGGATAGTGGTAAGCGGGCCGGCTCCGCACCGATGACCCCGGCTTCATAGATCATGACAAGGTTTGGCGCATGGGTCCGCTTAGCGAGATTACAGGCGAGATTCGGTTGTCCGACTCCGACGAATACTACGTCGCCATCCCGTAATAAGCGCGCCGCGTTGATGATCATCAATTCGGCGGAGGAATATTTGATTTCGTTCATAAAGCTCCTAATTTGGAGTCGAGGAGCTTGCTCCTCGAGTATTCGCCAGCACACCCCTGCGGGGCGTGGCGGACTCCAAAGTCTTCAAGAAATCTTGCATTCTCTCAAAGACTTCCTGCGGGCGTTCCAGAGGCAGCAAATGTGTGGATCTGTCCAGCGTTTCCACCCACGCCCTGGGCTGTTTCCGTTTCACAAACTTTGCGGCTTGTTCCAGAAAGGTATCGGTTTCCGCACCGCGGATGAAGAGAGACGGGACTTGCAGCCTGGACAGATCACGCCAGATGTCGAAATCACACAGGCTCGTGAAGTAGATGCGTGCTTCCCATTCGGGTGAATAGGCCAGCTCATACCCCTGCTCCGCTTTGCGCGTGATGCCTGCGATGTAAATTCGCAAATTCTCATCACTCATATATCGGAATACCCTCCGGCTTCGGTAGCCGCGGAAGACCAGATCGAGATTGTCAAACGTGCGCCTGCGTTTCAAGGCAGCCGAGATGTTGGGATGGACCTGGTTTCCCAGACCAATCGCCCGGAAGAGACGCCACAAAAGGATGCGACTGGGAACGACGAGCACTGGATCGAGCAGGATCAACGCCCGGAATTTACTCGGGTCTCGCAGCGCAGCTCGTAAAGTTACGATCGCTCCGATGGAGTGCCCCACCCCAATGACTGGAGCAGGCTGCGTATCCGCGCTTATCATCCCTGTAGGGGAGAGCGAAGCCGTAGGCGCAGACGAAGCCAGGAACTGAAGTAAATCATCCGAGAAAGGCTGCCAATCCTGAATCTCGTTGGGGTTTGAGCCGGGCCAGAGCGGTCGCAGCAGCATCCCAAAGACGTGATATTCCGCTTGCAAACGTTCCAGAAATGGCCGGTAGCATTCGGGCGGATAGCCATTGGCATGAAGAAAGTGCAGTGGCTGACCAGTATTATGGAGGTCAAAAGAATTCATCCGCTAATCCACGCTAATCTTCGCGAATGGGTTTGGGATCATTGATTTGTAGCGAAGGAGAGGGAATAACAACTTTTGGAGTTCGGATTGACTTTGATACGCTCCATACCATTCGTTTCCATTCTAGATCCCGTTCACTTCCAAAATTAATCAGAAGACCCACAGGTAGTTTTGTTGCTTTCAAATAGTTAAGCAACTGCGATTGTTCACGAGATGTTAAGCGGTCTAAGGCTTTGATTTCAACGATGATTTTGTCATAACAAATGAAGTCCGGCTTGAAGAATTGCTTAAGTGTTGTTCCTTTATACTGGATGATCACTTCCTGTTGTGGGCTATTCGGAATCTTCCGTAAATCGACTTCAATCTCCAGAGCCTCTTGATATATTGCTTCACTAAAACCTGGGCCTAATTCATTATAGACCTCCATTGCCGCTCCAATAATCGTATAAACCTCTTCCTTGTACATCAATTCTGCCATGATTGCCTCCCAAAGGATTAGTGCGGATTGGCGAAGATTAGTGGATTAATATTTCCCATAATTAATGGGCTGGCTTAGTTGTTCTGAAACTTCCAAGCGTTTGTGTGTCTCCGCTCCCAACTTTTCCCAGTACTCGTTTCTGTCTTTTACACCATAGACCCACTCGTCCAGATATCGCTTTGTGGCTTCGGCAGATTCGCTGATTTTGTCCCAGGCGAGATAGAACTCATTGTCGCGGTCATAGTATCCCTGGGCATAAGAGGGATGGCAGGCGAAGGGAGCATGACAGACTGCGCTGACGACAATCCCCGGGATCATGGTCCGGTTCGGGTCGGAGCGGATGACTGCCTCATCCACGATCTCCTCCGCGGTGAGAATGACCTTCTTTGCCGCGAAAGCAGCTTCCTTTTGCTCGCCGATGATGCCCCACAGGTGGGCATTGCCATTTGCATCGGAACGCTGCACATGCACAATCGCAACATCAGGATTTAGAGCAGGGACAACAATAACGTCGTTTCCGCCGAATGGATCAGGGATCCGTTTGATATTTGGATTTGCTTTCTCCAAATCTGTCGCGCCGGTCTGCTTCATCGGCAGAAACGGCAGACCCGCTGCTCCCGCCTGCAGGCGCGTGATCATGCCGAAGTGGGAATATTCCTCCCATTCCAGTTTGCCTTGTTCAATTGCCGAACGGACAATTCGCAGCGATCCCACGCCGGGATTGCCCATGTACGAAAAGATCACTTTCCGTGCACAGCCGGCTGCCACCATTTGGTCATAGATCAGATCTGGCGTAGCGCGGGCGAGCGTTAGTTCCTTCTTTGCCTGCCGGATCATTTCATGGCCCGCAGCGAACGGAATAAGGTGGGTAAACCCTGCCGCGTAGACAATATCCCCATCGTTCACATAGTTTGCAATGGCTTCTGAGAGAGGAACGAGTTTGGTCATTACTTCTTTCCCTGGTCTTCCCTTTTTGATTTCGGTGTAAGCTTTTTTACAAGGCTGAATCTCCCGCTAGGTTTCACTGTTCTTCTCAACTGGCTGCGAAAGATCGAGCCGATCAGGATCAGCGCCACGCTCCAGCAGAAGTAACTGAATGCCACCTGCTGGGCGGCTTCAGAAAGCACGAAGAACACCAGCAATCCGATTCCCACTAAGAGGAAGAATGTGCCGATGCGGTGAATAATTTCCTTGGGATCAAATCCTTGAGGTGCGCCCATATTTTCCTGATACAGACCTGACAGGTCTCATGCGCGACAGGGTCTTCAGCATTTGCTGCGGAGACTAAGGCCATGAACGCTCGAGCACTGGTGAAGATCTGTCAGGTCTATTATGATTTTGGTTTTCTTGCTGAAAATAACGTTCTGCGGAATGGATAAAAGACAGGCCGGTCAGGCAGGGCAGCGTACATCTTTTCACGGATGGCGCCTATAAACTCTTGCTTGTGTTCTCCCAATCTTTCAAAGTAGGGGACAAGTGCCGTGCCTGAAATCCATTCTACCACTGCGTCTGAGTCTTCCAGGATATGGGGATAAACTTTCTCAAAGACGACGATATGTTCTGCACCACATACGAAGAATAGACGTGCGTATTCATCAATTGATAAGACCGGTGCGTAACGTTGAAAGCCATTCAAAATGGACCGGAACGGCTCTTGGCTGGCAGTCTCACGATAGATTTGATGCGAGATGTGGTTATGGTTGGATGGGACTTGAACAGCCATCTGCCCACCCGGATTGAGCCTCTCATAAAGGCGCGGGATCAACTCGGTGTGGTTCTCTGTCCACTGCAACGCAGCATTGCTGAAGATCAGATCCCATTCTGCTGTCAACTGAGACTGATCTCCCTGTTCAAAGTGCAGGTTTGGGCCTGAGAATAAGCGGGCCTTTTCCAGCATTTGTGAGGAAGAGTCCACGCCTGTCACCTCACTGTCCGGCAAAGCCTCGGCAAGCTGGCGTGTTAATTCGCCCGTGCCGCAGCCTAAATCGACGACCTTCAAATTGGGGCGGATTTCGACAAGCGCAAGCAGATCAAAGAACGGTGCGGAGCGCTCGGCTTGAAATTTGTGATATTGTTTTGGGTCCCAGGGCATAGTTTACCTATGTCATTGCGAGCGCTGGTTGAGACGCTTTGCGTCGAGACCGAGCGAAGCAATCTCCTCATAAATCGGGGGTTGCTTCCTTACAGGACGCTTCGACTACGGGACAGACGGACGCTGTCCCTCCGCAGGGCAACTTACGCCCCCTCCGGTCAGCGCGAGAGCTCTCCTCGCAGCGACATTAATAAACAACCCTTCCCCTCAGCGGGGAAGGGCATAGATATTATTTACGGCGAGCCGTCTTCCTGGCGGCTTTCTTCTTCGACGACGATGTCTTTGGGGCAGCCTTCCTGGCTGTCTTCTTGGCGGAACCATTGACTTTGGCGGGCTTGACCAGTGTACGGATCTGTTCGTGCATGTAAAGCTGTACGTAGTAGTATCCGCCGCCGTTCTTGCCGGTTGCGCCCGAGCCTTTCCAGCCGCCGAAGGGCTGGAAGCCGGGCCATGCGCCGGTCGTGGCACCATGCGGGCGGTTGGCATACGTGACGCCGGCCTGGATATTATCGAAGAACCAATCCACTTCTTTCTGCGTACCGTAGAAGCCGGCAGTGAGACCATAGTTTACACCGTTGGCGATCTTCATGGCTTCATCGAGATCACCAACTTTGCCAATCGTGGTGATGGGCAGGAACATCTCATATTGCCACAGGCGATGGTCATAGGGCAAGTCGGTGACGAAGGTGGGTTCGACGAAGTAGCCCTTATCATAGATACCGCCGGTCTTGACATGACCGCCAGTGAGGAATTGGCCGCCAGCCTGGTTGATCTCTTCGGTGAAGTTCTTGAAATCGTTATAGGAGCTTTGGTTGATGACCGGACCCAGATAGGTCGCGCGCTCTGTCGGGTCGCCAATCACCAGTGCATCGGTTTTCGCTTTAAGCTTACCAAGCAGTTCATTGTATACCGGTTCCTCCACCAGCACACGTGAGTCTGCCGAGCATTTCTGGCCCTGCAAGCCGAACGCAGAACGCACAATACCTGTCGCCGCGTCTTCGAGATTGGCATGACGTGAAACGATGGCGGGGTTCTTCCCGCCCAGTTCCAGGATCACGGGACGAATGTAATTGCGCTTGCCAAAATCGTGATGCAGTCGCATGCCTACATCGAAAGAGCCGGTGAAGGTGACGCCATCCAACTCCTGGTTCTCTACAAGTGCCTGACCCAGGCTCGAACCGGGTCCCGTGACAAAGTTCACCACGCCGTCCGGGAAGCCTGCGTCGCGCAAACATTCAGCGTAGAGTCGCACGATCCAGGCGGTATCCGTGGCCGGCTTGATCACGACCGTGTTCCCAGCCACGAGCGCCGCTCCGGTGGGTCCGCCCGTCAGAGCGAATGGGAAGTTGAATGGGCTGACGATCAACCAGACGCCATAAGGACGCAGAACAGAAAGATTGGTAGAGTCATATCCAACCAGCGGGTCTCTGCCCATCGGTTTGATAAAGCCGTCGTTCTCTTCCATCATTTTGGCGGAGTAATACATCAGGTCGGCTGTTTCCTGCACATCGCCCAGTGACTCCATGCGGTTCTTGCCAACCTCGAGTGCCATAGCCGCTCCGAGCTCGAAAATACGCTTTTCGATGATCGAGGCCGCCTTGCGCACTATTTGGACACGTTTCTGCCAGGGCGTGTGACTCCAGCCGGGAAATGCCTTGCGAGCTGCCTCGATCGCCAGGTTGGCTTGCGTGGCATTGCCTTTTTGAATGACTGCCAGCACCCAGTCGGTATTCACCGGGGAACGGTCTTCATATTTGTCATCGGCAAACACGTCTTTGCCGTCAATGATCATCCCGTATTCCTTGCCCAGATTTGCCTTGAGCTTCCCTACCGCCTTATCAAAGCCTTTATGAAGTTCCTCGGGGGGATTGAACATCGTGGCATAAGTAAGTTTAAAATCAGCCATACAACCTCCTTCAGTTGAGTCTCATGGTCTAATATTCATTGGTCTTCCAGTCCGGCGCTTTGACGAACAGACCGAACCTAGAGGACAAAGATAGTATAGCGTAGGATTTCATCAACGTCAAAGATGAGCCTGCAAAAGTCAGGGTCTTAACAAAGTCGTGTGACCATCTGTTTTTGTACACGGATTTCGCGGATTGGGCGGATTTTTCCGTCAATTTACGGACGTTTCGCAGACCGTGTTGTCCGCGCGTAGCGTCCGCGTACCGAAAGAGGAGTTTTGTCAACTGACTTTGTTAATGCCGTGCTGCGAAAGTAATGTAACCCTTGCGTAAGGATTTTGTGTTACAACTTTTCAGAGAGATGCAATGAAAATCCGCTTTCTTTCCAGCTTGAGCCTGCTGGCCGTTTTACTGGCCGCCTGCGCCCCGGCTGCCACTCAGACCCAGGCCACGACACTTGCCTCTGCAACTCCCAGGAGCGTGAACTTAACAGTCACGCCGATTGTGGATTTGACGGCCACCCATGCTTACGTGGATGGTCTGAACTCGGCTACTCCGCCGCCGGCTGTGCAAGCCGTGGCTACTTCGCGGGGTCCTCATCTCGAAGCCACCGACCCGAAGACGGTCAGCATGGCCTCGGGCGGCCTGCAATTTGTTGAATTCTTTGAATTTTGGTGAACAGTCTGCCAGGGAATGGCGCCCATGGTGCATGGGCTGGAAGCAAAATACTTCGGCAAAATCAAGTTTTCTTATCTGGAGATCAGCAACCCATTAACCGCTGATTTTCAAAATTATCTTGGATTTCGCGTCCGTCCCAGTTTTTATCTGCTGGATGCGGATGGAAATATCCTGCACCAGTGGATTGGATATCAAACACAAGAGCAATTTGAACAAGTCTTTGCGCAATATGTGCAATAGAGAGACTGTCTGCTTGCCGGACCGGTTGCAGTAGACCAACTCCGCCGTCACCCCCGGATTTCTCCCAGCACAGGGCTGAGTTTGACCTTTGCCATTCGTTTTGTCTCCGTGCTGAAGTCGGGATTTCTGTACTAATCCTGTACTAGTCCTGTACTAACGCAGAGCTGGTCCAAAACTCTGCTTTCGAGGGTCTTTCCCCCTAAAGACGCCAAAGCCCTGGAAAGGTTCCCGAGCTTCAGCAGTGGGTCGGATTGCCAATCCGACCTACATAACCTCTTATTCCTGAACCAACTGCTTTATAATCTCGCCCATGTTTACCTCAGAAAACCTTACCCATATTCTCGTTTTTACCCTGGGGTTGATTACCGTCCTGTTGACCCTCTCATCTGCCATCTCTACCATTGTCTTACCCAGGGCTGCCCGGAGCCAGCTCAACCGGGTCGTCTTTGGATTGCTGCGTCGCATCATCAACTTTTTTTTGCATTTTGCAAAAACCTATCGTCGCCGGGATGCGATCATGGCTTATTACGCGCCGATTGGCTTGATGCTGCTCGTCCCGACCTGGTACGTGCTGATCTCCTGCGGCTACGCCGCAATGTATTGGAGCCTGGGGATCGGTAATGGCTTTGGGGCCTTTCGTCTGAGTGGCTCCTCCCTGATCGGGCTCGGCTTTGAGGCTTCCGAAACCCCATTCGTTACACTGCTTGTCTTTACTGAAGCGCTGATCGGTTTGATCCTGGTCGCATTGTTGATTGCCTATTTGCCGACCATGTACTCCGCTTTCGCACGCCGCGAACAAGCTGTCAACATGCTCGAGGTCCGCGCAGGCAGCCCGCCTTCTGCGCTGGAGATGTTGCTTCGTTTTAATCGCAACCACGGGCTCGATAAACTAGCGGATTATTGGAAGGTCTGGGAAACCTGGTTTGCCGATATCGAAGAAAGCCATACGACGCTCCCGGCGCTGGTCTTCTTCCGTTCGCCGCGCCCGGAGAATTCGTGGGTCACTGCCGCAGGCGCCGTCCTGGATGCAGCTTCGATCACGTTATGTGCAGTCGAAATTCCTTATGAAGTATCTGCCGCACTGTGCATCCGCGCCGGATATTTAGCGCTGCGCCGGATTGCCACCTACTTTGATATTCCCAACCCGCAGGATCCGCGTTATCCTGCGGTCCCGATCTGTGTGGAACGCCGCGAGTTCGATGAGGTGATCAATCAACTGGCTGCCGCGGGATTGCCGATCAAGGCAGACCGCGAACAAGCCTGGCGGGATTTTGCAGGCTGGCGCGTCAATTACGACCGGGCTTTGATCCTGCTATGCGGACTCGTCATGGCTCCGCAGGCCTCCTGGTCAAGCGACCGCGCGCCTCGATTCCATCTTCCACCCTTAATGCTTTTGAAAAAATATAAACTCCTGCTCAATAAAGAAAATACATGACCGTCATCACTCTTGCTACCGACTTTGGGCTGCGCAATGGGTTTGTGGGCATCATGAAGGGCGTGATCTACCGCATTGCTCCACAGGTGAAGATCGTCGATATCAGTCATGCAATCGCACCGCAGGACGTGCATGAAGGTGCGTTCACGCTCTGGCGGGCAGTACCATTCTTTCCTTCCGGCACGGTTCATATTTATGTTGTGGATCCGGGTGTTGGCACAAAGCGGCGTCCGCTGGCTGCGCGGCTGGGGGACCAATACTTTGTCGGTCCGGATAACGGCTTGCTCACTCCGCTGATCGAAGAGGCAGAACAAAATCAAAAAACGATTGAGTTCATTCATTTGAATAATCAAAAATATTGGCTGCCAAAAATCAGCCGCACCTTTCATGGACGGGATATCTTTGCTCCCAGCGGCGCGCATCTTGCGAATGGCGTTCCCTGGAGCGAATTGGGTATGCCGTTCCATGACCCGGTTCGGATGCAGCTGCCTCGCCCTGAAAAAAAGGATAACGGCTGGATCGCGCACATCACGGTGATCGATGTCTTCGGTAATCTGACTACGGACTTACCGGTCTCTGCGCTTCAAGGCCGGACCGGGGTGAGCTTCCGCTTGCGAGGAGCTGAAGTGCGCGGGATCGCAGAATCATATGGGCATAAGCAATCCGGCGAGCTCGTCGCCGTGGTGGATAGCGAAGATTTCCTGGAGATCGCGCTCGTAAATGGGAGTGCTGCTGAGAAACTGGATGCCAAGGTTGGTGATGTCGTAGAAGTCATTATAGAGCGAGATTTTGAAGATTAACAATTGAATTTGACATATTATTCGCGTTCCCACTCCGCTACGCTCACCTGCACTCCCCGGCACTCACCTGCGCTTGAGGCTTGCGCCTCAGCGCAAGGCGCAAGTGTGCACCCGGGGCACACCTGCCCTCCCACTCCGCTGCGCTTCGGGGACGCTCCGCAGTGGCGGGCGGTGCCAGGGAGTGTCGGTCAGTGCGAAGATCTGGTGTTTCGCTTGCAGTGCAACTGCAAGCGAAACGAGGCTTCAATGAGGAGAGAGACCCTTGCCCGTAATCACCCTGACCACTGATTTCGGTATTAAAGATGGCACGGTGGGTGTCATGAAAGGGGTAATCTGGGGGATTTGCCCATCCGCTCAAATTTCAGATTTGAGTCATATGATCTCAGCACAGAATATCCGCGAGGCGGCACTTATTTTCGCGCGTTCTGTTCCTTACTTTCCGAAGGACTCCGTCCATGTCGTGGTTGTTGATCCCGGCGTAGGGACGAAACGTCGTCCGATGGCTGCGAAGATCGGCGAGTGGTTTTTTGTAGGGCCGGATAATGGCATCATCACCATCCTGCTGGAGCGTGCAGAGCAGCAAGGCTGGCAAACCGAATTTGTTGAATTGGATCGCCCTCAGTACTGGCTGCAAGATATCAGTCATGTTTTTCATGGGCGGGATATCTTCTCGCCGGTGGCAGCCCACCTGGCAAATGGTGAGCCCTTAGGCGAGCTAGGCTCACCTTTTAAGGACCCGGTTCGCCTCGAATTACCCAGGCCCGAGAAGACAGAGCATGGCTGGCAAGGAGAGGTGATCCATATTGATCACTTTGGCAACGTTTCAACGAACATCCGCATTGAACATCTTGGCGACATACTGCGGGGGAAGGAAAATATCAACGTGCGCTTAAAAGGGAGAGAGATCAACGGCATGGTCAATACTTTTGGCGAGCGGCCGGCCGGAGACTTGATCGCTCTGATGGGCAGCACCGGCTATTTAGGGATCGCGGTGGTGAACAGCAATGCCGCAGAGATGTTGGATGTGAAGGTGGGGGATACGGTAGAAGTGATCGTAGAAAGAGATTAATCTGGCTGGATCGATCCGTTCAACTACTGGGCCAATGGAGTTTTGAGTGAAGTTCTGTCGTAGTCAGGTGGATACACATGCCCATATCTTAACCACAGAGACACGGAGTTTTTTGGGGGTTGACTCTGTTCTCGGTAAAACGTCCCGAAGGTTGGCTGTGCCAATGTGGGCGAGCATGGTAAATTCTGGGCAATATGCTTACTTCTTGTTTGATACCAGGAACCTTCGGGACGGTGATTATATAAATAAGTGAGGAAGAAGAACTCTACCGGAGAGATTGTGTTTTATAATGCTAGAGACTGACTTCCAGGAAAACTTTGATGCCTGATTCCCCTCTGATCATCGAAAACCTGTCCTTTCAATATCGCACTCGCCCCGAACCGGCAATACAAAACATCTCATTTGAACTGAAGCCTGGAGAAATGCTTCTAGTGGCAGGCGCCAGCGGATGTGGCAAGACCACGTTGGTGCGCTGTATCAACGGACTCATTCCACGTAGTTATCGTGGGGATTTGCAGGGTCGTGTACTGGTCAATCGCGAAGATGTGCATAACCTCTCGCTCGCCAGTCTGGCGCAGACGGTAGGTACATTGCTGCAAGACCCCGAGAAACAGATCCTTGGTGCCCACGTGAGAGCTGAGGTGGCCTTCGGTCCCGAGAACCTTGGCTTGCCGCCCGGCGAAGTGAATACGCGTGTGGTAGAGGCCCTCACGCGCCTGGGTCTCACCGATTTGAGTGAGCGCGAAACGTTTTCACTTTCAGGCGGCGAGAAGCAGAAAGTGGCTCTGGCCGGTTTGCTCGCCATGCGTCCTTCAATTCTGCTCCTGGATGAACCGCTGGCTTCGCTTGACCCCGCCTCTGCCCAGGAAGCCCTGGCGATCTTTCGTCGCCTGGCCGATGAGGGCGCGACGATCGTGCTCATCGAGCATCGAGTAGAGGATGCACTTGTTGCCAAACCCGATCGGGTCTTGTATATGAAAGAGGGGCATATTCAGTATCTGGGCTCGCCCCAGGGTTTAGCCGATGTTGTGGACCGGCGTGAAGTCAAGCTCTCGGCGCAGCAGGTCATTCGGCAAGTGCGTGCCAGAGGCGACAAAGTTTCGCCATCTGTTCATCCTGTTCAGCCTGTTGAAACCAGGCCGCTCATCGCTTTCGAAAATGTTTCATTCGGTTACGGTGATGACCCCGATGTACTGCACAATATCAATTTAAGAATTCACGCTGGCGAACGCGTAGCTTTGCTGGGGCCGAATGGCGCGGGCAAGAGCACGCTCATCAAACACGCCATTGGTCTGGTCAAGCCCCGTCAGGGACAAGTCTTGGTCGAGGGACGAGATACGCGCCAACTCTCAGTTGCCCAGGTGGCACGCACGCTGGGTTATTGTTTTCAGAGCCCTACGCAGATGCTCTTCGCACCCACAGTCAAAGAGGAATTAGAGTTCGGCCCGAAGAACCTCCGCTTCACAGCTCAGGAACTGAACGAGGCGGTCAGTGAATCTATCAAGATCGTGAATCTCGTGGGCATGGAGGATTATCCGCCGCTGGCACTTTCATTCGGCCAACAAAAACGGGTAACGATCGCCTGTGTGCTGGCCATGCGATCAAAGATTCTCGCGCTGGATGAACCTACCGCCGGGCAGGATTATGGCAATTACATGAATTTCATGGACGGCATTCTGGGACTGCACGATTCGGGAAGGCTGGCTTCAAACTTCGAAGCAGTCCTTTTCATTACGCATGATCTGGATCTGGCTGTGATCTTTGCCTCGCGGGTCATTCTGCTTTCTGACGGGCGGGTAGCTGCTGACGGTCCGCCAGAAGTAGTGCTGCATGACCGGGCCTTACTCGAGCGCTGTCGGATTGTGCCAACTTCGCTCCTTGAAGAGAATTTAAGGCTGCTGCCTAAAACAGGCAAATTCCTGCGCGCCGAGGAGTTGGCTGAATTCGTATAAAGGTTTTCGCTTGGACGCTCTTATTGAATCCCTGCATCTTTTGCTACTTGGTAGTGTTCCAATTTGTGGATTTTGTCCGGAAGCGCCAGAAAGGAGCAGATTTCCAGAGTGAACAGTCCATCGCTTTTCGTCCAACAAAAATTCATCTACCTATCAAAATGTGAGGAGGATCACTATGACCAATAAATGGGTTCGTCCAATCTTGCCAATCGTTATTGGCTTCGCTGCCCTGGCAATTTTGCTTTATCTCGGCAACGCGATCGCAAGTATGCGGGGTGGAGAGAACGCTTATGGGTTGGGGGCGCAGACTGCCCTGGGTATTGGTGGTTGGATCACCTGGCTGATCATCGGCGCGGTCATCGTCTACGTGGTCTACGTTTTCTTTGCCGACCAGCCGATCTGGAATGTGGGCACGCGCGAAGTTGTTTTCATGGCGATCGGGGCAGTGCTATATGGTCTCCTGTCATGGGCGACCAATGTCAGTACCATTGTTGTCCCATCGGTTAGCCTTGTGTCTCTTCGTCCGGCGGTTGCAATTCCACCTCTTTTTGGTTTCCTGTTCGGTCCGGTGGTGGGCTTCTTTGCCGGAGCCTTTGGTAATATCCTGGGCGATGCGTTGACGGGTTGGGGCGTTTTTCCTGCCTGGGATCTCGGCAACGGCTTGCTTGGCATGATCCCTGGCCTGCTGATGGTTTTTGCAACTAAGAAGAAACAGTCAGCGACGATCACCTGGGTAGTTGCGGCCCTGGCATTGATCGCCGCAGCATTTACACTTTTTGCCCCTGGATCAACTTTTGAGAATCCAATTACGGGAGAGCAAGCCAACCATAGCACTTTCTGGTGGGTGTTGGTTCTTGGAGCAGTCGTCATCGTGGCTGCCTATTTCCTCTTCCGGCAACAGACCGAGATCAATACGGCAATTGTATGGAGTGCCCTGGGTGTGATTGTCGGAATCGGATTCGCCTCGATCGCTGATATCTGGATCAACGGCTACACCCCGGTGGTTGCAATTCTTGGCGAATTTGTTCCAGCGGTGGGGCCGGACATTATCTTTGTAGCTGTTTTAGTACCGATCCTGTTGATCGCTTATCGAGCAGCCATGGTACGTGGGGGCCGGTAGTGCTCGTCACCTGGAAATATCTGGATCGGAATACGATCATCCAGCGCCTGGATCCGAGGGCACGCATCGTTTTTATGCTATGCGCGCTCTCGGCTGCCATGCTACTCTGGGATATCCGATGGGTGCTTGGGGTGCTGGCCCTGGCGCTAATTCAGTTTTTGCTGGCCCGTATTTCGTTCCGTGAATCCCGGCGTTTCTGGTTAGTGATTGTCTTACTGGCTACCTTTCTCTCTGTTCTGACACTGCTCACCGGCAACCGTATGACGGGTTACGTTACGGAGACTCATCCGCTGTACGTTGGCCCGTCATTCCGGCTGTTGTTCTGGACAATCACTCCTTCTCTGTCAGCTGAACAGATCGTTTTCCTAATCGCACAGATCCTGCGCATACTCACATTTGCCTTACTGGCCCTGATCATCCCGTATACGATCAATCCAACTCAGTATGGCATCACCTTTCATGGCTTAGGTATACCTGACAAATTTGCGTACGCCATGGATCTTTCGTTCCGTCTCGTGCCAACGATGGCTCGCGATCTGGGAATTATCCTGGATGCTCAACGGGCACGGGGCTATGAGCTGGATAAGCTCCAGGGTGGATTGATCGAGAAGGTCAGAAAGATGGCTCCTTTTATGGTCCCTCTGGTGATTGGTGCCATTGTGGGTGGTGAGGAAATTGCGGAAGCCATGGATTTGCGGGCCTTTGGCGTGGGACCGCGCACATGGCAGCCGCAGTTGCACTATCGAGCCCTGGATATTGGCTTGATTGTCTTCAGCGTCGCTCTTTTGCTCGGTGTCGCGCTGGCCAGGCTGCTTGGTTATGGAGGGGTGTGGGTTCCAGAGTTCCTGTTGCATTTGGCGCAGACTTAGGTTTGCGGCCTTAGCCCGCCTTGCTTAACCGTACGACCCAACTATAGCAAAGTTAGGTAAATGATGCGGCACACTGTAAGTAATCCGCACGGTCTCAGACCGTGCGGAAGCGTTATTTTTAATGATGTCCCGAGTAGATCTCTCCTGCCTCGATCGCGACATTCAAATGATTCTCTGGTGGGGGAAAGGTGCAAGTGGCGTATTCAGTAAACGCGCAGGGTGGACTGTAGGCCTTGTTGAAATCAACAAACACCCTGCCATTTTCGTGCGCGTCCGTGTAGTGATAGCGCCCGGCGGGGTAAGTTGTTTTGTTGTTGGTCAGGTCCATGAATTGGACAAATAGCCGGTGGTCAGCCAGTTCCTCGACGACCAATTCATATTTCTTTCGATCCAATTCAAAAGAGATAAAGCCCTGCATGGGTTCATCCAGGATGGCACCCAGGATATCGGGCATCTTCACTACTCTGGGGATCTCATAGCGGGTATAAGTGGCAGGGATCCGAAACTTCTCTTTAACGGGATACCATTGCCGGCTGGGGAAGAGGCGGCGTTCGGCTCTCGTATTGTCCCACAAACGTATCCCCACTCCCTTTGAACGGCGAACAACCACCATCCGCATCTCGCCGAAGACAATAAAGCTGGGGACGTCTTCCTCGTCCGCATCCAGCAGGGCCGACTTAGTGATTAGACCATTGACTTCAACAGGCATCCTTGATTCCACATTCAGCATGACGTTGTTGCCGTCAAACTCGAATGTGCCAAGTCGTGCGGGCGCACGTTTTGGCAAAAGGATGTCGCTTTCAGGATCGGAGCCGATCAGGTTGGTCCCTCTCCGGAGCCAGTATAAACCTGCCAAGGCGAGCCAACCGTTTTCGCGGCGCAGATTACTATCTACTTCCTGCCGCCATTTGAGGGTACTTTGTTCGTAATCGTCGTTTGCCATGATCTGATTATACCTAAACGACCAGATTGGAAATTTACAGTTTTGTTACGAGTCAGCCTCGATAAAGCTCTCCGGCTTCGACACGGAAGGGCAGATAATTTTGCTGCGGCGCGAAGATGCAAGTGGCATACTCAGTAAACGCGCAGGGTGGACTATAGGAATAATTGAAATCCAAAACGACCTTATCGCCCAGGACAGGCTCGGTGTAATAATATCGACTGGGTGGATATGTCTCTTTACTGCTGGTCAAATCCCGAAATTTGATGAATAGCTTGTGGTCTTTTACTTCCGTCACGTCGAGCTTATAGGTCTTGCCCTCGAACTTAAAAGTGACGTACCCGTCCATGCGGTCTTCGACCATCTCGCCAAATGTATCAGGCTGGCCGGATACTTTCGGTCCAGGATAACGCGTATAGCGTGCGTTGAGGCGGAAGCGTTTATCGATAGGGAACCACTTCAAGAGAGGCAGGGTAAAGCGCTGCCGTCGCTGATTGTCCCAAATGCGGATGGCGTATCTATTGGCATGCTCGTGCAGAACCATCCGCAGATCGTTCCATGTGATAAAGCTAGGCTTCGCTTCCTGGCTGGACTTAAGAATGGCTTTCTGGACCAATTTCCCGTTGACCTGCACGTGGACTCCGGCTGCCACCTGCAGGCGCGTGGTCTTGCCCTTTAGTTCGACGATGCCAAGAAAAGTAGGCGCGCGCTCGGGCAAAACGACCTCGCACATCGGGTTCGAGCCGACCAGATTCCTACCCGGGTTTAGCCAGAAAAGCCCTGCCAGTGATAGCCAGCCGTTCTCGCGAACCAATTCATCATGCTTCTTTGCCCGCCATTGAAGGATCTGACTTTCGTATTCGTTGCTTGCCATGGTTGGTAATTATAAGCGAAACAGGCCTGTTGAAAGATTCGCATGGCGCGGATTGTCTGCCGTAATTTGGCCTTGCGAAGGTGTTATCAAAGGAAATCCAGTAAAGATTCGACGCCTGAACCGGCGTCATCCCGGCAATACAAAAGATGCGGCCAAACACAAAACAGCCCCGCGATTTAGATATTCATCCCATCGCGGGGCAATCACATATCTCTAATTTCCAATATGCCAATTTCCCATTTCTCGGATCTCTACTCCTCTAGCGTCGAAACATCTCCCTCCGGCAACCCTTGCGCTCTGGCTTTCAACACGCGGCGCATGATCTTGCCGGAACGCGTCTTGGGAAGTTTATCCACAAACTTGACCTCTTCGGGACGAGCAATCGGACCCATGTGCGTGGCAACATGCTGGCGCAATTCTTCAGCCAACTCCGGCGTGCCTGTCATGCCTGCACGTAATAAGACGAAAGTGTGGATTCCCTGGCCCTTGACCTCATGGGGCAGCCCAATCGCAGCAGCTTCGGCAACAGCAGGGTGACTTACCAGCGCGGATTCAACTTCTGCAGTTCCGAGTCTGTGACCGCTGACCTTGATCACATCGTCCACGCGGCCGATGATCCAGAAGTAGCCATCCTTGTCACGTTTGGCAGAGTCGCCGGTAGTGTATTTGCCCGGGTTCTTCGACCAATACTGATCCACGTACCGGTCGGGGTCGCCGTAAATGGTACGCAGCATCGCGGGCCAGGGGCGCTTCAAAACGAGATAGCCCTCGGTATCATCAGGGACAGGATTGCCGTGGTCGTCCACAATTTCAGCCTCCTGCCCAAAGAACGGGCGTGTGCCCGAGCCCGGTTTGAGCGGAACGGTAGGAGTGGGGGTGATCATGAACATGCCGGTCTCGGTCTGCCACCAGGTATCCATGATAGGACAGCGTTCCTTGCCGATCACACGGTAATACCACTTCCAGGCTTCGGGATTGATCGGCTCACCAACGGAACCAAGCAACCGCAGGGAGGAGAGATCGTGTTTGTTGGGCCAGGCTTCGCCAAAGCGCATGAGTCCACGAATGGCCGTGGGCGCGGTATATAGGATTGTGATCCCATAGCGTTCGACACACTGCCACCAGCGATTTGGGTACGGGTACATCGGTCCGCCTTCGAACATGAAGGAAGTTGCCCCATTGAGCAGAGGACCATAGACGATATACGAGTGACCCGTTACCCAGCCCGGGTCGGCTGCGCACCACCAGCGATCTTCGTCGTTGAGATCAAAGACATATTTGAGTGTGGTATATGTACCAACCATGTATCCGCCGTGGGTATGGACGATGGCTTTGGGCTTGCCCGTTGATCCCGATGTATAGAGGATATAAAGTGGATCTTCTGCATCCATCACCTCCGTTGGGCATTTTCCGTTTGCGATGGGAAGAGCCAGTAAATCGTGATACCAGTGATCGCGGCTCAATTCCATTGGAACATCATGCCCTATTCGTTTCACAACGATCACGTTCTCTACGGACGGGCAGCGTTTGAGCGCCTCATCCACAGTGCGCTTCAGCTCGACAACTTTGCCATTGTTGTAGCTTCCGTCCATGGTGATTACCAGCTTCGATTGGCTGTCGTCAATTCGACCCTGCAGTGAGTCCACAGAAAAGCCGCCGAACACCACGGAGTGGATTGCGCCGATCTTGGCGCAAGCCAGCATGGCAAAGACGATCTCGGGCACGCGTCCCATATAGATCGTGACGCGGTCACCTTTCAGGATGCCCATGGCTTTGATGATATTCGCCATGCGGTTCACTTCCCGGTTCATGGCGTAATAGGAATAAGTCTGATGCAGTTTGCCGTCTTCGCTCTCCCAGATCAATGCCAGTTTATTTTTACGATATGTCTTAAGATGACGGTCGATTGCATTATGAACGATATTAGTTTTCGCCCCTACGAACCACTTGAAGAACGGCTGGTTGGAGTCATCCAGGACCTTGTCCCATTTCTGGAACCATTCCAACTCTTCGGCTTCGGCAGCCCAAAAAGCCTGCGGGTCTTCCAGGGCTTTGGCAGCCACGGTATCCCAGTCCTTGAGCCGAGCCTGCGCAATGACTTCCTCGGATGGATAGTAAACTTCCCTTTCCATGACTTTGTCGCTGGTTTTGTTATTCGTCTTCTCTTCAGTCAACATAAGATTCTCTCCTCTGTATAAATTAGATTACGTTTGAATCGAATAAGTCATTGAATTCCAAATGAACCTGTGGGCAATCAAGATAAGATAACCGGAAATACTTTATGTATTACTCCCTCCCATATTTGCAGTCGAGCTTATGAGCACAGGAATCAAAAGGGAAGTATAGGCGCCTCTCGAGAGCGGGCGCGTGCCTTCCTGTTTATCCCTCCCCACCGACCACGTTGCCACTCGTGTAAAATTGGCAGCCACGGTCACAGCATAGAATGTATGAATATCCATGCTCCTCTGAGTTCTCCTTGAGCGTATTAGGCTAATTCTACTCCTTGTTGTATAAATATCAAACTTTTCATGACCAATTTGCAGGCAAAAGCCGGTTTTTGAGAAGTGAGCTGAATATCTATTAAAAGTGATCGGAAACAATATATAAACATCGTCCCGAAGGTTCATCTCGAATAATTTGAGGGCGGGCCGGCTGGTGGCTGAGTAAAGAAAAGCTTTATTCCACCCAATCCAAAATCCTGTGCCACGCGCCAGCAAAGGGTAGGAACCAGGGGAAGCCGTTGTACAAACCGAAAGGGGCAGAGGGAAACGGGAATTGGTTGAAGGGATGCTCTTTGATGGTTCCGTGCAGCATGGCTTCGGCGACAGTTTTGCCAAGATAGGTTGCCATCGCCACCCCATGACCTGCATACCCCAGCGCAAAACAGATCCCATCCATTTCGCCGACATGTGGCATCATGTCGAAGGCAAAGTCAAGCGTGCCGCCCCAAACATATTCCACCTTTACATCCTTCAATTGGGGATACACACGGACCATTTCCCGCCGCAAGATGTCCGCGCTGCGCTGAATGGTGCGAGATGCTTCCGGGAAGAAGGCAGCGCGTCCGCCAAAGATCAGACGGCTGTCCCACAGGCGAAAATAATTCAAATAATGCCTGGAATCGTAGATCATGCGGTTCCTGGGGATGAGCTCCTTCACGACCTCATTTGATAGTTTTTCAGTTGCAATAATATATGACCCAATGGGGATCACCTTCTTTTGCAATTTCCGGGTGACATTTCCCGTATAACCGGAGGTGGCCACCAGAAGGGCGTCTGCTCTTAATGAGCCCCTTTCTGTGTCAAGGAAGAAGCGTTTCTCTCGGCGCCCCGGCATGATCACGCGTGCCCGCGCATGGAGGGTTGCCCCAGCCTTTTCTGCTGCCGAGGCGAGACCGGTGACATACTGCGCGGGATTAAGCCCGCCGCTGCCCTCATCCAACAGTGCTCCGTAGTAAATGTCAGAGCCGATTTCGGACTGTTGTTCAGCACGCCTGAGAAGCTGCAGCTGGTGGTTGAATTGTTTTTCCATAAATTCTGCTTCTTCCTGCAGCGCCTGATAATGTTTAGGTTTATTGGCTGTGAGCAAATGACCGTAGCGTCCGAAGCCACAGTCTATGTTCTCTTCCTTGACAATTTGCTCGACCGTATCTATTGCTTCGAGCGAACATTGAAACAATCTCCTGGTGAGGTCCTGCCCATAATTTTTCATCACAGATTGCATGCCCAGTTTGAGACCTGTCAACACCATGCCGCCATTGCGTGAACTGGCGCCCCAACCGATCGTGTTGGTTTCAAGCACAGCGGTTTTGACTCCGTTCTGTGCAAGCAGGCGTGCTGCGCTCAGACCCGTATATCCCCCGCCAATGATGGCAACATCCACTTTC
Source organism: Anaerolineales bacterium (assembly GCA_035298105.1). Classification (GTDB taxonomy): domain Bacteria; phylum Chloroflexota; class Anaerolineae; order Anaerolineales; family Villigracilaceae; genus Defluviilinea. Next base: position 1,771 of record DATGYJ010000446.1, on the reverse strand, counting down.
TCTGGAAGCGGTACCAACCTGGAATCATCAGGCATTTGGACCGTAGTGTGCCAATAGATCTGGGAGGAGGGTGTCATCCGTGCATCGCACCTTTCTGTAGGAGCTATACTAATCGCTGCTATCGATGGTGATCAAGGAATTTGGTCTTGACGTGCAATTGCGGCGCACCTTTCGATTATGTGGCCGTCGCGAGCGCTTTTTCGCGCCGCAGAATGAAACCCTGGATCAAAACACCTGCGAGAAAGAGTATCAGGAACATTACCCCGCCAAATGCGCGTTGAGACACAAAAGATTGAACGATCAGGGATGCACCCGCTAAGGAAGACAAAGTGATCAGGGCCCAATCAAAGAGGAAACTGACCAGGATTACGCCGATGATGCCGCCAATAATATAAATGACCCACGTGGATATGCCGGTCGCCTCCAACCCAACCATGCTGGCTAGTACGGTGAGGACATATCCGCCAGTCAGAAATCCGGCAATTCCGATCACAATCGCCTGCAGAAAAATAGCCAGTAAAGCAAAGATCACGCCGAGAACGAGACCAACGATAATTGCGACCAGTCCGGCCCCTTGCCAGAAACGCGTTGCCAGCTGTATCCCGGTGATAAACCCTGCTGCGCCGACAAAGAGCCAGAAAAGTTTGCGCCCAGCAATGAGCAGGGCCCCACCCAGAATTAGGTTGATTACATTGAGCATCTCAGCCTCCTTCAAATGGCTGGTCTTGGTCATGTTTCATGCGTTTTTCTGCATACGCATGATGATGACTTGTGTTAGTGCCCCAATGATGAATAAGCCGGAACCCACCAGAATTTCGGCAATTGGAGATAAGGTGAACAAATTTGTAACATAGTACGCACCGAACAGGCACGAGACGATCATCAATGCCCATTCCGTGAAGATACCGATGATCAGAGAACCGATCGTACCCCCAACGAGAAATGGCAAAAGCGGCAGAGTGAGGAAACCGGGTTCATAATACTCTACCAGAAAATAGCCTCCTGCAAGAAAGCCGGAGAGGAAATATCCTATGCGTTCATTGATAATAGTGATTGCTGCGGCAATCACGGCTAACGCCCCAATAAACACATAAACACTCCATCCTGGCCATTGCGGTGGAAGAAGTGGTGTAAGTCGAAAGCCAATGAGTACAGCCATAGCCCCTGCGAAGAGAAAATTAAGTTCTCGCCCGAGGAATAACAATATCCCTCCAATGACGCCTCTCGCGATTTGCATCGTAGATTCCTTTCTTATTGAAGGTAACCCGAATTGCCTGAAGGCAAACGACTAACCCACAGGGCGCTCCGCACACCTGCCTGATTTGCCTAGCAAATCACGGGCGGTGCCAGGGGAGTCGAAACTACTGCACACCATGCTTATCTGGTCCTGGTCTGACGCAGCATTTCACGCAGACTGGATTGGAGCTCCTGCGGCAATTCTGATGACATCCGCCGCAAAGCAACGGCTGGCAATGGGCTCCTGGTTTCCTTCAAGATCTGCTGCAAAAAGTATGTAGTTTCGTCGGGTGATGCTTCAAATAACACCGTAATTAATTCCTGTAAATCGAATTGTAACGTCGCAGGTGAAGATTTGAGAATGGGTTCGACAATTTCAAAGATGGGAGGCAGATTGTCGAAGTCTGGCGATGAAATCAGTGGCACCAGCGCCTGTACTCCATTTGACCACATGCGTTGGCGGGCAGGATGCAGCCACTCCTTGACCAGGACCAAAAATAGATCAGGCGTTTCTCGGCGCAGGCGGGTCAGACTG